>DAIUKO010000008.1:27819-58760 GCA_036848175.1 Vicinamibacterales bacterium | reverse complement strand
CGGCGTCGGCGAGTACGTGTTCTTCGTCCGCGGCAAGGAAGCGAGCTTTCCGTTCCATCCCGCCGAGCCGCCGGTGGACGCGGGGATCGTCGGCATCATCGATCACTGGGATCTGGGCTGATGCAGATTGGCCGCGTCGTGGGGAGCGTCGTCGCGACGCAAAAGCATCGCAAGTTCGAGGGCGCGAAACTGCTGCTGGTGCAGCCGCTGAACGTCGACGACACGCCGCGCGGGGCGGCGCTCCTCGCGGTGGATAGCGTGGGCGCCGGCGTCGACGAGAAGGTGCTGGTCGTCCTCGAAGGACGCGCGGCGGGCGAGGCGCTCGGAAAGAAAGGGGCGCCGGTGGACGCGGCCATCATCGGCATCGTCGACACCGTGACGATCGATGACTGAACAAGAGTTGCGCGCGATGATCCGCGAGTCGATCACGAGGCACCTCGGCTCGCCGTCGCCGCCGTCTGCTGTCGGCGGATCCGACGCGATCGTGCCCGCCATCCACGCCAGCCACGGCCTGCTGCCGCTTGCGCGCGGCAGCGATGGCGACGGCGCGTGCCTCATCGAACCGTCGGTTCGCTGCAACCATTGCGGCTACTGCTTGTCCTATGGCCACTGACATGTCTTCTGTCCTCGTGACCCGTAAACTGCCGTCGGCGGTGATCTCGAAGCTCGAAGCCGCGGCTACTGTCGATCTCTATCAGGGCGATACGGCGATCGACCCGGCCGAGCTCCGCAAACGCGTGGCCGACAAGGACGCGCTCGTCAGCCTGCTCACCGATCCCATCGATCGAGCGCTCATCGACGCCGGGCCGAAGCTGAAGGTGATTGCCAACGTCGCCGTCGGTTACAACAACATCGACATTCCCTACGCCCACTCGCGCGGCATCGTCGTCACCCATACACCCAACGTGCTGACCGAGTCGGTCGCCGATTTCACGTGGGCGATGATTCTCGCGATCACGCGGCGGCTGTCGGAAGGCGAGCGCGTCGTACGCAGCGGGCAATGGAAGGGGTGGGCGCTCGACTTCATGCTCGGCATGGAGCTGCGAGGCAAACAACTGGGACTCGTCGGCGTCGGCCGCATCGGCGCGGCAGTCGCCGCTCGCGCTCCGGCGTTCGGCGTGCGCGTCGTCTATACCGAGCCGCGCGACGTCGACCTGCCGAACGCGGAGAACGTCTCCCTCGATCGGCTGCTGAATACGTCAGACATCGTCTCGCTGCACGTGCCGCTCCTGCCCGAGACACGCCATCTGATCGACAGAAAGGCGCTGGCGCGGATGAAGCGCTCGGCGTATTTGATCAACACGGCTCGCGGCCCGGTCGTGGACGAAGCGGCGCTGGCGTGGGCGCTGCAGCAGCATTTGATCGCCGGGGCCGCGCTCGACGTCTACGAGAACGAGCCGGCGGTGCATCCGGATCTGCTCTCGCTCGACAACGTGCTGCTGGTGCCGCACCTCGCGAGCGCGACCACCGAAACGCGAACGGCGATGGCCGATCTGGCGGTCGACAACGTGCTGGCCGTCCTTGCCGGCCGTCCGCCGTTGACACCGGTGCCGCCTGCATGACCAGCAGTCGGTCGCCAAAGATCGTCCGCGGCTCGATCGCGCGCCTTGCCGCGCTGCTCGTCGCCGTCGCGGCGGCGCAGGCGCCAGCCGGTGGGGCAAGCCCCTGCGAGTGGGACAACGTCGAACACATCGTCGCCGTTGGAGACGTCCACGGCGCCTCCGATCGCTTCCTCGAGATTCTGAAAACTGCGGGGATTGTCGACGCCGGCGGGCGCTGGGCGGGCGGCAAAACCCACTTCGTTCAGCTCGGCGACGTCGTGGATCGCGGCGGCGATTCGCGCAAGGCGCTCGACTTGCTCCGCCGCCTCGAACGCGAGGCGCAGTCAGCCGGAGGACAGGCGCACGTGCTCCTCGGCAACCATGAAGTGGCGCGAATGCTCGGCGACCTGCGGCTGACGGTGCCCGGCGAATACGACGCCTTCGCGACCCCCGACTCCGAGAAGCGCCGCGACCGCTACTTCAAGACGCTGAAGTTTCCGAGCGATGCCGAGCGCGATCTCGCGCTGGCGCAGACGCCGCCGGGATTCGTCGAGATGCGCGAGGCATTCGGCCGCGACGGCGAATATGGGCGCTGGCTGCGGCGGTTGCCGGTCACGATCAAGATTAACGGCATCGTGTTCGCGCACGGCGGGATCAGTCCGGCGGTCGCGCCGATGGGATGCGCCGCGATCAACGAACAAGTCCAGCGGGAGCTCACTGACGACCTGGACAAGACCCGCGCGGCGCCGCTCGAGAGTCTGACGGCGAGAGTCGACGGGCCGCTGTGGTACCGCGGGCTGGCGCAGGAACCTGAATCGTTCGCGCCGCAGGTGAGTGAGATTCTGTCAGCGCTCGGTGCGCGAGCCCAGGTCATTGCCCATACGGTGACGCCGACAGCCCGCATCACGTCGCGGTTCGATGGCCGGGTGATTCAAATCGACACGGGGATGCAGCCCGCGTACGTGCAGGGCGGCCGCGCCTCGGCGCTCGACATCGACGCCCGGCACCAGGACGAAGCGACCGCCATCTACGTCGATCGCCGCGACCCGGTGCCGCTGCCGAAACGCTCCGGTAGTTAACCGATTACTTACCGGCGGTCGCCTTCATCGTGACGCTGACGTTCGCGGCGTGCAGCGTGCCACCCGTGTCGTGATAGGTCACCCGGACCTTGTCGCCCGACGCGACCGCATCGGTGGCTGTGATCGGACCTTTCGAGGCTTTCGTGCCCAGACCCTTGCCGACGAACTTGGTGGTGTTGTCGACGGTGAACGTCATGTCCTTGCCGCCGGCGGCGGTGATGGTCAGCGAGTTGCCGCTCACCGCCTTCACCGTGCCCGACGCGTTCATCGCCTTGGCCTTCGCCTGAGCGTCCAGACCGACTGCCTGGCCCACGCACAACGCAACGACGGCAAGCACAAGCATCAAGAAGCGTGTCATCTGACCTCCTTCATGAAAAGGCCACCGCCTATACTAGCCGAAGTGAAGTAATGACCAAACCATCGTCACGATCGGTTCACGCGGTGATGCGCGCGCTCGCGCGCGCGATCGACGATCTCGATCTGCCGGCCGTCGAAAAAATCTCGGAAGAAAGTCAGGAAGATCCCTTCGAGGTGCTCATCTCGACGATGCTGTCGGCGCAGACTCGCGATCCGGTGACGGCGTCGGCGTCGGCGCGTCTCTTCCGCGTCGCGCGCACGCCGCGCACGATGGCCAAGCTCAGCCCCAGGCAGATCGAACGGCTCATCTATCCGGTCAGCTTCTATCGCCACAAAGCGAGGCACGTCAGGGAGACATGCCGCATCATCGTCGCGCGCCACGGCGGCCGGGTGCCCGGCACGATGGAAGAGCTCCTGACGCTGCCCGGCGTTGGCCGAAAGACGGCCAACCTCGTCTTGATCCTGTCGTTCAAGAGCCTGAAGAACATCTGCGTCGACACGCACGTGCACCGCATTTCCAATCGTCTCGGCTGGGTCGCGACGCGGACACCTGAGGAGACCGAGCAGGCGCTTTACAAGGCCACGCATCGGCGCTGGTGGCCGTACATCAATCTGTATCTCGTCACCTGGGGACAGAACGTGTGCCGGCCGGTGTATCCGCGCTGCGGCGAGTGCGTGATCTACGACGACTGCGCCCGCGTCGGCGTCACGCGCGAAGGAGCGAAGCCGTCGCTCTCGCGGCGCCTTTCAGCTCCGGATACCGCTCGAGGAAGGAAGGCGGATACTCACCGTCGATCGGCTCGCCCAGCTGCTGTTTGATCATGGCGGCGTTGGCGACCGACTTCGCCGAGAAGTGGTTGTTCGTGTAGAGGTAAAGCTTTTTCACCAGCCGCCGCACCGCGCCCGCGGTTTCCGAAAACTCCTGCAGCTCCTCGCCCGAGTAGAGATAGTCGTAGCGATCCTCGGACTTGTCGTGCTTCCACCAGTTCTTGACGTTCCTGCCGTGCAGCCGCATGTAGTAGAAGCCTTCGACGTTGGGCAGGTAGTTCTGTCGAATCGAGAAGCGGAATTTCGGCTCGTCGATCTGCACCCACGCCGCCGCGAAGCCGTTCAGGAGCGTCAGCGTCTCCGCGATCCGATCGCTCCATGACTTGTGGCGCAGCTCGACGGCGACTGGATAATCGCGGAACGCCTGGAGCAGGCCAGTCAACGATTCCCGCGCCTCGGGCGAGTCCTTGAAGCTCGCGGGAAACTGCGCGAGCAGCGCGCCGAGCTTGCCGCTCGACGCGAGCGGCTCGATGCCGCGGCGGAACTCGTCGAGGTCCGCGAGGTTCGGGCGCACGAGCGACGAGATCGCACCGCTCTCCCCGCGAACGTCGTCGGGCAGGCTCTTGGCGACGCGCTCCTTGAACATCCCGGGGTGCGTGAACTTCTGATAGAGCTTCACCGAGAACTCGAAGCCGCGCGGCGTCCGCTGGGCCCACCCGCGACAGACCTCGGCGCGCGGCTGACCGTAGAAGGTCGAATTCACTTCGACGGTATCGAAGTGTTCGGCGTAGAACGCGAGCTCGTCGAAGCCCTTTGGCCGTGGTTTGGGATAGAAGACGCCGTTCCACGTCCCCTTGCCGGACGGGTAGTTCCATCCGGCCGTCCCGATCCGGAGATCAGAGCTTGTCGTATTTTTCCTTGTCGAAGCCAAAGATCGTCTTCCCGCCTTTGATGAGAATCGGCCGGCGAATCAGGTTCGGGTTTTCCATCATCAGGTCGATCGCTTCCTTCTTCGACTTCGGCAGCGGACGCTCCTTCCAGACCGGGCTGCGCGTGCTCACGAAATCGAGGAAGCGATCGGCGTCGACGTGCTTCTCCAGCCACTCGCGCGCCGGCGGCTCCTTGTTGATGTCGACGTCCTTGACGTCGATGTGCGACTCGGCCAGAAAACTTCTGGCGTTCTTGCAGGTGGTTCAGGTCGGCTTCCAGTAGAACGTCGGTTTCGCCATCTGGCGGCGCCTCTATGCGAATGGTCGAGCGGGCCGTTCCGTTGGAACGGCCCGAAGCTCGTGGTTCAAGGTCCGATGCGGTCGCTTCACCGTCTGCTGGGACCGTCCACTAGAATAATCAAAGTGCTCACGGTTAACGAGATCTTCTATTCGATCCAGGGCGAGTCGACGCGCGCCGGAGAGCCGTGCGTGTTCGTCCGGCTCACCGCCTGCGACCTCCGCTGTTCGTGGTGCGATACACCCTACGCCTTCTACGAAGGCCGCAAGATGTCGATCGACGACGTCGTCGCGGAGGTCGACCGCCATGAGTGCCCGCTGGTCGAAATCACCGGCGGCGAGCCGCTGCTGCAGGACGATGTCTATCCGCTGATGGCGCGGCTGCTGGCGGCGGGCCGGACCGTGATGCTGGAGACCGGCGGCCACCGGTCGATCGCTCGTGTGCCCGCGGCGGTGGTGAAGATCGTCGACGTGAAGTGTCCGGCGAGCGGCGAAGCCGACAAGAACGACTGGGAGAATCTCGGCAGGCTCGGACCTCACGATCAGGTGAAGTTCGTCGTGCAGGATCGCGCCGACTACGAGTTCGCCCGCGACGTCATCGCCCGCCACGATCTCCCGCGCCGCGCCGCCGCGATCCTCATGTCGCCGGTGCACGGCGTCCTCGATCCGCGCACGCTCTCGGAGTGGATGCTGGCGGATCACCTGCCGGCCCGGCTGCAGCTGCAGCTCCACAAGTTGATCTGGTCGCCAACGACGCGAGGCGTGTGAAAGCGGTCGTCCTGCTCAGCGGTGGGTTGGACTCGTATACGGCCGCAGCCATTGCGAAGCACCAGGGGTTCGCCCTCTACGCGCTGACGGTTGCGTACGGTCAGCGTCACGCGCGCGAGATCGAATCGGCGCGCGCGGTGGCGCATGCGCTGGTCGTTGAAGAGCATAAGGAAATCACCATCGATCTGCGCGCCTTCGGTGGATCGTCGCTGACCTCGGAAGACCCGGTTCCTCGCGACCGCGATCCGACGTCGCCTGACATCGCATCTCAGATTCCTTCCACCTACGTCCCCGCGCGCAACACAATTTTCCTGTCGCTCGCCCTCGGTTGGGCCGAAGTGCTCGAGGCACACGACATCGTCATCGGCGTGAACGCGCTGGACTACTCTGGCTATCCCGATTGCCGCCCCGAGTTCATCCGTGCCTTCGAGCATCTTGCGGCGGTGGCGACGCGCGCCGGTGTCGAAGGCGCAAGGGTTCGAGTTCACACGCCGCTGATCGCGCTGAGTAAGGCTGAGATCATCCGCCGTGGCGTCGAGCTTGGCCTCGACTACGGCCTGACGCACAGCTGCTACGATCCGGAGCCGGGTGGACGTCCGTGCGGCCGTTGTGACAGCTGTGTCATTCGTGCCAAGGGATTCCGGGAAGCGGGCGTCGCCGATCCTCTGGTCATGGGCTAGAATCGCGCAAATCCTTGTCCATTCTTCGCGGCTATCCCATCCGTCGGCAGGTCGTCATCGTCACGGGCGTGCTGCTCGTGCCGTTCGCGATCGCCGTCGTATGGTCGGGCATTCTGACGCAGCGCGAGCGCGAGGTCGAGGTGCGCGAACAGGCGGGGGCGATCGCGACTACCGCCGCGGCGTATCTCAATCAGTACTTGTCGGGCGTCGATTCGGTCGCCAGCGCGTTGATATTGAACCCGACGGTAATCTCGCTGAATCGCGACGCGAGCGATCAGCTGTTCGTCGCGGTCCTGCGCGATCAGCCGCTTCTCCTCAACATCGTCCTGACCGACGTCCACGGCACCATCATGGGGTCTGCGCTGGTAACCCCGAACCGCGGCGTGACCTCTGCCTTGCCGTACATCAAGGAAGTCATCGCCACCGGCAAGCCGGTGGTCAGCGACCTGATCATTGGCGTCGTCTCGGGAAAGCCGACGGTCATCCTCGCCTATCCGGTGCGTAATACGTCGAACGCCGTCGTCGGCGCAATCGGCATCGGCCTGAACCTCGCGCGCCTGCAAACGCTGTTCAGCAGCATTCCGCTGCCCGAAGGTTCGGTGGTCACGTTGACCGACTCGCAGAGCCGGGTGCTCGCACGAAGCCGGGACGCGGAGCGCTACATCGGAACCGTGGTCCAGTCGACGCCGGCGCTGCTCCGCGATGTGCCGGCGATTCGGACGCTCGCCGGCGTCGACGGCATTCCGCGCTTCTTCGGCAACGCGATCGTGGATCGCGGTCCGTGGCTTCTGAGCGTCGGGATTCCGACGAGCGTCGCGCCGGCGCGCATCGCGCACTTGTGGCGCCGCAATCTCGGGATCGGGCTGTCGGCGATCGCGGCGATCATGATCGTCTCCCTGTGGTTCGCGCATCTGCTCAGCGGCAATCTCGGCCGCCTGCGATCGGCGGTGCGGCAGATTGCGGACGGCGATCTATCGCCGCCGCGAAAGAGCCGGATGCCGAACCTCGAGCTCGCGCAGCTGCAGGACGGGTTCGGCACGATGGCGGCCAACCTGCGTCAGGCGCACGAGGCGCTCGATCATCAAATCGAGCAGGAGCGCAAGATGCGCGAGACGCTGCAGTCGCTGCAGCGTCAGGTCGTGCGGCAGGAGCGGCTCGCGGCCGTTGGCGTGCTCGTGTCGGGCGTCGCGCACGAGTTGAACAATCCCCTGCAGGCGATTCTCGGCACGGTCGAGCTCCTCGAGCGCGACGGCACCATCCGCCCGGAGGTCCTCGAAGAAATCGCCTTCATCAAGACGCAGAGCGGCCGCGCGCGCGAAATCATCCGCAACCTGTCCCGGTTCAGCAGCCAGCAGACCGGTCCGCCCGCGCTGGTCGACCTGGGCGACGTCGTCGCCGAGGTCATCCAGCTACGGCGGCGCGACCTGGACAACTTGTCGATCGCCCTCGACGTCGAGTCGAACACGGTGCGGAAGGTGTACGCCAATTTCACCGAGGTCGAGCAGGTCACGCTGAACTTCGTGATCAATGCGCAGCAGTCGATCGAAGCCACCGGCCGCAATCGCGGCCGGATCCTGATCCGGCTGTTCGACGTCGGGAAGAAGGTCCGCCTGGAAGTTCACGACGATGGGCCGGGTGTGACGCCGGAAGACGAGCCGAAGCTGTTTCAGCCGTTCTTCACGACCAAGCCGGTCGGTAAAGGGACCGGCCTGGGGCTATCGGTCAGCTACGGCATCATCGAATCGTACGGCGGCAACATCGGCCACCGTCCCAACGCGTGGGGCGGCGCGACGTTTTTCTTCGAGCTGCCGAGCGTCGATCCCGCGACGATGCCGCCGAGCCCCTCCGCTTCGACCGGTACGGCAACCGATGACCGAACGCCTGTACTACAACGAACCCTATCTCGAGGAGTTTGACGCGACGGTCGTCGACGTGTCCGAGCGCGACGAGCACCTGATCGTTACGCTCGATCGCACGGCGTTCTATCCGACGTCCGGCGGCCAGCCTTTCGACACCGGCACTCTCGGGCCATTCCGCATCGTCGACGTCCTGGACGCGAACGGCGGCGCCATCGAACACGTCCTCGAGGTCAGACCGCGGTCAGACCTGGGGTCTGACTCAGGGGTGACGCCGGGGGCGGGGGTGCATGGGGTCATCGACTGGGGACGGCGGTTCGATCACATGCAGCAGCACACCGGACAGCACGTGTTGTCGGCGGCGTTCGACAAGCTGTTCGGCGCGAGGACGATCAGCTTTCATCTCGGCGCCGCGTCCTCGACGATCGATCTCGCGCGCGAGCTGACAGCGTCTGAAATCGCTGCGGCGGAGAACGCGGCGAACCGGATCGTCTGGGAGGATCGCCCGGTTGCCATTCGTTACGCGACGGCGGAAGAAGCCGCCGCGCTGCCGCTCAGAAAAGAATCGGTCCGCGGGGGAACGCTGCGGCTGATCGAGGTCGAAGGTTTCGACCTGTCGGCATGTGGCGGCACGCATGTCGCCCGGACAGGTGCGATCGGGATCATTGCCGTCGCATCGTGGGAACGATTCAAGGGCGGCCAGCGTGTCGAATTTCTCTGCGGCGGTCGCGCGCTCGCGCGATTCCGATCGCTGCGTGACGCCGTCATGGGCGGCGTGCGTCTGCTCTCGGTGCTGCCCGAAGAACTGCCGGCGTCCATCGAACGGCTGCAGGCCGATGCCAAGGATCAGAAGCGGGCGCTGACTGCTCTGCAGAACGAGCTCGCTCGATATCGCGCTGAAGAGATCGCCGCGTCGGCCGAGCTCGTCGGGGACGTTCGACTCGTGACTCGGGCGCTCGATGCCGACGCCAACGTGCTGAAGTCGCTCGCGATGGCGATCACGGCACGGCCCCGTCATTTTGTGGCGCTGACGTCGACTTCAGAGCCTGCGCTCGTCGTCATCGCGCGTTCGCCGGACGTCGACGTCGCCGCGAACGAGATTCTCGCGAGCATCATCAAGAGATTCGGCGGGCGGGGTGGTGGCAAGGCCGAGCTCGCGCAGGCCGGCGGAGTGGAGGCCGCGAATCAACGGATATTAGTCACCGCCCAGGAAGAATTCGTCCGCCGAGCTCAGCAATAACGTTTCTGTTCTTTCACGCCTCTTCAATTTCAATTTCCGTCGTTCGCATTACAGGATCGTACGTGGCTGAGGTACGAGCGCAGCGCGACCGTACGAAATTGCTGAACTTGTCAGACTCAACCGTACTGGCACCTCACTTGCCCGTCGCCTGAATCGCGCCTCACGGCTCGGCGCACTCACACGACAAGTTTTGAGGTCCCAAACATGCGGTTTTGGCTATCCGCTTGTCTGATCGCGATGGGTGTCTCTGCGCTCGCGGCACCCGACGCTCGAGCAGCGACGATCGTGGTTCCAGCCAACGGCGACCTTCAGGCCGCGCTCAATCAGGCGCAGCCGGGCGACGTGATCGCGCTGGCGCCAGGCGCGACGTATGTCGGCAACTTCGTGCTGCCGAACAAAGGACCGGTGAGCAACTACATCACAGTGCGTTCGGCCGCGCCCGACGCGTTGCTCCCTGGCCCCGGCATCCGGATGACGCCTGCGTACGCGGCGCAGCTGCCGAAGATCAAATCGCCAAACAGCATGTCGGCGCTGCAGACGGCGACGGCCGCGAACCACTGGAAGCTGATGTTCCTCGAGTTCCAGGCGAACAAGGACGGCTTCGGCGAGATCATCGCGCTCGGCGCCGGCGACTCCACGCAGACGCAGCTCTCACAAGTGCCGTACGCGTTGGTCGTCGATCGCGTCTACGTCCACGGCGATCCGGTGATGGGTCAGAAGCGCGGCATCGCGCTGCACAGCAGCGACACGACGGTGATCAACTCGTACGTGTCCGAGTGCAAGGCAGTCGGTCAGGACACGCAGGCGATCAGCGGCTTCAACGGTCCCGGCAATTACCTCATCGAGAACAACTATCTCGAAGGGGCGGCGGAGAACTTCCTGCTCGGCGGCGCCGACCCGCCGATTCAGAATCTCGTGCCGACCACCGTGATCTTCCGCCGGAACTATCTCTCCAAGCCGCTCGCCTGGCGCAATCCGATCATCGCAACGCCGGCGAACGTGACCGCTGCCGCGGCGCCCGGCGCTGGATCGCTCGCCTCCGGCACTTACTACTACAAGGTTCAAGCGAGAGCGGCTGCGGGCGCGACGAACACAGCGACATCGAACGCCTCGGTCGAAGTGTCCGCGACGATCGTCAGCGGCACGACCGGCGGCGTCACGATCTCGTGGACTCCCGTCGTTGGCGCGCAGGAGTACCTGGTGTACGGCCGCGCCACGGGCGCCGAGAACATGTACTGGAACACGACCAACCCGTACTTCACCGACAGCGGCGCCGCCGGAACCAGCGGCACGCCGGCGAACGGGACGAAGTGGTCGGTGAAGAACGTCTTCGAGCTGAAAAGCGCCCAGGACGTGACGATCGAAGGGAACATCTTCGAAAACCTGTGGGTCGCCGATCAGCCCGGCTATCCGATTGTCTTCACGCCGCGCAATCAGAACCATACCGCACCGTGGTCCGTCGTGCAGCGCGTCACGTTCCAGCACAACATCGTCCGCCACACCGCCGGCGGCGTGAACATTCTCGGTGTCGACAATCTCGCGCCGAGCCAGCGCGCCAACAACATCGTCATCCGCGACAACGTCTTCGACGATCTCACGGCCGCGGCGTGGGGAAGCGGCTCGCGTCCGTTCCAGCTCGGCGGCGGTCCCGATGCGATCACCATCGATCACAACACGATCGTCACCACCGACTCCACGATCTACTCGTTCTATGGGGCGCCGACCACATCGTCGCGGATTACGAACAATATGTCCGCGCACAACAGCTACGGGCTCTTCGGAACGAACTCCTCGCCGGGCAACGCGTCGATCGCCATGTACCTGCCCGGCGGCGTCGTCATCGCCAACGTGCTCGCCGGCGGCGTCGCGTCGAAATATCCGACCGGCAATTTCTTTCCGACGGTGGCGGCGTGGCAGAGCGGTTTCGTCAGCTACGCGACCGGCGATTACCATCTGAAAGACACGAGCGTCTACAACAACGCGGGGACCGACGGCGAGGATCTCGGCGCCAACATCGACGTCGTGCTCGCCCAGACAGCCAACGCGCGCACCGGCGACAACAGCGTTCCTCCGGGCACGGCGCACGTCCAGATTCTGCCGGCCAGCCTGCCGAACGGCGTCGTCAATCAGTACTACTCGCAGCAGCTGTCGTGTGTCGGCGCGATGGGCGCCTGCGGGTGGAACGTGCTGTCCAGCTCGCTGCCCGCCGGCGTCACATTCGATCCGGCGACGGCGATCCTCTCGGGCACACCGACCGCAGTGCAAACAGGCGCGATCACCGTCGAGGCGTACGACACGCTCAGTGGGAGCAACCGGGCCTCTACGCCGCTGACGCTGACGATCGACGCGCCGGCGTTCGTGATGACGATGCCGCCGCCGCCCCCGGCGCAGGTGGGCGTGGCGTATCAGGTGTCGCCGAGCCTGAGCGGCGCGCTCGGCACCGTGACGTGGACGGTCTCGTCGGGCACGCTGCCCGGCGGTCTCAGCCTCGACCCGTTCTCGGGTGCCATCGCTGGCGTGCCGAGCACGTGGGGCACGACGACGGCGGTCGTGACGGCGCAGGATTCGTGGGGCCCGAACCGCACTGATTCGAAGACATTCATGGTGACGGTCGCACCGGCGCCGATCGCCGTCGTGACTTCATCGCTGGCGAACGGCCTCTATCAATCGTCGTACTTTGCTCCGCTCGTCACGTCCGGCGGAAGCGGTGCCGTGACATGGTCGGTCACTGGCGCGCTGCCAGCCGGTGTCGCGCTCAACGCGAACGGCACGATCAGCGGCACGCCGACGTCGATCGGGACATTCACCTTCAACGTGATCGCGCAGGACAGCAACTGGGCGTCGAACCGTGCGGCGCAGACGCTCTCGCTGACGATCGACGCGCCGCTCTTCAGCATCACGATCCCGCAGTCGCCGGCGGCCAGCGTCGGCCAGTCGTATCAGGTCACGCCGGTCGCCACCGGCAACGTCGGTACGGTGCTGTGGTCGATCGTGTCGGGCACGCTGCCGCCTGGCCTGACCTTCGATGCCGCGACCGGAACGATCGGCGGCACGCCGACTGCCTGGGGAACGTTCTCTATCGGCATTCAGGGCGCCGATAGCTGGGGAACGAACCGAGTCGATGCGAAAGTGTTGAACATCACGGTCGCCCCCGTGCGTCTGACGATCACGTCGACGTCGTTGCCAAACGCGATCTACGCCGCGTCTTACCGCGCGACGTTGACCGCCACCGGAGGGACGGGCGCCATCGTCTGGTCTGCCGACTCGCCGCTGCCGGCGGGAATGACGCTGAGCGCAAACGGCGTGATCGACTGGACGCCGACGGCGGTCGTGCCGGTGACGTTCACGATCAGGGCGACGGACGCGAACTGGGCGTCGTTGGCCGACACGAAGCCGCTGACCATCGCCGTCGATCCGCCTCCGTTCACGATCGCGGTTCCAACGCCATCGATCGGCGGCGTCGGCCTGCCGTTCCAGATCGCGGCATCGTCTTCGGGACAAATCGGATCGACGATCTGGTCGATTGCGTCTGGTTCGCTGCCTCCCGGCGTGATGATCAATGCCGCGACCGGCATCATCTCCGGTGTCCCGACGACGTTTGGATCGTTCACAGCGACAGTGCAGGGACAGGATTCGTGGAACCTCTCGAGGGTCGCGTATGCGCCGGCGACCGTGACGATCGCGCCGGTTCCAATCACGGTGGCGACGACGTCGCTGCCTGGCGGAAGCGTGCAGCAGACATATCAAGCGACGCTGCAGGCATCCGGCGGAACCGGTCTGACGTCGTGGAGCATCACGAGCGGTTCATTGCCGGCAGGTCTCACGCTGACGAACGGCGTCATCAGCGGTACGCCGAGCGCCGCCGGCACGTCGACGTTCACCGTGCAGGCGACCGACTCTGGATGGGCTGGCAACCTCGCCACGACGACGCTCAGCATCACGGTTGGCGCGCGCGAGATCGTCCTCTACGCGTCGGATGCGTCGACGATCGCGGGCACCTGGTCACTGGTCGCGGATGCGAACGCGGCCGGCGGCAAGCGCATCTGGAATCAGGACAAAGGCGCGGCGAAGCTGACGACGCCGCTTGCGAGTCCCGTGAACTACTTCGAGATCACGTTCCAGGCCGAAACGGGCGTCGCGTATCACCTGTGGATGCGCGGCAAAGCCGACGCCAATGCGTGGGCCAATGACTCGGTCTACGTGCAGTACTCGAGTTCGGTCGACGCGAACGGCGCGGCGACAGCGCGCATCGGCTCGACGTCGGCTCGAACGCTGAGCATCGAGCAGGGCACGAACGCCGGCCTGCAAGGGTGGGGCTGGTCGGACGACGGGTGGGACAGCCTGGGCCCCCCGATCTATTTCGGTACGACCGGCACACAGACGATCCGCGTGCAGGTGCGCGAAGATGGCCTGTCGCTCGACCAGATCGTTCTGAGCTCGGGCACCTACGTGACGACGATGCCCGGCGCGGCGAAGAACGACACGACGATCCTTCCGCGCTGACGTGAGGCGGCCCTTTCAGGGCCGCCGTCCGAACTGCGCGAGTCGAATGACGATCGCGTCGGCGGCGCGATTGATGACGTCGGCGGTCGTCTCGAAATTGTTGGCGAGGATTGAAAACACCAGCGGTTCGCCGTCGGCGCTGGTGACGTAGCCGGACAGCGCGCGCACGTTGGACATCGAACCGGTCTTCGCGCGCGCGTTCCCTTCGGCGGAGGTTCCCTTCATCCGGTTCGCGAGCGTCCCGTCGCGGCCGGCAATCGGCAGCGACGCCTCGAACGGCCCGCGGAGCTTCTCGTCGCGATCGACGTGCATCAGGATCGTCAGGAGCGCGTCGGCCGTCAGGTAGTCGTAGCGCGACAATCCAGAGCCGTCGCGCTGAATCACCGCCTCGCTCGGCACTCCCCAGGTCTGAAGCGTCGCCTGCACGCTGGCACGGCCGTCGGCGGCCGTCGCGGCGCATGACGTCAGACAGCCGTCGGAGACCGGCTTGACGGCCAACGTCTTCAGGAAAGTCTCGGCATAGAGGTTCTGGCTCGCCTTCATCAACCTCACCGCGAGCACCGATAACGGCGGCGACCGGTACGAAACAAGCAAAACGCCGTCGCTTCGTCGCGGCGGATTCGCGATGTCATCCACGTCGACGGCCGGTCCGCGAATGTCGATGCCGCGCGCGACGAAGGCGTCGCGCAGCGCAGTGACGGCGAAGAGCGTCGGGTTGTCGACCGACACGACCCGCGTGGCGGGTGCGGCGCCGGCCGGAATCGATCCGCGCAGCTCGAGGCGCGAGCTGCCGGGAAGACGACGAACGGCGATCGACGCCGTTGTATCTGGCGGTCCGGTCCGCAGCCGATTGTCGATCTCGAGGCCGGTGCCGACAGGCGCGAGATCGACCGAGGCGCCGTCACCGGCGTGCGGACCAGGGTTGACGGTGATGCGAGCGGCGTTCTCGTTGAACTGCAGCGCGCTGACGCCGGCGGCGTAGTCATCCGGCAGGTCGTCCCACGACCAACCGAATCCAAGCTCCTCGTCATCGAAGGTGTTGTCGTCGCCGATCACGCGGCCGCGAATCACGCGGACGCCGAGCATCTTCAGGCGCTCGGCCCAGTCGTCGAAGACGCGCGCCGATACGCCGTCGGCAACGCCGAGGCTCGGATCGCCGGAACCGACCACCACGAGATCGCCGTCGAGCACGCCGTTGTCGATCGCGCCCGCGCCGAGGATCTGCGTCTCGTACGTGTAGTCCCACCCGAGGCGCTCGGCAGCGGCCGCCAACGTCACGATTTTCATGTTCGACGCCGGCATCATCAGCTTCTGCGCATTCCGCGAGTACAGCGTCTCGCCCGTTCTCAACGACTTGACCAGCACGCCCCAGTAGCCGCGCTCGAGCGCCGGCGCCGCGAGGATGGCGTCGATGTCGTGTTGGAGAGCAGAAAGGGCGGGTGCGGCAGGAGGGGCTGGAGGGGCGGGATTGGTATTCGGTTTTGGTGTCGCGCGGCACGCGCCGACCGCCAGAACGAGAGCGACGATCGACGTCAGACGTAGTGCGGTCCGTTCAGGACCGCGAGGCGGGCCGGCGCGGCCCGCCCTACGCCGCGTCGTCATTTAGAAATCTCGTCGAGCGTCTTGTTGACTTCCGTGAAGTCCGAGGTGTCGACTTTGGCGGCGCCCGGCTCGCCCGGGCGCGATGCGTAGACGTCCCCGCCGTTCTTGCCGAACGTCACGCGATCCTCTTTCTTCCCGTCGTCGAACTTCGCGACGACGCTCAGCGCCGGCTTGTCGAGGCCGGTCTTCGCGTCGGATGCCGCGAACGACGCGGCGCGCATGTTGGACAGCCGCGACAACATGCCCTCGATCTTGTCCTTGTCCACGTCGCCGGGCGTCGGGCTGACGCGTTTCCACTTGTCGGGGTCCTTGTCGCCGGTGCCCTTGGTCTTCTCGAACGCGATCGTTTCCCCGTTTCGCGTGAACTCGACGCGGTTCGCGTTGAAGGAGCGGAACTCGAAGATGTCCTTCTTGCGGTACTCGTCCGAGCCTTTCTTCAGCTCGTCGACCAGCGAGCTCTCGACCGTCATCACTGCCGGCCGCGACGCGTCGCGGACGTAGACGGTGTTGTCCTCGGCCTTGCCGCCGACGAGCAGCGTCGCCTTCGCGCTGCCGGCGTTGATGTTGACGGTGACATCGGGCTTCTCGAGTCCGTACTTCTTCAAATCCGCCGGCGTCGGCTGGTCGGCGATGAAGGCTTTCATCTGTGCCGACTGCAGCCGGCCGATCAGACCTTCGACCGTCCCGAAGTCGGCGCGCGCCTCGAGCGGCCTGGTGATCTTCCATTCGCCGCTCGCGCGCGCCAGCGCGAGCGTCTTACCGCCCGCGGTCAGGTCGACGCTGTCGACTTTGTCGCGCTCGAACTTCCACAACGACTTGTCGCGGAGCTGGAACGTGTCCTTGTTGAACGACGACTCCTGGAATGCAGGAATCAGGAACACCTTCTTCTCGTCGTTACGCTTGGCGAACAGATCGCCGCCGGTCGGCGACTTGTCGCCGATGTACAGCTTCCGATAGTCCTTGTCGCCGCTTGCCTTGAAGTTGATCTCGATGCGCGGCGTCGCGAGGCCGTATTCCTTCAGCTCCGACGGATTCTCGTCGACGACGCGTGTGACGGCAATCTGACCGAGGCTGTTGGTGATGCCGCTCACTTCCGACTCGTCGGCTTTCGTCGCCACCGGCGCCGTCATCTGCCACGCGCCGTTTTCCTTCTTCACCGTCGTCGTCTCGCCCTTCTCGGACTTGACCTTGACCTCTTCGATCTTGTCCGTCTCGAGCGATGCGAAGACTTTCTCCTGCTTTGACGACGCCTCGGTCGAGTCGGGCTGCTTCCAGGTGACGAAATAGATGTAGGCGCCAAGGCCCACGAGAACGACGATGAGTGCGATGGTCGATTTCAACCCGCGCATGTGTTTTCGATCTCTCGATTAATAACCAACGACTGGACCAAGGACCAACGACTCTTACCGTCTGCGCCACCAGGTATAAATGCCGGTCGCGAAAATACAGCCGGGGATGATGAGCAGCGAGAGCCAGTTGAGATTCGCCTGCTGCGTCGCCGTCAGCGTGATGCGGCGATCGTCGGTATCCTTCGGACGAATCGAAATCAGGTTTTCCTGCTGGGTCAGCCAGCCGACCATGTTCATGAAGAAGTCGCGGTTGCCCTGAATCCCGAGTCCGCCGTTGGCGGCGAAGTCCGAATCGCCGACGACCACGAGGCGCGTCTCCGGTTTCGGCGCGTCGGCGCTCTCAGGCTTCGCATCGGGGGCCGCCGCCGCCGCGGCGGTCACGGCGGCGCCGATCGTCACCGGCCCGCGCTTGTCGCCCTTGTCTTCGTTGAGGTCGACCTTGCCGTTCGTCAGCAGCTGTTTGATATCGGTTTCCGCCCAGCTCCGTGGGCCGGTTTCCACGAACGGCTGCGCCGTATGTCCGTTGACGCCGCCCGAGACGGGCGTCACCGAACGCGCCAGCGGATAGGCCGTCAGAAAGTTGAACTGACCGTTCTTGGTGATCGCGTGCGACGGATAGCTGGCGGCGACCGGCACCGACGCGTCGGTCCCGATCAGACGTCCCATCCCGCTCGCGTCGACGACGATGTTATTGCCGACGTCCATCCCCCAATCGTGCGCCAGCGCGATCAGGCTGGTGAGGGGCGGCGAGTCGACTTTGTCGGGCGGATCGATCAGCAGCAGCACCTTGCCCTGCTTGTCGAGGTATTTCTTGAGCGCCTCGATCTCCGGCGGAAAAAAGTCGATCTTGGGCCCGGCAATGATCACGACCGAGGCATCGTCCGGCACCGATCCCTGCTGGGCGAGCACGAGCTTCTCGAGCGTGTAGTTCTCGCGGCCCAACGCTGCCGCGATCGCGTTGTAGCCTCCCGGATCCGATCCGTCCTTGTCCTTCTCGCCGTGCCCCTGCGTGAAGTACAGCTTCTTCTGCTGCCCGGTGACCACCTTGATGATCGCGTTGGTGACGTCCTGCTCGTTGTCCGTCGTGACGCGCTCGGTGCGCCCCTTGTAGTTGATGACGATCGTTCCGTACTGCTGCACCTGGTACTGCTTCGCAATCGACGGCTTCTTCGCCGGGTCGATGTAGTCGGTGCTCACCTGCTTGGACGCGTACTGGTACTCGTTCAACTTGTCGCGGTAGCGCTGGAAGTCGGGTTCCTCCGCGAACACCATCATCTGCATCGGCGCGTCGAGCTTCGCGACGATGGTCCGGGTCTGATCGGAGAGGCTGAACTGTTTGTTCGCCGTCAGGTCCCAACGCTTGTTCTGGCGCGACCCGATGTAGTTGATGGCGACGAGGATGCCGAGGACGACCGCGATGCTGACACCGGCGAGGGTGCCGTAGCGGGCCTGGCGCCGCGAGAAGGCCTTGGCGATCTCGCGCCATTGGCCCATCGTGTAGAGCAGGACGCAAACGAGACCGGCCCACGCGAGGTAGTAGGCCCACTGCTCTTTCGCGGGATAGCCGAAGCGGATCGCGACGGCGACGAAGACCATCGCCGTCCCGAGCCATCCGATGAGGCTGAGAATTCTATTGAGCATTTAGCCTCGCCACCGTTCGCTATCGACCGATTTCGCGGTCAGGAACAACCCAAACGTGATGAAGCTCAGATAGTAGATGACGTGCGTCGTGTCGATGACGCCTTTGCCGAAGTCATCCCAGTGATCGATGATCGACAGGTACGTCGTCAGCTTGTCGAACGTCGGTCCGCCGAAGCTGCCCACCCAGGTGATGACCCACAACAGCAGGAACACCGCGAAGGTGACCATGCCGGCGACGATTTGATTGCTGGTCAGGCTCGAGATGAGGAGGCCGAGCGAGATGAAGCAGCCGCCGAGCAGCAACAGACCGAGATACGCCGTCACGATCGGCTTCCACTCCGGACGGCCGCCGAAGTACAGGAACCCGATATGGATCATCGTGACGGCGAGCATGATGACGTAGAGCGAGAGCGCGCCCAGGAACTTGCCCATGATGATCTGGAAGTCGGTGACCGGCGCGGTGAGCAGCAGCTCGATGGTGCCGGACCGCTTTTCTTCCGCGTAGGTCCGCATCGTGACCATCGGCATCAGGAACAGGATCAGGATGGTCACGTTCTGCAGCAGCGGACGGATCAGCTGCTGGTTGACGTTCATCGCCTGCGGCCCCTGCATGCCGAACTGATTCATCCCCATGCTCTGGCGGACGAAGAACGACAGGATGGCGACGAAGAAATAGCCGTAGAGCAGCGCCCACAGCCCGATCACGATGTAGGCGATCGGCGACGCGAAGTAGGACTTCAGCTCCTTCTGGGCGATCGCGATGACGTTACCCATTGACGACTTCTCCTTCGGCGGCCGCTGGCGGCGCCGTCGCGAGATCCTCGGTGGTCAGCGACAGGAAGATTTCCTCGAGGCTCATCCGCAGCGGCCGGAGCTCGAGCAGGCCCCATCCGCTCGACACGACCGCCCGCGCGAGATCGCGCCGCACATCGCGTCCGTGTTCGCTTTCGACCTCGTAACCGACGACCCCGTCCTTTCGATCCGCTTCGACGACGCGAAGGACGCCTGGGATCCCGGTGAGCGACGTGCTCGCATCGCCGCCGCTGGCGTCCACCTGGACGTACATCGTCTCCGAGCCACGGAGCCGCGACGTCAGATTGTCCGGGGTATCGACGGCGACGACATGACCTTTGTTGATGATGACGACGCGCTGACAGGTCTGCGAGACCTCGGGCAGAATGTGCGTGCTCAGGATGATCGTGTGATCCCCGGCGAGCTGTTTGATGAGCTGCCGCGTTTCGATGATTTGCTTCGGGTCGAGGCCCGCGGTCGGTTCGTCGAGGATGAGGACGTCGGGATTGTGAATCAGCGCCTGCGCCAGGCCGACGCGCTGCCGGTAGCCTTTCGAGAGCTTCGAGCAGAGGCGGTTGGCGACGTCGTCGATGCGCGTTTTCTGCATGACCTGCTGCACGCGCTGACGCCGATCGGCCGCCGGAACCCGCTTGATCTTCGAGACGAACGTCAGGTACTCGATGACGCTCATGTCGGGATAGAGGGGCGGCGTTTCGGGGAGATAGCCGGTCCGGCGCTTGGCTTCGATCGGCTGGTCGAAGACGTCGAACCCTGCGACAATCGCCTTTCCTTCGGTCGCCGGCATGTAGCCGGTCAGGATGCGCATCGTCGTGGTCTTGCCGGCGCCGTTGGGGCCGAGGAAGCCGAGGATTTCGCCGCGCTCGACGCGGAAGCTGACGTCGTCGACGGCGGTGACGCGGCCATAGCGTTTCGTGAGGTGTTGAACCTCGATCACAGAGAGAACTCCTATCGGATATACAGGAAGGCGCCGTTGCCGTAGCGCCAAACGAAAATGCTATCCGAAGCGAGCGTAAAAATGTAGGGGCCGTCTCTCGGACTCATTACAGCGGCCTATCAGGAGGATTACATGTCTGTGGACGTCGGCTCGAAGGCCCCGGATTTCACGTTGACCAACCAGGACCGGCAGCCGGTCAAGCTGAGCGACCAGCGGGGCAAACCGGTCGTGCTGGCGTTCTTTCCGGCGGCCTTCAGCAGCGTGTGCACCAAGGAGCTGTGCACCTTCCGCGACTCGATGGCCCAGCTCAACGCGATCCAGGCGCAGGTCTACGGGATCAGCGTCGACACCTTCTTCACGCTGAAGGCGTTCCACGATCAGCAGCACTACAACTTCCCGCTGCTCAGCGACTTCAACAAGCAGGTAATCCGCGACTATGGCGTCTACAACGAGGACATGATCGGGCTGAAGGGGATCGCCAAGCGGGCGGTCTTCGTCCTCGACAAGGAGGGCGTGGTGCGGCTCAAGGAAGTCCTCGACGACGCCCGCAACGAGCCGAACTACGACAAAGTCCTCTCGACGCTGAACACAATCGGCTAGAATGAACATATGAGCAATCGCTCATATGTCAACGGCCGCAAACCGGCGGCGGCGGCACTGCTCGGCGCGTCGTCGGTCGCGGCGCTGGCCGAGACCTTCAAGGTCCTCGGCGACGAGACGCGCGTCCGCATTCTCGACGTCCTGGCGCGAACCGAGCTTTGCGTGCAGGACCTCGCTCGCGTCCTCGGGCTCACGCAGTCCGCTGTCTCGCATCAACTGCGTCTCCTGCGCAGCATGCGCCTGGTCCGCACCCGCCGCGACGGCCGTCAGATCTTCTATGCCCTCGACGACGATCACATCGTCAAACTGTTCGAGCAGGGACTCGAGCACGTCGAGGAGCGTGGCTACGCCGGCACGCGCGTAGGGACGGAGCCGCGTGCCCGCACCGGTTCGGCTCGCGGCCTGGGGAATCCGACGAGCCTGGCGCCGACACACGGGTCGGCCCCGACGGCAAGAGCGCGGGGAAGGCGCTTGTGACGCCGACCTGCGCGGTCTGCGAGCTGCACGCCGAATCGACCTTCAAGATCGAAGGGATGGACTGCCGCGAGGAAGTCGCGATGCTCGAGCGGCGGTTCAAGAACCTCGCCGGCCTCGAGGCGTTCTCTGCGGATCTGATCGGCCAGCGCCTGCACGTCAAGTACGACGCGGCGAAGTTGTCGGCGTCGGTGATCGCGGACGCGGTTGCCGACACCGGCATGCGCGCGTGGCTCGAGCACGAAGAGCCGGTCGCCGGGACGGAGCGGCAGGCGCGTATCCGCCAGACCCTGGTGATCGTGTCCGGCGGCGCGCTCGCTGGCGGATTCGCGGCCGAGCTCGCCCACCTGCCGCCGGCGTTCGCCATCGCGGCCTTCATCGTCTCGCTGGGCGCCGCGGCATCGGTCACGACGCGAAAGGCGATCACGGCGATTCGCATCGGCGCGCTCGACATCAACGTGCTGATGCTCATCGCCGCCGGCGGCGCGGTCCTGCTCGGCGAGTGGTCCGAGGCGGCAACCGTCGTGTTCCTGTTCGCGGTGGCGCAGGCGCTCGAGGCGCGCACGCTCGAGCGCGCGCGCACCGCGATCCGCGCGCTGATGGATCTGACGCCGACCGAGGCGCTGGTCCGCGACGCGCGCGGCGACCGGCGCGTCGACGTCGACCTGGTCGAGCCGGGCGCCATCATCGTCATCAGGCCCGGCGAGAAGATCCCGCTCGATGGCGAAGTGATCGCCGGCGAGAGCACGGTCAACCAGGCGCCGGTCACCGGCGAATCGCTGCCGATCGAGAAGGCGCCGGGCGACGAAGTGTTCGCCGGCACGATCAACGGCCGCGGCGCGCTCGACGTGCAGGTGACGCGCGTGCGGCGCGATACGACGCTCGCCCGCATCATTCATCTGGTCGAGCGGGCGCAGGCGCAGCGGGCGCCGGCACAGGCGCTCGTCGAGCGCTTCGCGCGGATCTATACGCCCAGCGTGATCGCGCTCGCGGCGGCCATCGCGGTCGTGCCGCCGCTCGCGTTCGGGCTGCCGTGGCACACCTGGCTGTATCGCTCGCTGGTGCTGCTCGTCGTCTCGTGCCCGTGCGCGCTCGTCATCTCGACGCCGGTGTCGATCGTCGCCGCCCTCGCCGGGGCCGCGCGCAAGGGCGTCCTCATCAAGGGCGGCGCCCATCTGGAGCGCGCGAGCCGCGTGCGCTGCGTCGCCTTCGACAAGACCGGCACGCTCACCCGCGGGGCGCCGGAAGTCGTCGACGTGATTTCGCTCGACGGCCACGCGTCCGCCGCGGTGCTCGGTCTGGCCGCGTCGGTCGAGCAGCGCTCCGAGCATCCGATCGCGCACGCGATCCGCGAGCACGCGATCTCGTCGCAGGTCGCCGCGTCGCCGGCCGACGCCGTCACCGCGCTGGCGGGACGCGGCGCCGAGGGGCGCGTCGACGGCGCGCGCGTGGTGCTTGGCAGCCATCGACTGTTCGAAGAGCGCGGGTTGTGCTCGCCGGCCATCCATGCGCGTCTCGATGCCGTCAGCGCCGCCGGCCGCACGGCGGTCCTCGTCGCGCGCGACGACCGCGCCATCGGCATCATCGTCGTCGCCGATCGTCCGCGGGAAGCCGGCAGGGACACGATCGATCTCCTCCGTCGCCACGGCGTCGAAAACGTGGTGATGCTGACCGGCGACAACAACGGCACCGCGCAGGCGATCGCCGCCGAGCTCGGCGTCGACGATGTCCGCGCCGAGCTGCTGCCCGAGGACAAGGTGGCGGCGGTGGAGGAGCTGCGGCGCCGCTTCGGATCGGTGGCGATGGTCGGCGACGGCGTGAACGACGCGCCGGCGCTGGCGACCGCGGACGTCGGCATCGCGATGGGCGCGGCGGGCAGCGACGCCGCGCTCGAAACCGCGGACGTCGCGCTGATGGCCGACGAGCTGCTGAAGATTCCCTATACGCTGCGTCTGAGCCGCGCCACGGTGCGGAACATCAAGGCGAATCTGGCGATTTCAATCGTGATGAAAGCGGCGTTCGTGGTGGCGGCGATCGCCGGCGTCGCGACGCTCTGGATGGCAGTGGTCGCCGACACCGGCGCGTCGGTCCTCGTCATCGCGAACGCGCTGCGCCTGCTTCGCGCGGACTGAGCTGTCGCTCAGCACAAAGGGCACAAAGAGCACAAACGGCACAAAGGACACAAAGGGCACAAAGGGCACAAAGAACCGCGATGACAAAGAGAGATTAGTCTTCTTTCTTTGCGGGCTTTGTGTCCTCTTTCTTTGTGGCCTTTGTGTCCTTTGTGTCCTTTGTGTCCTCTGTGTCCCTGGTGTTTACCCGCTTCGACAACCACACCTTCGCCACGCGCAGCCCGTCGAGCCCCGTGACCTTCATCCTCCGCCCTTCGATCTGTATCGTGTCGCCGGCCCGCGCATCGCGGCCGAGGCATCCGAGGACGAAACCGCCGACCGTGTTGTAGGTCTCCTCATCGACGTGGAGGCCGAACTGTTCGTTGACATCGGTGATCAGCGCGAGACCGTCGATGTCGGCCGATCCGTCCGGACGCACGACGATACGCTTCGAGGCGACGCCGGCCTCGCCGGGAATATCGCCGACGATCCGCTCCATCAGCGACTCGAAGGTGACGAGGCCCGCGGTGCCGCCGTACTCGTCGATGACGATCGCCTCGCCGACGTGGCGGCGCCGCATCTCCGCCAGCAGATCGTCGGCGCCGAGCGTTTCGGGCACCGTCACCGCTTCGCGCGCCACCGACGCGGCGTCGACGTTCTTGTTCGCCGCGATCGCCTTCAGCAGGTCGTTCACATGCAGCATGCCGATCACGTCGTCGAGCGTGCGGCGGTAGACGGGGAGGCGCGTCAGTCGTCCGCTCGCGATCTTGACCACGAGATCGTCGCGCTGCATCGTGGCGGGGACCGCGATCAGCTCGGTGCGCGGAATCATCACCTGTCCCGCGGTCAGATCGGCGAAGCCGAAGACGCGGTGCAGCATCTGTTCCTCGTGCTCCTCGAGCACGCCGGCCTCCTGGCTCGCCGTGACGAGCATCTTCAGCTCTTCTTCGGAGTGCACCATCGCGCGGCTGTCGGCGCCCTTCATGCCGAGCGCCTTGATCACCGCCTGCGCCGCGCCATGGACGACGCGGATGAACGGCCAGAACACCCGCATGAAAATCTCGAGCGGCTTGACGACCCACAGCGCGGTCGCCTCGGAGGCCTCGAGCGCGATCCACTTCGGCGTCAGCTCGCCGAAGATGATCTCGAGCGCCGTGATGATGGCGAACGCGATCGCGACCGAGATCGTGTGCGTCGTGGTCGCGGCGAGCAGCGGCGGCAGGAACCTGAACATCGGCTCGATGATCGTCGCGAGCGCCGGCTCGGCCAGCCAGCCGAGCCCGAGCGCGGCCATCGTGATGCCGAGCTGCGTCGCCGCGATGTAGCGATCGGGCGCGGTGACGGCGCGACGCACCGCGCGCGCGCCGCGGTGCCCCTCGGCGATCAACTGATCGATCCGCGTTTTTCTCACCGTGACGATCGAGAATTCCGCGGCGACGAAGAAGCCGTTGGCGAACACCAGCGCCAACAGCCCGGCTAGCCGCCACAGCGTGACCGCGAGCGATGGCTCCATGGTGAGATGCTACGCGAAGGCGGACGCTGGCGGCGTGTCGAGCACGTCACCGCGTTCGGTCGGGGCGGACTCGCGCGTCCGCCTCGGGGCCGACCCTTCCCTCAGGACAGGCACATGGGTCGGCCTCGACACGTGAGAGACGTGAACCGCCGACCTACGCTTTTCGATTACTGAAGAAATGCGCGTCGACGAACTGATCGATCAGCGTCTGGTTCGCGGGATCGACTTTCTCGAACTGGATGCCCATCCCGACGCGGCGATCGCTCCACGCCACGTGCCCCTCCGCGTCGATGTCCTTCTTCGCCCCGGGCATGCGGAAGCGGATCCTGATCCTGGCTCCGCCCTCGAGCGGACTGGTCGTGCGGATCGCGATGCCGCCGCGACTGAGATTGAGCGTGAGCGCCGCGGCGATGGTGTTGCCGAAGCGGTACTGAATCGGGATGCCGAGGACGACGCGCGGGCTGCCGCGGCGGTTGAAATTGTCGGGGAACAGGTGCGGCGCCAGCGACGGCAGGATGTGCTGCACCGCGCTGTATTCGTTCACGTAGCCGGCGACGCCGAGCGCGGCCAGCTCCCGCACTTCGTCGGCGCTCGCGATCGTGCCGCTGAAGATCAGCACCGGCAGCTTGCCGTCGTCCAGTTTGCGGATCGACTTGACCAGATCCACGCCGGGCGCATGCGGGAGGCGCAGGTCGAGAACGATCAGATCGATGGTATCCAGATCTGCGCGGACTCGCGCCAGCAGCTCCGCGGCGCTCTTGACGGCGATCGCTTTGTGGCCGGCGTTTTCGACGGCCGCCCGAAACCGGTCGCGAACAAACGCGGTGTCGTCAGCGACGACCACCGTTTTGCTCGTGACCGAGGTACTGGCCATCTGAGAGACTATCGGAACACGCCACTCGAGGCGATAGTGGAAATTGCAGATCCGCGCAGGTTCTGGCTATACTCGCGACAGTCCTGCCGCGCAGGATTTTAAGCTGATCGGAGACCGTATGGCCACCTGCCCCGAATGCGATGCCGAGATCGAAGTCGATGAATTCGACGTCGACAAGGGCGACCAATTGAGTTGCCCGGAGTGCGGCTCCAATCTCGAGGTGGTCGGCATGTCGCCGCTTGAACTCGACATCGCGTCCGACGACGAAGACGAAGACGAAGACGAAGAAGACGACGACGACGATCTCGACGATGACGACGAGGATGTCGACGACGAAGACGAGGATTCGGACAAGGAGGACGAACCCTGGGACGAATGAAAGCCGAGGCGCTGCGTGATCGGCTCGCTTCCCTGGGTTCGGTCGTGGTCGCTTACAGCGGCGGTGTGGACAGCGCCTACCTCGCCTACGTCGCCCATCAAACGCTCGGCGATCGGGCGCTGGCGGTGACCGCCGACAGTCCCAGCTATCCCGAACGGCACCGCGCGATCGCGCTGCAGATTGCACGCGATTTCGGGCTGCACCACCAGATCATCCACACCAGCGAGCTCGAGCGCCCGGAGTACCGCGCCAACCCGGCCAACCGCTGTTACTACTGCAAGCACGAGCTCTACACGCATCTGTCGCGCATCGCCGCCGCCCGCGACGCGATCGTCGTCGACGGCAACAATGCCGACGATCGCGGCGACTACCGTCCGGGCCGGCAGGCCGCGCGCGAGTTCGGCGTCCGCAGTCCGCTCGACGAAGTCGATCTGACGAAGGACGAGATCCGCGAGCTGTCGCGCCGCGCCGGGCTGCCGACGTGGGACGAGCCGGCGTCGGCGTGCCTGTCGTCGCGGATTCCGTATCATGCCGAAGTCACCGACGAGAAACTGCGAAGAATCGAGCGGGCCGAGCAAGCCGTGCGCGCGCTCGGGTTCCGCGTGTTTCGCGTCCGGCACCACGACGATCTGGCGCGGCTCGAGATCGCGCGCGACGAGATGCCGCGGGCGCTCGATGCCGAGCTCGGCGCGGCGATCGTCCGCGAGGTGAAGGCCGCCGGCTACAAGTACGTCAGCCTCGATCTTCAGGGCTATCGCACCGGGAGTTTGAACGAAGGGCTGTTCCTGCGTCCCACGTGAACATCACTCGCGGTGCGACAGTATCGCTCATGGTGAGCGTGTCGAACCATGAGCGCTCGTCCTTCGACGGGCTCAGGACGAGCGCTACTCGGTGGCCGTCGATTCAACCGCTGATCCGTCTCAGGTTCGTCGTTCTGCTCGCCGTCGTGTTCCTCGCGTTTCATCTGCCCTACCTGCCGCAGTCGCTCGAAGATCTCGATTCAATCAACTTCGCGCTCGGCGTCCGGCAGTTCGACGTCGCTCAGCATCAACCGCATCCGCCCGGCTATCCGCTGTTCATCCTCATGGCACGCGCGGCGAATCTGCTGCTGTCATCTGAAGCGACCGCGCTCGCGATCATCGGCATCATCGCCGGGACGCTGGGCGTCTTCGCGATTGCGGCGCTCTTCCGCCGCCTCGACGAGGACGGCCTGAGCGCCGTCTCCGGCAACACGTGGATCTCGCCCCCGTGGATCGTTGCGGCCACCGCGCTGAGCGTCGCCTCGCCGTTGTACTGGTTCACCGCCGCGCGGCCGCTCAGCGACGTCACCGGACTCGCCGCGGCGGTCGCCGTCCAGGCGCTGACCCTCGGCGCGAGAACCGATGGCGAGTTGATCGCCGCCAGCTTCTGTGCGGCGCTGGCCGCCGGCATCCGATCGCAGGTCGTGTGGCTGACGGTGCCGTTGCTGATCGTCCGGGTTCTGTTCAGGTCTTTCGCTCGCACAACTCTCCGCCGCGGTCTGAAGCTTGCGGCCGCGTATGCCGCCGGCATCGTGGCGTGGTTCGCGCCGCTCGTCGCGTTGACCGGAGGACCCACTGCCTACTGGCGGGCGCTCTTCAATCAGGGCACGGAGGATCTCACCAACATCCAGATGCTGTGGACCAGGCCGAACGTTCGCACGCTGCTCGACGCGCTCTACTACGCGCTCATCGCGCCGTGGGCCGTGTGGTGGATTGCGGCGATCGTCCTGGTGCTGGCGACCATCGGCATCGCAACGCTGCTGCGGCGGCATCCCTCGGCGCTCGGCGCGCTCGCGGCCGCGTTCGGTCCGTACTTCGTGTTCGACGTCGTGTTCCAGGAAACGTTCACGAGCCGCTATGCGCTGCCTCTGGTGATCCCCGCGGCGTTTCTCGCCGCTGCCGGGGCGCGGTGGCTGCCGCGGCGATCCGGGCTCGTCGTGATCGCGCTCGTCGCGGCGTACTGCGCGCACATCGGCGGCACGTCGGTCGCCGCCTTCGCGAGCCAGAAGGCGCCCGCGTTCCGGCTGCTCGAAGACATGCGCACCGCGGCGGTGACGACGTCGCCGCCTCCCGTCCTGGCCATGGATCGCCGCGAAGAGTTCGATCTGCGCCGGCCGATCAAATGGGTCGGCGATGCGATGCCGCCGATTGCGCAGCGGCTTCCGTCGCCGCCGCAGCACGAGTGGCTCGAGGTCGTGAAGTACTGGAACGGCGGCGGCCGCGCGCCCGTGTGGTTCGTGGCCGATCCGTTGCGGGCTGACGTGGATCTCATCGGTCATGCCGCGCCCGCCGAGTACACGTGGCCGGTTCCGTATCCGGTCCTGCTCGGCGGCGTTCGGCCGAACGAGATGCGCTGGTATCGAATGGACCGCCCCGAATGGTACGCCGGCGACGGATGGTCGCTGACACCGGAATCGGCCGGCGTCGCCGAGATCGAACGGCGCGGGCTCGCCGCGGGCCCAATCGACGCATGGATTTCACGCGACACCTTCGGCGGGACGATGGTCGTCGGCGGCAGAAACTTCGAGACCGCCTCCCGGCCGATCACCGTCGCGCTCGACGCGGCGCCGCTCGACGAGTGGACCGTTCCGCCAGGATTCTTCGTCCGATCGATCAAACTGCCGGCTGGAGGGTCGTCGGACTATGCGAAGGTGACCGTTCGCACGACTCCACCGTCACGCGTCGCGGTCGAGCAGTTCGACGCCTCGGCGTCGCGGCCGCTGTTCGGCTACGGTGCCGGCTGGCACGAGCAGGAGTACAACCCGCAGACGGGTCTTCGCTGGCGTTGGTTGAGCGAGACGGGCGAGCTGATCGTCCGGTCGCCGAAGCCCTCGATCGTCCTCCATCTCGAGGGCGAGTCGCCGCGGAAGTATTTCGCGCGCGGGTCGCGGCTCGTCGTGCGCTCGGCTCAGCAGGTCGTGTTCGATCGCACGCTGTCGTCTGATTTCGCCGTCGATGTGGCGATCCCGGACGCCACCGACACGATCACGCTCGAGACCGATCAGGTCTTTGCGCCGGCCGACCGGTCGCGTCCGTGGAGACGGAGCCGCGACCTCCGCCACCTCGGCCTGCGAATCGTCAAGTGCGAGATTCGCTGACCCGAGTCTGACCCGAGTCTGACCGCGGTCTGACCCCGGTCTGACCCGAGTCTGACCGTGGTCTGACCGTGGTCTGACCGTGGTCTGACCGTGGTCTGACCCGAGTCAGACCTCCGGTTTGCGGGCGAGGCAGAGCAGCGAGCTGCCGAAGGGCGCGTCGAACGCTCGGAGCCACAGGCTTTCGACCCAGAGGACGCCGGTCAGCAGCGCGTTGAGGGGCGCGGGTGGAACGGTGATCTCCTGGTGTGCGTGCTGTTCGTCCTTCAATCCGCGGAGCCGCTGAAGCGTGCGCGTCACCATCAACGGGAGCGACAGGGCGGTGTTGGTGTACGTGAGGCGAACGATCGTGAATCCTGCTGCCGTGACGCGCGCGCGGAGGGCGGCGCGATCGTAGCGGCGGACCTCGTGGCTCAGGACCGAGTGGTCGCCTCGCAGGATCTCCATCGCCGCGACGTTGATAATCGCGTGGCCGCCGGGCTTGAGCAGCCGGAACATTTCGGCCAGCGCCCGGTGTTCATCGCCGTCTTCGAGCGAGTAGATCACGTCGAACGACGTCACCAGATCGAAGACGCCGCCCGGAAACGGCGCGGCGGTGACGCGTGCTCTCGCCAGACGCGTGCGGCCCGCGTCGCGTCCGAGACGCAGGCCCGTTTCCGCGAGGTCGAATCCCGACGCGCGGCCGAAACGGTTCAGCAGATCGAGGTTGGCGCCGGTGCCGCAGCCGCAGTCGAGGATGAGCGCCCGCGACCGGCCCGCCGTCGCCGCGCGAACGAGAGGCGTGACGAACGACCGGAAGCCGCGGAACCAGAAATGACGTGCTTCAGCGCGCGCCGTGGCGCGCAGCAGGCGGTCCATGCGTCAGCGCGCGCATTGTATCGGTTCGCTGCCGATCCGATACGTCGATCGATTGACACCGCGTACACCATGTTTGTAAGCTCCGTCGCTTGAGGAGTGACGAATGATTCGTGCTCGTGCGCTTTTTTGCGTCCTGGTCCTGAATGCGGCTCTCGCGCTCGCGACAGCCGGGTGTCACAAGAAACCGCCGGCGGCCAACCCGATGCCGCCACCGCCCGCGCCGCCGCCCGCTGCGACGCCGGCGCCGCCGCCTCCTCCGCCGCCGCCTGCGCCGCCAGCCGCCGCGCCTGCGCCGCGGCCGCTGACCGAGGAGGAAGTCTTCGCGCGCAAGTCGGTCGATCAGCTCAACTCGGAGAAGCCGCTCGACGACGTGTTCTTCGATCTCGACAAGTCGGACATTCGAGACGACGGGCGGTCAGTGCTGCAGCGCGATGCCGACTGGCTGAAAAAATGGCCCACCACGCAGATCAACCTCGAGGGCCACGCCGATTCGCGCGGCAGCTCCGAATACAACCTCGGTCTCGGATCACGGCGCGCCACTGCCGTCAAGGACTACCTCGCCAGCCTTGGCGTGCCCGTGGCTCGCATCACCGTCATCAGCAAGGGCAAGGAACAGCCGTTCTGCCGCGAAGAGAATGAGTCCTGCTGGCAGCAGAACCG
>DAIUKO010000008.1:0-27719 GCA_036848175.1 Vicinamibacterales bacterium | reverse complement strand
AGGCAGGAGGGGCAGGAGGGGATTTCACATCCCGCGCGTCGCGCCTATCCTGCCTCTCCGGCCCTGGCACGCAGCGCCCGTCTGAGCTCGGCCTCGGTCACGCGGTACTTCGCGATCTTCGTTCCCTCCACGAGCAGCACCGGGATCTCGAGGCCGTAGCGGGCCTCGAGATCCGGATCGGTCGTGATGTCGACGTGCTCGATGCCGATCGACAGGCCGGACGTGCGCACCACGCGATCGACGATCGCCTTCATGTCGTCGCACAGATGGCAGCCGGGCTTCGAATAAATCGTCAGGGCGATCATGGTTTCGGGCATGAGCGGGTTGGGTTGCTCGTCTGCGCAGACCTTGCTACGTGAGCGCGTCGTGACACTCGGCCACGATGCGCTCTGCCGCCGCGCGCGGGTCGGACGCGGCGATGATCGGTCGCCCGATGACGAGATACGACGCGCCTGACGCGAGCGCCTCGACGGCGGTCATCGTCCGGCTCTGATCGCCTTTGACGTCGGTCGCGCCCCGGATGCCCGGCGTGACGATGATGAACTGGCGGCCGCAGCGGCGCCGGACGATGTCGATCTCGTGCGGAGAAGCGACGACACCGTCGAGGCCTGACGCTTCGCTCAACGCCGCGAGACGTCCGACTTGCGCCGCCATCCCCTCGGGCACCCCGATGTCGCTCAGCGCCCGCTGATCGAGACTGGTGAGCATCGTCACCGCGATGACGAGCGGAGGCGGCCGCGAGGCCCGTGCCGCCTCCTGGTGCGCCGCGTCGCGTGCCGCGCGCATCATCGCGGCGCCGCCCGACGCGTGGACGTTGACCATCCAGATACCGAGCCGCGTCGCCGCCGCCACGGCGCCGGCGACAGTGTTCGGGATGTCGTGGAACTTGAGGTCGAGGAACACCCGATCGCCATGGCCGGCGAGATCTTCGACGAAGCCGGGTCCCTCGCGCGTGAAGAGACGGCTGCCGATCTTGAACCCGCCGGCGACGCCACGAAGTTGATCGGCCAGTCTCCGGGCTTCGACCACGGTGTCGACGTCCAACGCGATTAAGAGCTGATCCATTCCTTGTCTTTTGCTCTGACGTCGACCGTGCCCACGATATCGGAAATGCGGCGGAGGCCGTGGCGATTCATGTACTCGCGCATGCCGTCGAGGAGCTTCGGCCAGATGAACGGATCGACGAAATTCGCCGTGCCGACCTGGACGGCCGTCGCGCCGGCGATCATGAATTCGATCGCGTCGCGGGCGTCGGCGATGCCGCCCATGCCGATGATCGGAATCTTCACGGTCTGCCGGCATTCGTAGACCATTCGCACGGCAATCGGCCGGATCGCGGGGCCGCTCAGGCCGCCGACGATGTTCGAGATTTTCGGCCGCCGCGTCTCGACGTCGATGACCATCGCGAGAAACGTGTTCACGAGCGACACCGCGTCAGCGCCGCCCTCTTCGGCCGCGCGCGCGAACGACGCGACGTCGGTCACATTCGGCGTCAGCTTCGGGATCACCGGCAGCCGCGTGACTTTCCGCACCGCGCTGACGACGTCGAAGGTGCCCGAGAGACTGCACCCGAACTGAATGCCGCCTTCCTTGATGTTCGGACAGGAGATGTTCAGCTCGATCGCGTCGACGCCTTCCGCGTCCGACAGGATGCGCGACACCTCGACGTACTCGTCGAGGGTCGTCCCGCAGACGTTGACGAAGACGGTCGCTTTGCGCGCGCGCAGCTCCGGGAGCTTTTCCTCGACGAAGCGGCGGACACCGATGCCCTGCAGGCCGATCGCGTTCAGCATGCCGGCCGGCGTCTCGACAATGCGCGGCGCCGGATGCCCTTCGCGTTCGGCGAGGAACAATCCTTTCGAGACGACGCCGCCGAGCGACGACAGGTCGACGACGTCGGCGTACTCGACGCCGTAGCCGAAGCAGCCGCTCGCCGCGAGCAGCGGGTTCTTCAGGGTGAGCGAGCCGATGCGGACGGACAGGTCCATGTCAGATGCGACTGCAGCCAACTCTCCACCAGTGGAGAGGGTGCGGGGTCGTCAGTCCCACAATATCTGATCTCCCGGGAGCACCGGCCCCGCGAGACACGATCGCACGTGATGCGCTCCGCCGTCGTCGCCGCGGATCGGGATGACGCAGCTGTAGCAGCCGCCGAGGCCGCAGCCCATGATCCGCTCGACCGAGACCTGACACGGCCGTCCGTACTTCATCGCGATGCGAGCGGTCGCGGCCAGCATGCCCTCCGGTCCGCACGCGTAGATCATCACCGGCGCCAGCGGCGGGCGCGCCGCGAGCCGGCGATCCAGCGGCGCGATGACGCGTCCGTGTTCGCCGGCGCTGCCGTCCTCCGTCGTCAACACGAGCTCGACGTCGAGCTCGCGAAAAAAGTCGAGATAGAACAACTCGGCGCCGCTGCGCGCGCCGTAGAAGAGCGTGGAGCTGACGCCGCGCGCGTGCAGCGATTCGGCGAGCGTGGCGAACGGCGCAAGCCCGACGCCGCCCGCCACCATCCATGCCGCCGCCGGCGTCTCGACGGACGTGAAGGGACGGCCGAGCGGACCGAGACACGCGAGGCGCTGACCGGGACGCGCGTCGTACAAGAGCCGCGTCGACGCGCCGATCCGTTTGCTGAGGATCGAGATGCCGATGTGCGCACCGTCGGCGCGGCGGAGAACTTCGAATACGGAGAACGGACGGCGTAGCAGCGGGTCATGACTTCCAGCGCCGCCGGCGCGATCGAGAACGCCGTTCGCCTTGATCATCACGAACTGTCCCGGCGCGCTTGCGGCGGCGATCGCCGGGGCGGCGAGCGCGAGCACGTGGTAGTCGGCCGAGAGCGGATGGTTGGCGATCACGTCGGCCGCGACGTCGATCGGCATCGCCGGTCAGTATACTTTGGACCAAGGACGAAGGACCAAGAACCAGGGACCACGGTGCGATACCTGCGGATGCTCAGCAACTCGGTCGCCGCCGCATGCGTGGCGACGGCGTACATCCTCACGCTCGTGCTGCATCTGAATCCGATGCTGCCGCTGCATCCGCTGCGTCTCGAACCGCTCGTCACGACTGTCGGGCTCTTCTACGTCGTGCACCTGACGGTCGCCTGCTACATCCTGGTCGTCCTGCGTCAGCTGTTCGCGCGGGAGGTGTTCTCGCCGGCCTGGATCAGCGTCGACGTGCTCACCTGGTTGTGCGCAATCGCCTCGGCGGCCGCGGCGGTGCTGATGTGGGCGAACGTCGACACGTTCGGCCGTGTGCTCGACGCGGCCACCAACGAGGCGCTGCGCTCGAGCGTCGCCATTCTGTGCGGCACGTCAGCCTTGTGCGTGCTCGTCGCCGAGTTTCGCCGGCGCCGTCCCGAAGCGCGCTTCCTGTGGGCCTCGCTGCTGGCGCTGATCGTCGGCGCGTCGATCGCCGGTCCGCTGGCGCTGCGCGGCAGCGGGGCGCCGCCGCTGCTCGAGGCGCGCGCGCTCGACGCGACCTTCGAGGGCGCGGCGCCGCCCGAGCGTGCGTCGCGTGTGATCCTGATCGCGCTCGACGGCGCATCGCTCGACTTCATCACCGGCGCAACCGCGGAAGGACGTCTCCCGAACTTCGGCCGCATCCTCGACGCCGGCGCCGCTCGCCATCTCGCGACCATCCATCCGACGTCGCCCGAAGCGGTGTGGGCGGCGGTCGCCACCGGCAAGCTGCCGTTGAAGAACGGCGTCCGCGCGGCGGGGATCTATCAGCTGAAGGGCGGCGGCGGATCGATTCACCTGCTGCCGGACTACTGTTTCGCGCACGGTCTGGTGCGTTTCGGCTTTCTCATCGAGCAGCCGCATACGTCGACGACGCTGCGCGCGCGGCCGCTCTGGGGCCTTCTCAGCGCCGCCGGCATTCACGTCGGCGTCGTCAATTGGCCCCTGACGCAGCCGGCCCCGGTGGTGCGCGGCTTCGTCGTCAGCGACAGCTATCAGCGTCTCTCGGCAACCGCGTCGGACATCGACGAGCCCTCGACGATCTACCCGCCGGAGCTGCACGCCGACGCACTGGCGGCCGAAGATCGCGCGAGCTCGAGCACTGACGGCGGCGCCGTCGTCGTCGCGACGGTCGGCGGCGACCCGCGCTTCGAATTGCCGGGCAAGACCGACCGTCTCTACGACGCCATTGCGCAAGCGATGACGCGCGCGCGTCCCGTCCAGGTCATGCTGACGCGCTACCAGAGCCTCGATCCGATCGGGCACTACTTTCTGCGTTATGCGATACCGTCGGAGTTCGGCGACGTCACCGACGAGGAGCGGCGGCGGCTCGGCACGGTGCTGGATCGCCACTACGCGGCCGTGGACGAAGCGATCGGCCGCGCGATGGCGACGCTCGGCCCCGACGATCTGCTGCTCGTGGTGTCCGGCTATGGCATGGAGCCGCTCGGGTTCGGCAAGCGGGTGATCGAGCGTCTCATCGGCGACCCCGACGTCAGCGGCACGCACGAAGCGGCGCCGGACGGGTTCCTCATGGCCTACGGCGCCTCGGTCGCGCGCGGCCGCCAGCAGGCGCGCGCGTCGGTCGTGGACATCGTCCCGACGATTCTCTACTTCCTCGGGCTGCCGATCGGACGCGACATGGACGGCTACGCGCGCACGGATCTGTTTCAGCCGGCGTTCATCGAGGAGCGCCCGATCACGTTCATTCCCACCTACGAGCGGTGATGCGTGTGGCGGCCCTGAAACGACCGCCCCACGAGTGTCGGGTCTATCGCGTCGTGGCGGGAACCGTTCGCATCGACGATTGCGCTTCGACCCATTCGCCGTTGATGCGGACCATCCAGGTGCCGACGCGCGCCTTTCCCTTCCAGCCTTCCGGCCGGAACCCGATGTCGGCGCCTGAGACGATGCCGCTCGTATCGCGAGGCGTCTGAGCCGAGGCGGAAGCAAACGCTCCGACGATCGCCAGCGACGCCAACCACAACAGGACAAAAACGACACGTGCCATGCCAGTCATGAAGTCTCTCCTTGCGCGTAGGACGCTCGCTGCGGCTTCCCGGTCTGCTATAATTACCGCCGCTCTTTAACGCGCTCCTGCGAGAGCGCGAAGAGGTGTTCGATGAACGTCCCGCGCGACTCTTCCGCCCACAATCAGGTGCCATCGTGCCGGTCGTGATGGATGCCGACCGGATGAGCAAGTCTCTGGCGCGCATCGCGCACGAGATCCTCGAGCGCAACGCCGGGCCGACCGGCGACGCGCTGGCGTTTGTCGGCATCCGCACGCGCGGCGTGCCGATCGCGAAGCGGATCGCCGCCGCGATTCGCGACATCAACGGCCACGAGATCGCGGTCGGCGCGCTCGACATCACCCTCTATCGCGACGACCTGATGCGCCACGCGGTCGCGCCGCAGCCGCTGGTGCGGCGCACCGAGATCCCGTTCTCGATCGACGACAAGCGCATCCTGCTCGTCGACGACGTGCTCTACACGGGACGGACGATTCGGGCCGCGCTCGACGCGCTGATCGACTTCGGCCGGCCGAAGGCGATCCAGCTCATCGTGCTCGTCGACCGCGGCCACCGCGAGCTGCCGATCAAGGCCGACTACGTCGGCAAGAACCTGCCGACCTCGTTGTCCGAGAGCGTGCAGGTGCACCTCAGCGAGATCGACGGCAAAGACGAAGTGGAGATCCGCGAATCATGAAGAAGGATCTTCTCGGCATCGGCGACCTCACCCGCGACGAAATCTACCTGGTGCTCGACACCGCCGAGGCGATGCGCGAGATCGGCCAGCGGACGATCAAGAAAGTCCCGACGCTGCGCGGCAAGACCGTCGTCAATCTCTTCTACGAGCCGAGCACGCGGACGCGCACGTCGTTCGAGATCGCCGAGAAGCGGCTGAGCGCCGATACGCTGAACGTCGCCGTCGCGACCTCGAGCGTGCTGAAGGGCGAGACGCTCGTCGACACGGCGATGAACATCGAAGCGATGGCGCCGGACGTGATCGTCCTGCGCCATGCCTCTTCCGGCGCGTGCCATCTGCTGTCGCGGATCTGTCGATCGCGCGTCATCAACGCCGGCGACGGGATGCACGAGCACCCGACGCAGGCGCTGCTCGACGCGTTCACGATTCGCGAGCACAAGAAGCGGATCGAGGGCCTGAAGGTGACGATCGTCGGCGATCTGCTCCACAGCCGCGTGCTCCGGTCGAACGTGCTGCTGCTGACCGAGCTCGGCGCCGAGGTGTGGGTGTGCGGTCCGTCGACCCTCGTGCCGCCGGGGATCGAGCGACTCGGCGTCCGCGTCTCGACGTCGGTCGACGAGGCGGTGAAGGATGCCGACGTCATCATGATGCTGCGCATTCAGCACGAGCGCATGAACGGCGCCTTCTTTCCGTCGGTGCGCGAGTACTTCAACACGTTCGGCATGACGCCGGCGCGGGTGGCCGGCGCGAAGCCCGACGTCATCATCATGCACCCCGGACCGATGAATCGCGGCGTCGAGATCGCGTCCGAGGTCGCCGACGGTCCGTACTCGGTGATCCTCGAGCAGGTCGCCAACGGCGTCGCGGTGCGGATGGCCGTGCTGTATCTGCTCGTCGGCGGAGCCGAGGACTGATGGCGAAGCGCTTGTTGAAAGGCGGACGTGTGATCGATCCGGCGAACGGCCGCGACGGTGCATTCGACGTGTTGATCGAAGGCGACCGCATCGCGCGCGTCGGCGAGAGTCTCAGTGCCGATGCCGGCGTCGCCGTGGTCGAGATCCCGAGCGGTCTCGTCGTCTGTCCCGGCCTGATCGACATGCACGTCCACCTGCGCGAGCCGGGACAGGAGCACAAGGAAACGGTCGCGACCGGAACGGCCGCCGCGGTCGCCGGCGGCTTCACGGCGGTCGCATGCATGCCCAACACCTCGCCCGTGAACGACAACGCCGGCGTCACCGAATACATCCTGAAGAAAGCCGCGGAAGCCAACCTCGCGCGCGTCTATCCGATCGGCGCGGTGTCGCGCGGGCAGGCGGGCGAGCAGCTCGCCGAGATCGGCGAGTTGAAGCAGGCCGGCTGCGTGGCGATCACCGACGACGGCCGGCCGGTCGCGACGGCGATGCTGATGCGGCGCGCCCTCGAGTACGCGGGCATGTTCGGCATACCGGTGATCGAGCACTGCGAGGAGCAGACGCTCAAAGGCGACGGCGTCGCGCACGAAGGGTTCCACGCCTCGGCGCTCGGGCTGCGCGGCATTCCCGGCGCGGCCGAGTCGATCATGGCGCTGCGCGACATCGCGCTGGCGGAGCTGACCGGCGGCGCCGTCCACATCGCGCACATGAGCGCGCGCCAGACGCTCGACGCCGTTCGCTGGGGCAAGAGCCGCGGCGTGCGCGTGACCTGCGAAGTGACGCCGCACCACTTCGTCCTCACCGACGAGATGCTCCGCGCGCCCATCGCCTACGACACCAACGTCAAGATGAACCCGCCGCTGCGCGAGACCGCCGATCGCGACGCGATGATCGCCGGCCTGGCCGACGGCAGCGTCGATGTCATCGCCACCGATCACGCGCCGCATCACTACGACGAGAAGCGCGTCGAGTTCGACCGGGCGCCGTTCGGCATCACCGGGCTCGAGACGGCGGTATCGCTGTGCTTCGATCGTCTCGTCCACGCCGGCGTCGTCTCGCTGCCGCGTCTCGTCGAGCTGCTGTCGGTGAATCCCGCGAAGATTCTGCGCGTGCCCGGCGGGTCGTTGTCGGAAGGCGCGCCGGCCGATATCTCGATCCTGGCGCCGGACCTGCGCGTCACCATTTCAGCGGCGGCGATGCGATCGAAATCGAAGAACACGCCGTTCGACGGATGGACGCTCCGCGGCGGCGTCGCCGCGACGATCGTCGGCGGCAGAACGGTCTACGTGAACGAGGCGGTGGGGCGGTCGCTGCACGCGTAGGGGGCCGGGATTTGGGATTCGGGATTTGATCGAAGTACTCGTCGGCCCGGGTAGGGCCGGCCTACCAAGAGCATCGATGGACAGACGGACGGAGATTCGTGAGAAGGCGCTCAAGGACCTGCAGCTGTCAGAGGTCCTGCTTCGCGACGGCCATTTCGACTACGGCAACGGCTATCACGGGCGCGTCTATCTCAACGCGCATCAGTTGTTCCGTCATCCGTCGACGATCTGGCGCTTCGCGCAGGATTTGATCGACGTGCTGCCGGGCGAGCTCGTGCAGCAAACCGAAGTCGTCGCCGGGCCAGTCACCGGCGGCGCGCTGCTCGCGCATACGATCGCCGGCCTGCTCGACAGCCGCCGCAGTCTCACGCATCCGCCGTGCAGCTTCGCCCCGTTCAACTATGACGCGTCCGGCGGCTTCACGCTGCGGCCGTTCTATCGCCGCGAGTTGCAAGGCAAGCGCGTGCTGCTCGCCGACGATGTGCGAAACACGGGAGAGACGTTCGCGCGCTGTGCGGCGCTGGTCAATGACGCCGGCGGAACCGTCGTCGCCACCGTGCAAATCTACGACCGGTGCGAAGCCGTCCTCGACGTTGGCGTCCCGAACATCGCGCTCGTCGACTATCGCGCGCCCGAGAATTTCAAGGCGGACGCCTGTCCGCTGTGCAAGGCGGGGACGCCGATCACACGGTTCTGACTATCGCAGCTCGCACGCGAGCCCGCCCGGTGGAACCGAACGGCCGGACAGCTCGCGAAACACGTCGGCGCCCGTGACCCGAGCGGCCACGGTTTCGTAGCAGGCGCGTGCGCCGCGACAGCTCTGCACGCCAATCCGCCGGTAGAATCCGGCCATCGTTGCTTCGTCGACGACGATCGGCGCTTCGCTGATCTCGACGGCGTGCTGCAACTCGTGGCCGATCATCGCGAGAATCTGATTGATGGGCCTGTCCGGATTGACGAGCACCTGGACCCAGCGGCTCTGTCCGGCGACGGTCGCAAACCTCAGATATCCGCCGTCGACCTTTCGCGAAGGTTCCACGTAGACAATCAGGTCGCTTCGCTCGAGTGTGTCGACCAGCCGCCGAAACGTCGGCGACCGCTCAGCGCCGACGCTCAGGATCTCGACCATCGCGCGCTCGGTCGATCGGACGCGCCCAAACGTCGACACTGAATCGCCCGGACCCGCCGATCCAGCGCTTGCGAGGGACACAACTATCACGATGGCGCGAAACGGAAGCCGCGACATGGATCGCCCGCCTTCGGTGGAACATGGGCGGGGGTCGGTCACCGACGCTTCCGCGCCGTCTCATCGTTCGTTCATGGCCGCATCATCTTTTCATCACGCGCGGTGCGACCGGTCAATTCGCCACGGATGAAGTGTAGAATCCCGCGCGGGAGGCGCGCTCATGACCTCCTTTTCGACCGTCGATTTCGGTACCTACCGTCTCGATTCCGCCAAACGCCTGCTGCTGCGCGACGGCGAACCAGTCCCGCTCGCACCGAAGGCATTCGATACCCTGCTGTTTCTCGTCGAGCATCGCGATCGCGTCGTCTCCAAGGACGAGCTCTTACGCGCGCTGTGGCCCGACACCGTCGTCGAGGAGGCGAGCCTGAGTCAGCAGATCTTTCTGCTCCGCAAGGCGCTCGGCGATGGATCGGACGACGCGGAATACATCGCGACCGTGCCGAGACGAGGCTACCGGTTCGTCGCTCCGGTCACGGAGGCGCCGTCAGCGGTGCTCGCTGCGCCGGGGGCCCTTATGGCGCCGGTTCGGAAACGGCGATTTCTATGGGCCGTCGTCCTCGCCGCGGCAGTCGTCGCCCTGGCTGTCGGCGTCAGCATGCGGCCGCTAACGTCTCCGCCGTCGGTCACGCGGCTCGCGGTCCTGCCGCCCGCCGGAACGATCAGTTGGGACTCTCCAGTCGTGTCGCCTGACGGCCGAAGCGTGGCCTTCCGCGCGCAGAGCCGCGACGGTCGCTATCTCTTGTGGGTGCGACCATTCGATTCGCTCGATGCCGTTGAACTTGCGGGAACGGAAGGCGGCGAGTTCCCGTTCTGGTCTCCGGATAGCCGCTGGATAGCGTTCTTCGCTCACGGCAAGCTTCGGAAGATCGGCGCCGCCGGTGGATTCGTGCAGATCCTGTGCGACGCGTCAGCCGGACGAGGCGGCACGTGGAATCGCGACGATGTGATCCTGTTCGCTCCGGACCCGCGAAGCGTTCTGTACCGCGTGCCAGGATCGGGCGGGTTCCCTGTGCCGATCACCTCGCTCGGAAAAACACTCGTCGAACGCTCACATCGATTCCCCCATTTTCTCGACGATGGCCGACACTTCACGTATGTGGCACGCCGGAACGATAGTCCCTACGTGATCAAGATCGGTTCGCTCGATTCGCAGGGTGGTCAAGACCTGCTCAATGGACCGTTACTCGGTGAAGCGTATGCGCCGCCGGGGTTCCTTGTCTTCCGACGCGACGGAACGCTGGTCGCGCAGGCATTCGATCTCTCCCACTCTCGACTCGTCGGGAGCGCGCGTCCCCTTGCCGATTACGTCCCTGGCGGCCGCGTCGACGGCCACGACAACTTTTCGGTATCGGCCAACGGCGTTGTCACGTACCTCGGAGGGACGCCGCCCACCAGCGAGCTCGTGTGGTTCGACCGCAGAGGGCGAAGGCTCGGCACGATGGGTCCACCGGGCGATTACCGACAGGTCGCGCTGTCGCGCGACGAGAGCCACGCGGCCGTCGTGCGTGCTGATCCTGTGACGAGACACCACGAGATCTGGGTCATCGAGGCGTCGCGCGGCTCGATGTCCCGCGCGACCACGGGTCCGCCGCTCGCGGACGACCCCGTCTGGTCGCCTGACGGACGCTATATCGCGTTCGCGTCAACCGGCCCGTCCGGTCTCGGAGACGTGCACATCACAGCGTGGGGTGATGCGTCACGAGGAGAGATCGCACTCGTTTCGAATGGCACGAACAACTTCGTGCACGATTGGTCGCCCGATGGCCAGTTCATTCTGTTCGGGAGGGAGGAGCAACCGACTCCAATCCGCAACTACTGGACGGTTCCGGTGTCCGGTCATCGAGCTCCGACGTTGCTCCTGAAAACGGGTTTTCAGAAGGGCGCCGCCCGTGTCTCACCGGACGGGCACTGGATCGCGTACAGCTCCGAAGAGTCCGGGCGCTCCGAAGTCTACGTCGCATCCTTTCCAAACGCTGACGTGAAGCGCCAGGTCTCGACGAGCGGCGGCGATCAGCCGCTGTGGCGGCGCGATGGTCGAGAGCTCTTCTTCGTTGCGACAGACAGAAAACTGATGGCCAGCACAGTTTCTGGTTCTGGCTCGAAGATCGGAGTCCCGCAATCGCTCTTTCTGCTCGCGTCAACGGCGTCGGGCCAGCCCGATCGCTGGGACTATGCACCGACGAGCAACGGAGAGCGGTTCTTGATCAACACGGCTCGCGACGAGGATCGGTGGCCGATCAACGTCGTGTTCAACTGGACGTCTCTGCTCACCATGCGTTGAGCGATCGATGATCGTCGGGCGCGCTTTCTACTTCGGCTGCTTCATGCTCGATCCCGCCAGACGGCTGCTCTTGCGCAACGGCGAGCCGGTGACGCTGACTCCGAAATCCTTCGACACGCTCCGGTTCCTCATCGAGCACCGCGAGCGCTCTTACTCCGTCGCTTTCTTGATCCACGTTTCAAGCAGGCGGCGGGCGTATGGATTCTTCTGGTCCGGGGTCAGAACTTCGAGTTGGATGATCTCGCGGCGCCCGCGGCGGATGAACGCGCCTTCGATGTAGTACGACACGCCGAGCCATTCCCCGCGCGACACGTACGAGGCGCTGCCGAACGCGCCGCGGCGGGATGAACAGGCCGTGGATGCCTGATCCGCGTCGAGATCCGCATTCGTCCACATGGCCATGCGCAGCGCGATGGTGAAGTCCTGCCGCGGAAACGCTGCGCTGACGACGTCCGGCGGCGGCACGCCGGAACAGCCGCCGGGCCCGCTCGGCTCGACGACCCAGCTCGCTGGCAGCGGGACCAGCGGTTCGCCGTTCGATCCGGACGCGACCGTCCAGTCGATGTCCTCGATTGCTCCGACGTCGCCCTCGATGAATCGCCGGCCGTCGAGGCTCGCCAGCGACTCGCGTAATACGCTTTCGTTGAACGCGATCGCTTCGGCCGACCCGATATAGCGCGCGACGAGCTTCTCGGCGCCGAGATCGAGAACGGCGTAATCGATTCTGATCTCCTCACTGGTGTTCGCGATGGTGCCGCTGGCGTGGCCGAGGAGCAGCGGCGGAGCGGCGCCGCGCGACGGCATCTCACTCTTCGCATCGGAGGTCGAGATCGGTTCGAACGCCTGCGTCCCGACGAGCGTCTGCTCGATCTGCTTGATGTTCCACGGCGAGAAGACGCGATCGACGCGGAGCGCGACTTCAATCGACTTCGCGTCGGTCTCGACGCGAGTCCGGAACGGCGACATGTCGGCGAGCCCTTCGGCGAGGCGCAGCCCGACGCCTTTGCTTTCGAGCGTCTGGAACGGCCCGAGCCGCCGGCGCGGCACCGGCATCAGGTGGGCGAGCCCGCGCAGCTCGAGAAAATCCTTCACGTCGTTGATCGGAATCGCGAAGGCGATCCCTTCGGCCGCGGCGAGTTTCATCCGGATCACGCCGATGGCGAACCCGTCGCGATCGACCAGCGGACCGCCGCTGTTGCCCGGATTCACGTTGTTGGTCACCTGAAGATAGCGGCGCTCGCCGGCGTCGCTCTCGCGGAGCGCCGAGATCGTGCCCGAGGTCGTGCTGATTTCCGGAACGAGATCGGGGGCCGTCGCGACCTTGCCGACTTCGAGGCTGCGGCCGAAGGGATAGCCGAGCGCGTCAACCGGCAGGCCGGTGGCGACGACATCGGAATCACCCAGCGCCACGTAGGGAAGATTCGGCGTGGTGATCATCAGGACCGCAAGATCCCGCGCCGGATCGGAGGCGGAGACGGACGCATCCACGCACGGTGACGAGAGTCCGCGCGCGGAGGCGACGCCGGCGGGGAAGCAGACCAGAATCCGCGACACCGTCATTGTCACCTTCGCGGTCCCGATGCCGCGCGTCATCGTCAGGTCGCTGTTGCTGATGACGTGATCGTTGGTGAGGACGTAGCCGTACGGCGAAATGACGAAGCCGCTGCCGGTGCCGATTTCGACGCGATTCAGATCGAGGGTGCGCTTCACGCCGGCCTCCTCGATCTCCGCGTGCACGCTGCCGACCAGGCGAACGAACACGGTGGCGTCCGCGGCCGATCGCACACGCTCCGCCGAGGCGCGGCTGGGGAGGAGGGCGCCGGCTATCGCGGCGGCCGTCAGCATCACGTTCAGAGCGGCTCGCCTGCGGATGGGGATCATCTGGCTCAGTCTCGGTGATGCTATTTCGCCGGCACGAGTCGAAGGTGACCGATCGCCGTCTCCTCGATTTTCGTTCGATCCATCAGCATCGGCCGATGCTTCACCGCCCGCCAGTCGGCCAGCGCATCGTCGTAGTACTTCGACAGCGGATGGCCCGATTGTCCGATGGCGTCCTGGAAGCGGCTGTCGTTCGCGGGCGAGAGATCGATAATCTCACGGTAGCCCGGAACGAGACGCTGATCGTAGCGCTGGTCGGCAGCGACGGTCCCGATGTTGACGGTGGCCCAGTCGCCGGCGGTCGCGGCCGATCGACTGATCAACGGACGAAGGGCCGCAACCGAATCGAGGCCCTGATGCGGAAAGACCGCGCGATGGACGGCGTCCCAGCGCCACTGATTGATGTCGTCGCCGATCCGGCGGGCCAGGTCCGCCACGCCGTCATGCAGCGCCCTCGTCACCGCATCGTCGCAGGTCTCGACCGACGGCGTCGTCTTGTTGTCGCACCACGACGAGTCGTTCGACGTCAGGGTCCTGATCAGGAATCGCGTCACGAACGAGAAGCGGCCCTGATAGTTTTCGGTGAGCAGCGGACCGAGGTCGTCGGCGACGAGCGTCGGCGCGAGCTGAAGAAACCAGGCCTGGAAGATGGCGGTCGCGGCGCTGTCGGCGGTGGCGTCGAAGTTCCAGTTGCGCACGATGTCGACGGCGCGGCGATCGAGATCCTCCGAGGGACGCGCGTGCGACAGCAGCACGGGCAGCAGCGCCTTGGCGTGCAGCGACAGCGTGTCGGCCTGGATGCTTGCGAAGTCGTCCGGACCGAACTTCGATTTCTTCTGAAGCAGCTCGACGATCCGCTGCGCACGATACGGCTCGTACCATTCGAATCCCAGGAGGTACGGATACGCCGGCGGAGCGGGGCGGTGATTGGCGGTGACGATGTAGTGATCGGGCGGGTCGTAGAGATGCGGAAGCTTCTCGAACGGAATCCATCCCGTCCACTCGGCTTCACCGGTCCAGCCGTCGGCCGGCTGCGTGCCGTCGCCGCTGGCGCGAATCGGAATGCTGCCCGGCGCGTAGTAGCCGATGTGGCCGTCGACGTCGGCGTAGACGAAGTTCTGCGACGGCACGACGAACGCGCGCAGCGCGGCGGTGAACTCGTCCCAGTTGCGCGCTTCGTTCAGCGCGAGGAACGACACGACCGTCGTGTCGTTGGGATCGAGCGCGGTCCAGCGGAACGCGAGTGGTTCGACCATCGGCGGCTTCGGTTCGCGCTTCGAGGCCGCGTTCATCGCGTTGATGGCGTCGGACACCAGCGGCCCGTGCCGCGTGACGCGGACGTCGACGTGAATCGCGTCGCCGCCTTTCACCTTGATCGTCTCCGGGATGATCGTGATCGGTTCCTTGGCGCCGCGGAATTCGGCGAAGCGGCCGGTGTCGTCGATCCGCTCGCGATACAGATCCTCGACGTCGGCGGCGACATTGGTCGAGCCCCAGGCGATGAATCGATTCCGGCCGAGCGCGACCGCCGGCGCGCCAGGCAGCGTCGCGCCGATGATCTCGAAGTCGCCGCCTTTCACGTGCGCGAGGTACCACGTCGACGGCAGCCGGGTGCCGAGATGCGGATCGTTGGCGAGCAGCGGCTTACCCGTCGCCGTCATCGTGCCGTCGACCACCCAGTTATTCGAACCGAGGCCCTCGGTTCGCGTGTTGGCGGCGAGAAATTCGCGGACCGACGCGTCGCCCGAATCGAGCGCGGCGGCAAAGCTTGCGAAGGCGGCAGAACAGTTGCCGGCCGCGCAGCCCTTCAGGGCTGCATCGCCGTCGGCAGGCCTGAACGCCTGCGCTCCCGACGGTTTTCCCTCCGTGTCCTCCGTGTCCTCCGCGGTGGAGAGCTTGGGCATGATGCTCAGACCGTCCGCCGCGTACGGCGGCATCAGCTGCGCCGCGCGATTGGCGCCGACAGCGCGCACCAGATCGTGCCGGAGCAGCTCGAACGCGTAATTGGCGCTGAGGTCCCACGCCATCATCTTCACCCACGCCAGCACGTCCGCGCCGGTGAACGGCTCCGGCTCGAAGCGGAGCAGCAAGAACTCCGGCGGCAATGACGTGCCCCGATGGGTGTTGATGAAGGTATTGATGCCGGCGACATAGGCATTGACTTGCTGCTTCGCCCAATCCGGCATCGACTCCCACGCGGCTTGCGCGGCGCGTCCGAAGCCGACGGTTCGTAAGAATCGATCCTGCGGCACCGTGGCGTCGCCGAAGATCTCCGAGAGCCGTCCGTAGCCGATACGCCGCTGGAACTCCATCTGCCACAGGCGATCCTGCGCGTGGACGTAGCCGAGGCCGAACAACGCGTCGTTCTTGTTCGCGGCGAAGATGTGCGGAACATCACCGGCATCGCGAAGGATCTCGATCGGCGCGCTGAGGCCGGCGACCTGCACCTCGCCGCTGATGACCGGCAGCGATCGGCGGAGCAGTACATAGGCAACGACGGCGCCAATCAGGATGGGCACGACGACGGCGATCAGCACGAACTTCAGAACCCGGCGCATGGGATGATGATAGGCGCTCGATGATCGAATTGAAACCTGTTCTCGATCGGCTGTACGCCGACTTCAACATCCCCGACTCCGCGGCCGATCCCATCCACATCGTGCGGCGGTTCGAGCGCCCCGACGATCGCGAGGTGGTCGGGTTCGTCGCCGCCTCGCTCGCGTTCGGCCGCGTGCTGAGCGTGCTGCAGTCGATCGAGCGCGTGCTCGCAATCATGGGGCCGCAGCCGGCGGCCTACGTTCGCGCCTTCGATCCAGCCCGAGAGAAGAGGTCGTTCGCGCCGGTGGTACACCGCTGGACGCGCGGACCCGATCTCGTCGCGCTGGTCTGGGTGATGAAGCAGATGATCGATCGCGGCGGATCGATCGAAGGGTTTCTCACCGAGTCGTACGATCCCGCGGCGGATGACATCGGCTCGGCGCTCGAGAGCTTCTCCAGTCGCGCGCTGACGCTCGATTTGAAATCGGCGTACGGACGCCTGCCCAAGCGGCCGGGCGTGTGTTATTTCTTTCCGCGGCCGTCAGCGGGATCGGCGTGCAAGCGGTTGAACCTCTTTCTGCGCTGGATGGTGCGGCGCGACGCGCTCGACCTCGGCGTCTGGACGCGCGTCTCGGCGGCGAAACTCATCGTGCCGCTCGACACGCACGTGATCCGCGTCGGCCGCTGCCTGCGGCTCACGCGCTACACCAGCCCCGGATGGCGGATGGCGCGCGACATCACGGCGTCGCTGCGGCAGTTGGATCCTGACGATCCAGTGAAGTACGACTTCGCGCTCTGCCACATCGGGATGATGAACGCGTGCGGGTTCAATCGGGCGAGGAATGGCTCGCGGTCCGCGAAGGGACCTCCGGATCAGAATTGTCCGCTACGTGGCCTCTGCCGGCCACGCGTGCGTACTGCGCGGCCGTCGCGGCGACCATCCGCTCGACGGTGAATCGCTCGCGCACGCGCGCAAATCCCGCGTCGCCCATCCGGCGGCGCAGGCCGGCGTCTTTCAGCATGCGCACGATCGCCGCCGCCATCGCGGCGTGATCGCGCGGCTCGACCAGCAGCCCGTTGACGCCGTCTTCGACGATCTCCGGAATGCCGCCGGCGCGCGTCGCGACGATCGGCCGCGCGCACGCCATCGCGTCGAGGAGGGAGGTGCCGAGACCTTCCGTCACCGAGCTCATCGCGAAGACGTCGAAGCCCTTGATGCAGCCGAAGACGTCGGCGCGGAACCCGGGCAGCAGCACGTGCTTCTCGAGATGGTAGGTCTTGACGAGATGTTCGAGCCCTTCGCGCAGCTCGCCTTCGCCGAGGATGACGAAGCGCGCGTCCGGGAATTCCTGCACGACCAGGTGCGCCGCCTCGATGAGATGACGCTGGCCTTTGTGGGGGACGAGCGCCGCCACGTTGCCGACGAGCGGCGCATCGTGCGGCAGCCAGAATGCCTCGTGCACGTTGACCGGCGGCGCGGCGGCGACACGATCGACGTCGATCCCTTCGTGGATTGTGACCGTCCGCTCGGCGGGGACGCCGTCGGCGGCCAGCATCTGGCGGATCGCCTCCGACGCGGCGATGAAGCAGTCGACCTGACGATACTTCCAGCGCGAGAACGAGTTGCCGCGCAAATGGAAGTCGACCCGACGCGACGCCACCAGCGCCGGCGCCCGACCGCTCGCTCGTCCGCGCCTGGCCGACCCGGCACCGAACGAGAGCGCGAGAGAGGCCATCGCCACGCCGTGCGGGTCGTGGGCGTGAATCACGTCGGGCGCAAGCCGCTTGATGACGCGCGCGAAGCGCCACGCGGCGGTGAGATCCATCTCGGTCCGCGGCGCCAGCGGGATCAGCTCGAGGCCCTCCGCGGCCCGTGCTCGCAGCTCGCCGCCCGGATGCGCCACGAGCGCCGCGCGATGCCCGATCGCGCGCAGACCGTTCACGGTCAGCAGGACCTGATTCTGTCCGCCGCGCCAGGTCCGAGCGGTGTCAACGTGGAGGGAGAACATCGAAGTCTGAAGGTTGAAGTCTGAAGTCTGAAGTATCTAACGGTTTACTTCCGATTTGGTTGCCTTCTCGCTTCAGCCCTTCAAGCTTCACTTCAGACTTCAGACTTCAGACTTCTAACTTTTTTCTGTTCCAGTTCCCACAGCTTCGCGAATTTCAGGAAGACGTAATACGAGTTCATCGCCGAGATCGTGAGGCCGGCGACGCCGTCGCGGAAGCCGCCGCGCGCGATGTAGTTGCGGAGGAACGCGAGCGGCGGATGGCCGGCGACCTGCAGCAGCCCGGCGCGCCGGCCGCTTTCGTGCATCTGTCTCGCCGCATACGTCGTGTAGCGGTCCATCGTCTCGAGATGATCCGCGATGTCGCGGTAGGCGTAATGCTGCAGCTCGTTGCGCAGCTGGCCGACGGTGCCCTGCACCGTCACCGCCTCGTGGACGTACTTGCCGGTCCACTGCGCGGAGCGCCGGTCGTAGAGGCGGAGCTGATAGTCCGGATACCAGTCGGTCGTCCGAATCCACCGCCCGAAGTGCCAGGTGACGCGTGGAATGCGGTACGCCTGATGCGCCGGCGTGCCGCCGAGCGTCGCCTTGATCTCGTCCGCCAGCGGCGGCGTCACCCGCTCGTCGGCGTCGAGCGACAGAATCCAGTCGTGGGCTGCTTGAGAAGCGGCGTAGTTCTTCTGATCGATGTAGCCCGGCCAGTCGCGCAGGATCACGCGGTTGGTATACCGGCGCGCGATGGCAACCGTGTCGTCTGTGCTGTGAGAGTCGACGACGATGATCTCGTCGGCGAAGCCGACGGAAGCGAGCGCCGCGCCAATCTGCGCCGCCTCGTCTTTTGTGATGATCGTCACCGAGAGCTTCGGCACTCGGCGAGTTTAGCGCGTGCCGGTGTGGTGTCGCGTGTAGGGATTCGGGCTGCGGGTTCAGGGCGTCAAATCCCGAATCCCAAATCCCGAATCCCCACCAGGCGCACCCTATTGCTGCGCGCGCACGTTCCCGCCCGTCTGCACGATGGCGCCGGCCCCGGCCGTCTGCAGGCCGCCGCCGATGCCGCCGCCGAGCGGCACGACCTGCACCGTTTCGAAGTCCACGACCGACTTGTTGTAGTCGGCGATTGCCTGAATTTCCGCGGTGCGGGCGAACGAGAGATCGCGCTGCGCCTGGAAGACGAAAAAGCTCTGCGACATGCCGGCGGCGAGCTTCTTCTCCTCGGCCTCGAGCTTCTTCTCCTGGAGCTCGCGCGATGCCTTCGCGGACAGCACGCGCTTCTGGTTGGTCTGCACCTGGCGGGCGGCTTCGCGGACCTGCGCGGAGACCTGCATCTCGAGGTTCTTCAACTGCGTCTGCGACTGCTGATACTGCAGCTTCGCGCGCGCGAGGTTCGCCTCGGCCGTATTGGTGCCGAGCGGATAGGTGATGTTCACGCCGACGGTCCAGTCCGGAAAGGAGTTTTGAAAGACATCGCCCAGTACCGTTCCGAAGCCTCGCGACGCGATCACCTGACGAGACGGAATGACACCACCGGCGCCGATGATCGAGAAGTCCACCGGCGTCAACTGGGTGCCGCCGACGCCCCGCGAGATGTAGGTGGCCTGCGCGCTGACGTCCGGCAATATCTGATTGCGCAGGAAGCGGATGTCCACGTCGCTGCGCTCGATGCTGTTCTTGGCCGCGCGCAGGTCGGAACGCTTGTCGATGGCGTTGCGGACCGCACCGTCGATGTCGATGGACATGTCCGTAAACGGTGCCGTGTCGGTCGGCTGAAACACGGTCGTCCAGAATCCCGGCGTGGCGGGATCGAGGATGAGCGTCCGAAGGTTGTCCTGCGCGCGTTTGATCGACGCCTCGGCGAGAATGACGCGCTCTTCGTTGCTCGCGACTTCGGCCTGCGCCTGGACGATGTCGATCGGCGCGAGCGTGCCGATCTCGACGCGCTTGCGGTTGTCGGAGAGCGACTGCTGCGCGAGCTTCAGCGATTCCTGCTGCGCCTTCAGGTTGTCGATCGCGTAGGACAGATCCCAATACGCGTTCCGGACGCCGCGGCTCGTCTGGGTGATGATCTGTCCGAGCTGGATGTCCGACAGGTCGCGCAGCTTCTGGCTGGTCTGGAGCTGCTGACGAATCTGATCGACCTTGAAATTCTTCAGGAGCGGCTGCGTGAACTGGGCGTTGAAGTTCGAGGCGACCTGCGGACTGAAGTTGCTGAAGAGATTCGTCGTGGTGAACCGCGCGTTGTTCCAGTTGACCGAATAAAACCCGCCCGTCGGCAAGGTCTGGTTCACGCCGACGCCGCCTGCGACGGTGCCGTTGTCGATGCTGCGCGCGCCGCCCGACAGGGCGCTGGTGGACGCCTGCGCCTGCGACTGCCGCGAGAAGCTCGAGTTGAGCTGCGGCGCCCAGAACGAGCGCGCCTGCGAGATGCCGACGTCGGAAATCTGCGGGTCGATCCGCTGGATCTGGATGCCGAGGTTCTGCTCGAGCGCGAGCGTTACCGCCTCGTTGATCGACAGCGGACGCGTGATTTCCTGCGGCTGTGAGGCGGCGGCCTGCGCGGCGGCCTGCATCACGCTTTCCGTGATATGCAACTGTCCGCTCTGACCGAAAGCGGACACCGACGTCGCGACGATGGCCAGGGCGATCGCGGCGACCCGAGTGTGACGAAGTGACTGGTGCAGACGCATTGCTGACGGCTCCATCGAGAAAGAAAGAAACATGGTGCTGGTCTGAACAGTAGACGGCCGGAGGGGATGTTCGGTTCTGCAATTGTATAATGTGCGTTCTCCTTTTCTAAGGTCCCCCATGCCCATGCACATCTCTTCACGCGTGACGTGTGCCCTCGCCATCGTCGTGTGCGCCCTCACGACAGCTCATCCAAGCACCGCCCCCGGCAAGCCGTTCGAGCTCACCGTCGACAGCATCATGCGGGGGCCGAAACTGGTCGGCTATCCGCAGACCGGCCTGCGATGGTCGGGTGACTCGTCGCGCTTGTACTTCGAATGGCGCCGGCCCGGCGACGACGAAGCGGCGACCTACGTCGTCGGACGCGATGGTGGCGGCGATCCCAGAAAGTTGAGTGACGAGGAGCGGCGCAGCGCGCCGCCCGTGAACGGCGTCTGGGACAAGGCGCATCGCCGGGTGCTGTTCGCCGACCAGGGCGACATCGTGCTCGTCGATTCGGTCGCGAACACGCGCCGGCAGATCACGCGCATGACCGGCAGTGAATCGAACCCGCGCTGGGCGCGTGGCGAGTCGGCGATCACCTTTATCCGCGACAACAACCTGTTCCTCGTGCCGCTCGACAGCGGAGCGCCTGGCATTGTCCAGCTGACCGACGTCCAGCCGAAGAAGCGCGATTCACGCGAGACCGAGAGCCAGAAGTTCATCAAGGCGGAAGAGCAGAAGCTGATCGAGCACACGCGCGTCGAGGCGGAGAAGAAAAAGAAGACCGAGGAAAAGGAAAAGGCGCGCGCGCTGCCGAAGTTCGAGCTCGCCGAGCGGCAGTCAACGTCTGATGCGCAGCTGTCCGCGGACGGTAAGCACGTGTTTCTGATGATCACCGAGCGCACCGACGGCGCCAAACGGCCGAACGTGCCGAACTACGTCACCGAGTCGAGCTACACGGAAGACATCCCCGCACGGACGTTCGTCGGAGACGCGCAGGACAAGCGCACGCTGGCCGTCATGAATCTCGAGACCGGGAAGACCGTGCTGCCCGCCAGCGAGTTTGCGGGGACGGTGCGGCCGAAGCCGGACACGACGACCGACAGCGATTCGAAGCCGGCGCGCCGCGAAGTCCGTTGGTCGATGCCGATCGTGTCCGACGACGGCTCGCTGGTGGTGGCGCATGCGCGGGCGACCGACAACAAAGACCGCTGGCTCGTGGCCGTCGATCCCGAGAGCGGCAAGACGCGGGTCGTCGACGCGTTGCACGACGAGGCGTGGATCCGTGAAGTCGGCACGTTCGCCTCTGTCGAACCGACCGGCTACGGCTGGCTGGCGGATCAGAAACACCTGTGGTTTCTCTCCGAGCGCGACGGCTGGATGCATCTCTACACGACCGACGCCAGCGCCGCGACTCCGGCCGCGCGCCAGCTCACACACGGCACGTGGGAAATCGAGTCGGTCGATCTCTCGGCGGACAAGAAGAAGTTCTACATCACCAGCACCGAAGTCCATCCCGGCGAGCGGCACATCTACGCGATGTCGGTGGACGGCGGCGAGCGGACCAGATTGACGTCGATGACCGGCGCGTCGAACGGCGAAGTTTCGCCCGACGACAGCACGATCGGCTTGGTCTACTCCGCGAGCACGAAGCCGCACGAAGTCCACGTGATGCCGAACCGGCCGGGCGCGGTCGCGAAGCAGGTGACGACGACGCCGACCGACGAGTGGCGATCGTTCAAGTGGATCGATCCGCAGCTGGTGACCTACAAGACGCGCGACGGCGTCAGCGTCTACGCGCGGCTCTACACGCCGGAAATGATCGGCGCGCGCCGCGATCCGGCGGCGCCGGCGGTGGTGTTCGTGCACGGCGCCGGCTACGCGCAGAACGCGCACAAGTACTGGCCCAGCTACTACCGCGAGTACATGTTCCACAACGTGCTCGCCTCGAAAGGGTACGTTGTCCTCGATCCCGACTACCGTGCGAGCTCGGGGTACGGACGCGACTGGCGCACGGCGATCTACCGTCACATGGGCGGCAAGGATCTGGACGATGTCGTCGACGGTGCGAAGTATCTCGTCGAGACGCAGAAGGTGAATGCGAAGCGGATCGGCGTCTACGGCGGCAGCTACGGCGGCTTCATCACGCTGATGGCGATGTTCACCTCGCCCGACACGTTCGCCGCCGGCGCCGCGCTCCGGCCTGTGACCGACTGGTCGCACTACAACCACCAGTACACGTCGAACATTCTCAACGAGCCGCACAACGATCCGGAGGCGTACCGGCAAAGCTCGCCGATCTATTTCGCGGCAGGGTTGAAGGGCTCGCTGTTGATCCTGCACGGCATGGTGGACACGAACGTTCTCTTCCAGGACAGCGTCCGACTCGCGCAGCGGCTGATCGAGCTGCGGAAGGACAACTGGTCGTTCGCGCCGTACCCTGTCGAGAACCACGGCTTCGAGGAGGAAACGAGCTGGGCCGACGAGTACAAGCGCATCCTCAAGCTGTTCGAGGAGACGCTCAAGAATCATGACGCGCGACGAGCTTCTTGATCTCTTCCGCCGGTCCGGCGCGCTGCTCGAAGGGCACTTTCGTCTGACGTCGGGTCTTCACAGTCCCGGCTATCTGCAGTGTGCGCTCGTGCTGCAGCACCCGCGCGACGCCGAAGCGCTGGGGGCGGCGCTCGCCAGCCGTACGCGTGCGCTCGCACCGACGGTCGTGATGTCGCCCGCGCTCGGCGGCGTGGTCATCGGTCAGGAGGTCGGCCGGGCGCTCGGTGTGCGCGCGATCTTCGCCGAGCGTCAGGACGGCGCGCTGACGCTGCGGCGGGGATTCACGCTGAGCCCTGACGATCGCGTGCTTGTCGTCGAGGACGTGTGGACGACGGGCGGCTCGACGCGCGAGACGATGCAGGTGGCGCGAGCGGCCGGCGCGCGCGTGGTCGGGGCCGCGTCGATCGTCGATCGAAGTCCGTCGAAATCAGCGCGTGCGGATCTCGGCGTCCCGTTCGCGGCGCTGCTCGAGGTCGACCTGCCGACCTACGATGCCAGCGCCTGCCCGCTCTGTGCGCAGGGTCTGCCGGTGTTCAAGCCGGGTTCGCGAACGGTTGCGACATAGGAGCCCGGCGCCCTCGTAGCGCCTGCGCCACCGGAACGATCGCGCTGATGCGGACTTTCAAAATCGTCCTGGCCTACGACGGCACCGACTTCGTCGGCTGGCAGCGTCAGGCGGAGGGTGTTTCCGTTCAGGGCGTGCTCGAAGCCGCGCTGCGGACGCTCGACGATCGCGAGGTGACCGTCATCGGCGCGGGACGGACGGATGCCGGCGTGCACGCGCTCGGCCAGGTCGCGGCCTTTTCGCTCGCGCGCGCGATCGACGGCGACACGCTCGTGCGCGCGTTGAACGCGCATCTGCCGGAAACGGTTCGCGTGCTCTCGGCCGAAGAAGCGGCGCCCGGCTTCAACCCGCGCTACGACGCGAAGTCGAAGACGTATCTGTATCGCATCTGGAATGGTCCGGCGCTCAGTCCGTTCGAGCGCCGCTACGCATGGCATTACTCTGGCGCGCTGGACGCTGCCGCGATGGACCGGGCGGCGCGGCGGCTGGAAGGACGGCACGATTTCGCGGCCTTTCAGGCAGCGGGTAGTGACGTCGCAACGACGGAACGAACCATCTTCGGGTCGCGCGTATTGCGGATTGAGGATTGCGGATTGCGGATTTATTGTGGATTGCCAATCACCAATAAATCCGCAATCCGCAATCCTCAATCCGCATTACTCGAATACCACGTGACTGGTGACGGGTTTCTTCGTCACATGGTGCGCGCGATCGTCGGCACGCTCATCGAAATCGGCCGCGGCCGCCAGAGGGTGGAGTGGATCGACGACGTGCTCGCGTCGCGCGATCGCCGCGCGGCCGGCTCGACGGTGCCCGCCCTCGGGCTGTTTCTCGTCTCGGTCGACTACGGCGAGCGCCTTGCGGGTGAGCGCGACTAGCCTGTATCATCCGAGTTTGCGGCGCAAAGCACAAAGGACGATGGATGTCGCTTGATCAGCTCCTGGCGTGGATTCCGCCGGGATCGCCCGACGAAACGCTGGCGCGACAGGTCAACTTCGAGCAGCTTCCCGCTCACATCGCCATCATCATGGACGGCAACGGACGCTGGGCGGCGCAGCGTCATCTGCCGCGCGTCGAAGGCCACCGTGCCGGCATCGACTCGGTGCGCGATGTCGTGGAAACGTCGGCGCGGCTCGGCATCGACGTGCTGACGCTGTACGCGTTCTCGGTCGAGAACTGGAAGCGGCCGCGGACCGAGATCAACACGCTGATGACGCTGCTCAAGCGCTACCTGCGCCTCGAGCTGAGCACGCTCCTCAAGAACAACATCCGCTTTCGCGTGATCGGCCGCGAGGAAGAACTGTCGCGGGACGTGCGGCAGGAGCTCGAGATCGGCGTCCGCCAGACCGAGAAGAACACCGGGATGCTGTTCAACATCGCGCTCAACTACGGCGGACGCGCGGAGATCCTCGACGCCGCGAAGCGCGTGCTCGCCGCCGGAATCAATCCCGACGATCTCGACGAGCGCCGGTTCAGCGACTTTCTCTATACCGCCGGCCAGCCCGATCCCGATCTGCTGATTCGCACGAGCGGTGAAATGCGGGTGAGCAACTTCCTGCTGTGGCAGATCGCGTATTCGGAGATCTGGGTGACCGAGACGCTGTGGCCCGACTTCCGCCGCCGTCATCTGCTCGAAGCGGTCGTCGCCTACCAGAAGCGCGACCGCCGCTACGGCGGCATCAAGCCGTCGCCGGTCGCGCTCGGCGCCAAGTGACGCGCGTCGTCAGCGGCGCCGCCCTCATCGTCCTCGCCGTCGGCGTCGTCTGGTTCGCGCCAGGCGCGTTGTTTTTCGCCGTCGCGGAGATGCTCCTGGCGCTCGCCTTCGTGGAATACGCGCACCTGGCCGCCGCCGGTGGACTGCCGATTCCGGTCGTCCCCGCCGGCGCGGCGACGATCGTCGCGTCGATCAGTCTCGCCTACTCCGTCGACGCGGCGCTGATGGCCGGATTCGTCATGCTCGCGGCGATCACGCTCACCATGTGGCGCGGCGAGCGCGATGCGGTCGGTCGTGCCGCCGCGGCGGTGTTTCCGATGATCTATCTCGGTCTGCCGATCGGCGCGATGATCGCGCTGCGGGCGATGTATGGACGCGGGACGCTCTTTCTGCTCATGCTCACCGTGATGGTGAGCGACACGGCGCAGTACTACTCGGGCCGCGCGTTCGGGAAGCGGCCGCTGGCGCCGCTGATCAGTCCGAAGAAGACGGTTGCGGGTGCGGTCGGCGGATTCGTCTTCGGCGCGCTGATCATGATCGTCGCCGGCGCGTGGTGGCTGCCAACGTTGCCGACCGCGTTTCGCGCGCTCCTCGGCGTCGCCATCGTCGCGCTCGGCATTACCGGCGATCTCTTCGAGTCGATGCTGAAGCGCAGCGCCGGCGTCAAGGACAGCTCGGCGATCATTCCCGGTCACGGCGGCGTGCTCGATCGGATCGACGCGCTGCTCTTCGCGGCGCCGGTGTATTACATCGTGCTGAAGTACGCGTGATGGTTCTCCACAACGTAGAACACCGAGGACACGGAGGAAAAACACCGTACGTGGTGGAGAGCTTTGCCACGAACAGTGTGGTGCGGCGATGAAGCGCCTCGCCATCCTCGGATCGACCGGCTCCATCGGACAGAGCGCGCTCGCCGTCGTCGACGCGCACGCCGATCGTCTGCAGGTCGTCGGCCTGGCCGCCGGCGCGAACGCCGACCTGCTCGGCGCGCAGATCGCGCGCTATCGTCCGCGCATCGCCGCGATGGCGACGGGGACGGCCGTCGATCGCCTCCAGCAGAACGGATCGGCGCGAGATGTCGCAATCGCCGGAACCGGACGCGACGGGCTGGTCGCGGTCGCGACGCATCCCGACGTCGAGCTGGTGCTCTGCGCGTCGAGCGGGACCGAAGCGCTCGAAGCGGTGCTCGCGGCGATCGAATGCGGTAAGGCGATCGCGCTCGCCAACAAGGAAGTGCTGGTGACGGCCGGCGGGATCGTGACCGAAGCGGCGCGGCGCAGCGGCGTCTCGATTCTTCCCGTCGACAGCGAGCACAACGCCATCCACCAATGCCTGCACGGCCGCGATCACCGCGACATCAAGCGGCTGATCCTCACCGCTTCGGGCGGACCGTTTCGCGGCCGCGCCGCCTCCGAGCTGGCAGGCGTATCCGCCGACGAAGCGTTGAAGCACCCGACCTGGCGAATGGGACGCAAAATCACCATTGATTCGGCGACGCTGATGAACAAGGGTCTCGAGGTGATCGAAGCGCGCTGGCTGTTCGGCGTTCGCGCCGATCAAATCGACGTCGTCATCCATCCGCAGTCCGTCGTCCATTCGATGGTGGAGCTCACCGACGGATCGATGCTGGCGCAGCTCGGCGTCACCGACATGCGGCTGCCCATTCAGTACGCGTTTTCGTATCCGGACCGCTGGCCGGCGCCGCTGCCCTCGCTCGATCTCGCGCGCGCCGGACCTCTCGAGTTCGAAGTGCCGGACACCGCCGCGTTCCCGTGTCTGCAGTTGGCCTATCGCGCGCTCGAGGCCGAGCGCAGCCTCCCTGTGGTCCTGAACGCCGCCAACGAGGTGGCGGTCGAGCGCTTCCTCGACGGCCGGATCGGGTTCCTGTCGATCGCGCACGTCATCGAGAAGACCATGGCGGTGCATCGGCCGGAAGAGGTGGCGACGATTGCAGCGGTGCGCAAAGTTGACGCCTGGGCTCGCGAGTATTCTCATGAGATCGCCCGCGCGGTAGAATTGAAAGTCTGAGGTTGCTCATTTGATCACGCCTTCCGGCTTTGCGATTCTCCTGCTGGACCGGCTGCCGCAATGGATGCAAATGCCGCTGGCGTTTGTGTTCGTGCTCGGCGTGCTCGTCTTCGTTCACGAGTTGGGCCATTTTCTCGCGGCCAAGCGCGTCGGCATCCGCGTGCTCAAGTTTCAACTCGGCTTCAATCCGACGGTTGTCAGCTTCAAGCGCGGCGATACCGAGTACGGCATCGGCGCGCTGCCACTCGGCGGCTACGTGAAGATGGCGGGCGAGAGCCCTGAGGAACCGCGAACCGGGCGATCGGACGAGTTCCTCTCGAAGACGAAGTGGCAGCGCTTCCAGGTCC
>DAIUKO010000007.1:22181-63300 GCA_036848175.1 Vicinamibacterales bacterium | reverse complement strand
TCGAGCGTGCCGAGCCGCCCAGCTTCATGGCCACGGCGCAGTTCAACTCGTTCCGTTCCGAAGACGACGACGTCACCTCCGAAGCGAAGATTGCGCAGCTGGCTGACGTGTATCTGGCCAAGGCGCGCGAGGTGAGCACTGAAGCGGCCGCAGAAGTGGTCCGCGACTACTTCGATCGGATGAACCGGAACGTGCGCGCGCTGGAGCAGGCCAAAGCGGCCGCCGAACCGAGTCATCTCGACTCGCTCGTCGCATTCGCGGCGCGCGCGTATCGCCGGCCGCTGACGAAGGCGGAGTCCGACGATCTCCTCGGCTTCTATCGCTCGCTGCGCGCGCAACCTCTCAGTCACGAAGATGCGATCCGCGACGCGGTCGCCAGCGTGCTGATGTCGCCGTACTTCTGTTACCGCGTGGACACGCTGCCCGAGAGCAAAACGTCGACAGACGACGTGCGTCCGCTGACCGACTACGAACTGGCCAGCCGTCTGAGCTACTTCCTCTGGTCGAGCATGCCAGACGAGGAATTGATGAAGCGCGCGGCGGCTGGCGAGCTGCGCAAGCCAGACGTGCTCGCCGCGCAGGCGAAGCGGATGATGCAGGATGCTCGCGTCCGGCGTTTTGCGACCGAGTTCGCCGGCAACTGGCTCGACATCCGCCGGTTCGAGGAACACAACGCGGTCGACCGCGATCGGTTCCCGGCGTTCAACAACGAGCTGCGCGAAGCGATGTTCGAGGAGCCGATTCGGTTGGTGCTCGACGTCATCCAGCGCAATGGCTCCGTTCTCGATTTCCTCTACGGCAACTACACGTTCGTCAATCCGGTGCTGGCGAAGCATTACGGGATGCCGGAGCCGCCGGCAGGCACGTGGATGCGCGTCGACGAAGCGCAGAAGTACTCGCGCGGTGGATTGCTGCCGATGGCGGTGTTTCTCACCAAGAACGCACCCGGCCTGCGAACGAGCCCGGTGAAGCGCGGCTACTGGATCGTGCACCGGCTGCTCGGCGAGTACATCCCGGCGCCGCCGCCGAACGTTCCGGTGCTGCCGGCGGACGAGACCAAGCTCGGCGATCTGACGCTGCGCGAAACACTCGCGCAGCATCGCGCCAATCCCGCGTGCGCGAGCTGCCACGCGAAATTCGATTCGTTCGGCCTCGCGTTCGAGGGCTATGGCCCGGTTGGCGAGACGCGCGACCGGGATCTTGCAGGACGCCGCGTCGAGACCACCGCCACGTTCCCGGACGGCCGCTCGGGATCCGGTCTCGAGGGACTCCGCGCGTTCATGCGCGTACGCGGACAGACTGAATTCGTCGACACGATCAGCCGACAGCTCGTCGTCTATGCCCTGGGCCGCAGTCTGCTGCAGTCGGACGAGCCGCTGCTCGCCGACATGCGCAAAGATCTCTCGACAGGCGGCTACAAATTTGGTTATCTCGTGCAGGACATCGTCACCAGCCGCCAGTTCCTGACGAAACGCGCGACGGCCAGCACCTCGAGGAACTCACCATGAGCGTGATCACGAGCCCGCAGCAGCGCAACGCGCACGAGATGTCGCGGCGCCGCTTCCTTCGCGGTACCGGCGTCGTGATGGCGCTGCCGTGGCTGGAATCGCTGCCGGTGTGGGGCGCCGAGCCCGCAACCGCCGCAACCGCGCCGCGGCGGCTCGCGATTCTCTTCATGGGCAACGGCGTCAATCCGAAGGAGTGGTGGGCCAACGGATCGGGCGCCGGCATCGAACTGGGTCCGAGCCTCGCGCCGATGGAGCCGCTCAAAGGAAAGTTCAACTACATCAAAGGACTCTTCAACAAAGCGGCGACCGGTGTGGGTATTCATCCGGGCATGACCGGGAATCTGCTCTCAGGTGCGCGATTGACCAAAGGCGCGGAGCTGCACGGCGGCGTGAGTCTGGATCAGGTGTTGGCCAGTCACATCGGCGATCAGACGGTGCAGCCAAGCATGGTCCTCGGCTGCGAGCAGCCGGTCACGGGCTATCACGAGACGAACTTCTCGATGGCGTACAGCTCGCACATCTCGTGGTCGAGCCCGACGTCGCCCGTGCCGATGGAGGTGTATCCGTCGCTGGCCTTCGACAGCCTCTTCGAGAACCGCGGCAGCCAGCGCAACCTCAGCGTGCTCGATCGCGTGCGAGACCAGGTCGCGTCGCTCGGCCGCCAGGTCAGCTCCGCTGACAAGGGCAAGCTCGACGAATATCTCACCAGCGTGCGCGACGTCGAGAAGCGCGCGCAGGACATGCGCGCGGCGAAAGACAAGGCCGAGGCGAACGCGATGGGACGTGGGCGCGCGGTCTCCGCGATGGTGCGGCCCGAGAACGGTCTGCCCGAAGACGTCCGCGATCACATGCGGCTGATGTGCGACATCCTCGCGCTCGCCTTCCAGACGGACAAGACACGCATCGCGACGCTTCTGTTGTGCCGCGACATCTCGGGTCTGTTCTATCCGTTCCTGAACGTCAAGCTGGCCCACCATCTGGCGAGCCACGAGGACACCGGCGAAGCGTTCATGCGCATCAACCAGTTCTATCTGACGCAGTACGCCTATCTGATTAACCGGCTCGCCGCGATGCCTGAGGGTGAGACGACCGTGCTCGACAACTCCTGCCTCGTCTTCATGTCGAACATGTGGTCGGGCAGTCAGCATGACAGCACGAAGGTGCCGGTGCTCACCGCCGGGACGCTTGGCGGCACGCTCGAGACCGGCCGCGTGCTCGACTACACCGACGCCGGCGACGAGCACCGCAAGCTGTGCAGCTTCTACCTCTCGCTGATGGATCGCATGGGCGTGAAGCTCGATCGATTCGGCGACGCCAGCGAACGTCTGACCGGTATCTGACGCGCTACAGCGGTTCCTTCACACGCTCGGTCTCATCCGAACCCGCGGTGTTCTCGATCTGCGATCCCGTCCCGGCGCGTTGCTGCCACGCCCAGCCAAGGGCGGCGATGGCGGCGGCGCCGAACGCGCCTCGCCGCAGCCAGCGCGCGACGCCGGAGTTCGTCTTCGACGGAGACAACAGCTCACGATAGGTGTCCACCGTTTCCGACGGTTCGGGCCGCGGCCGTCGGCGGCGCTCAGGCGCCGGCACCCATCGGCTGATGAAGGCAAAGGTTTCCGAACCGCACACGGGGCAGGTCTGCTTGTCGTGAACTTCCTCGCAGTCCATACACAGGCGGGCCACATGCAATTGCATATGAACAGTGTAGCGCGGCCCTTGTGACTTGCGCGCCGCGACCCCCGACGCGAAGGTGGATCGATCCGGCGAAGCTCGCTGGAAACAAGAGTAGGATCGCGCAGCCCCCAGCGGTGCGCCATGATCCACGAGTCGGGCCCAGCGGCCTTCGAGGTCTCCAAAGGCACGCAGAAGGTCATCGCCTTGAGCGAAGCCGAGGTCGCGCGGCTGCTCGAACCGAGCGCTTTGCTTCGCGAGCTGGAGGCCTCGTTTGGCGCGCTGGCTCGCGGCGAGGTGCAGTGTCCACCGCGGCCGCAGATTTCTGTACCGGGCTATGGATTCTCGCTCGCGATGGCCTCGTGGCAGCCGGGCATGCAGATCTGCGTGAAGGTCGTGAACGTCTTCGACGGCAATCTGCAGCGCGGCCTGCCCAATCACCTGGCCATCGTCAATCTGTTCGATCCTGAAACCGGCGCAGCGACGTGCGTGATGGACGCCACCTACATCACCGGCATCCGCACCGCGGCGGCTGCGGTCCTCTCACACAAGCTGCTGTCGCGCCCCGAGAGCCGCGTCGCGACGATCGTCGGCGCCGGCGTTCAGGGCCGCGAACATCTGCGCTTGCTGCCGCTCGTTCGCGATCTCGACCTGATTCAGATCTGCTCGCTCGAATTCGAACATGCCGAGCGGCTGGCGCAGCTGCATCCCAACGCGCGAGCGGTGCGACGGTTCGACCAGGCCGTCGGCCAGTCCGACATCGTGTGCCTCGCCACCCATTCGCCGACGCCGGCGATCGACGCCGCATGGGTCAAACCGGGGACGCACGTCTCATCGGTCGGCTACCATCCCCCGCTCGGAGAACTGCCAGTCTCGCTCGCTCGCAAGAGTCGGCTGTTCGTGGAAACGATGGATGCCTTCGCGGCCCCACCAGTCGGCTGCGCGGAACTCAGGGACATCGATCCGTCGAGGGCGACGACGCTCGGCGACGTCGTGAACGATCCTCGCCGAGGCCGATCCAGTGCGTCGGAGGTCACCGTCTACAAGGCCATGGGCATTGCGATGGAGGACATGGTGGCCGCAAACCTCGCCTACCGGCGCGCGCGGCAGTCGGGCGACTGCGCATCGTTCGATTTGTAGCTCGACGCAGTCAGCGGTCGAACGACTCACTCCGCGACGCCTGGGTGAGACGGATCAGATAACGCGCGGGATCCGATCGAAACTGCTCCCGAAAGGCCTGCAACGAGTTGACGCCGCCGTAGCTGATGGAGGAGCACAGGTGCTTCACCATCTCCTGAACGATCGTCCGCACCGAGCCTCGCGCCGGCACGCTGACCTCGAGCCCTTCGGCGCCGAGCGCTTCCAGTTCGTGCGGTCCCGCGTCTTCGAGGTCCAGACGATCGCGCACGGCGCTGACCGACGCCATCCCGCGAAACACCTTGAACGGCACGCGCGCCACCCTCTGCGACTCGGGCATGACGACCGGCTTCAGCACGATCTCGCCCGGCGTTTCCTCGGTGCCGGCGAACGCGCTCCCCAGCATCACCGAATCGCCGCCGAACAGCAGCGCCTGCGCGAGGGCGCCGTCTCGCTTCACACCGCCGTCGGCAATCAGCGGCACGCGATCGCCGACCGCCTGCCGGCAGCGGACGAGCGCTTCCACCTGCGGCACGCCGAAGTTGGTCGTCAGCCGCGTCGTGCATCCGCCGCCGGGGCCGATGCCGACCTTGATCGCGTCGACGCCGCGCTCCATGAGGAACCGCGCTCCGTCGGCGGTGGCCACATTGCCGGCGACCAGCGGCACGGCATCGAGCCGCTGACGCAAGCGGGCGATGGCCTGCTCCATGACCAGCGAATGACCGTGCGCGATGTCGATCACGATGACGTCGGCGCCCGCTTGATGGAGCTCCACGGCGCGTTCGAGAAAATCTCCAGTCGCGCCGACCGCCGCGGCCACGCGAAGCCGGCGCTGCTCGTCGCGCGTCGCGAACGGATGCGTCCGATGCTTGATGAGATCTTTCGCCGTGATCAGGCCGAGCACGCTTCCATCCGGATTCACGAGCGGCAGCTTCTTGATCTTCCGCTCCGCCATGATCCGCTCCGCGTCGGTGAAAGAAATCGGCCCGGCGTGCACGACGAGCCGATCGAGAGGCGTCATGCGCGCGGAGACGAGCGCGTCGCCGGCGACGAATCGAACGTCCCGGCGCGTCAGCAAGCCGGCGAGGCGGTTGTGGCCGGTGATGACGACGAGCGTGCCGACGCCGGTTCGATCCATGAGACGCAGCGCGTCAGCCACGCTCTGGCTCGCATCGATGGCGTGGGGATCTGCGATGATCCCGTGTTGCGTGCGCTTGACGGCGACGACTTCGGCCATCTGCGGCGCGATGTCGCCGGCGCGAAACCCGCGATCGATCACGCCGATGCCGCCCTCCTCGGCCATTGCGACGGCCATGTCGGCCCGCGTGATGGTGTCCATGTTCGCCGAGACGATGGGCCGCTTCAGCGAGATGTGCGTCGTGAAGCGCGTGGTGAGATCGATGACCGCCGGATCGCGGCTCGCGACGACGCCGAGCTGCGGTGTCAGAAGAAAGTCATCAAACGTGCACCCGCGCACGAGCTCGAGAAGATCAGTCGATTGAGACGCCACAGCGGATCAATGTACCTCAGCTCATCAATACAACGTTGACTGTGCAAAGCGACCGAAATTCTTCAGCTCGTTGATCTATAGTGCGCATCGCTGCGCCCGATACGGCAGGCGAGCGACGAGCGCAGTTTCCAAAACCCAAAACAGATCAGGAGCACGACCAATGCGTCTGCGGATCCTCGCATGGGGCACGGGTGTAGTCTTTCTCCTTGCCGCAACAGCGGCGAGCGCGGCGACGATTGCGGTTCCAGCGGGCGGGGACTTTCAGGCGGCACTCGACGCGGCGCAGCCCGGCGATGTGATCACGCTCGAACCCAACGCCACCTTCGTCGGCAACTTCGTGTTGCCGAACAAGGGCAAAGCGTCCGACTACATCACGATTCGATCCGCCGCGCCCGACTCGGCGTTTCCGGACTCCGGCGTGCGCATGACGCCCGCCTACGCCGCGCTGCTGCCGAAGATCAAGTCGCCGAATGCTCTGCAGGCGCTGCTGACCGCCGTCGGCGCACATCACTACAAGCTGATGTTCCTCGAATTCCAGGCCAATCTCGCCGGTGCCGGCGAGATCATCGCCATCGGTGCCGGCGATTCGACGCAGACGGATCCGGATCTCTCGCACGGGCAAGTACCCTACGCCTTCGTCCTCGATCGATTGTACGTCCACGGGGATCCCGAGCTGGGTCAGAAGCGCTGCATCTCGCTGAACAGCAGCGACACGACAGTCATCAACTCGTGGGTCTCCGACTGCAAGGCGATCAATCAGGATTCGCAGGCGATCAGCGGCTTCAACGGACCGGGCAACTGGCTGATCGAGAACAACTATCTCGAAGCGGCGGCCGAGAACATTCTCATCGGCGGCGCCGATCCGCCCACTCCCAATCTGGTGACCACGAATGTGGTCGTCCGCTACAACTACATGAGCAAACCGCGTTCGTGGCGCGATCCGATTCTCGCCGCGCCGCCGAGCGTGACGGCGGCCGCGACGCCGTCCGCCGGCATCCTGCCGGCCGGCACGTATTACTACAAAGTGGTCGCGCGCAAAGTCAGTAACCAGGGCCGCATCGCCGCTTCTGTCGCAACCGCTGAAGTGTCGGCGACGCTCGATGCCAACGGCGCCGTGACGATTTCGTGGACGCCGGTGGCCACCGCGCAGGAGTACCTCGTCTACGGCCGGACCTCGAACACCCAGAGCATCTTCTGGACGACGACCGATCCGTTCTTTACCGATGCCGGACAAGACGGCACTGCCGGCAAGCCCGGAAGCGGCACCAAGTGGTCGGTGAAGAACATCTTCGAGCTGAAGAATGCCCAGGACGTGCTCGTCGAGAACAATGTCTTCGAGAATTTGTGGGTAGCCGATCAGCCCGGCTATCCAATCGTATTTACGCCGCGCAATCAGAGTGGACACGCGCCGTGGTCGGTCGTGCAGCGCGTCATGTTCCGGAACAACGTCGTCCGCCATACTGCTGGGGGCGTGAACATTCTCGGCACCGACAATCTTGCGCCGAGCCAACTGACGAACCACATCACCATCGTCAACAACATCTTCGACGATCTCACGGCCGGCACCTGGGGTACTGCGCGAGTGTTTCAGCTCGGCGTCGGTCCGGTTTCAGTGACGATCGATCACAACCTGGCGATTACGACCCAAACCAACGTGTATTGGCTCTACGGCGGCACTCCGGCGGCGCCAACCTACATTCCGGATCTGACGATCACGAACAACATGTCGCTGCACAACTCGTTCGGTCTCAACGGCAACAACAAGTCGACGGGCGTATTGACATACAAGTCTTACATCTCGCCCGATCTGCAGCCGCCCGGAAAGTTTTGCGGCAACGTCCTCGCCGGACGTCCCACGAATCTCGCGAATCGGTATCTCCCGAAAGATTTCGGCTGCGACAATTTCTTTCCCACGATCGCCGACTGGCAGAACAACTTCATGGGCTACGCCGCGGGCGATTACCGCCTGTTGCCAACCAGCATCTACGCGCCATGCCTGGCACCGAATTACTGCGGCGAGCACTCAGAGCTGCCCGGCGCCGGTCCGGACGTCGCCGGCGTCATGCTCGAGGCCGCACTCGCGCTGTCCGGGGACATCAGGCTGCGGCCAGGGATGCCTCCGGTGCGCATCATCCCGCCGACCCTGCCCAACGGCATGTTCAACGTGCCGTACGCGCAAAGTCTGTCGTGCACGCCTGGCTTCGGGCCATGCGCGTGGGAGGTGCTGGACAGCTCGATGCCGGCCGGTCTCGCATTTGATCCGCTGTCCGGTCTCCTCAGCGGAACGCCGTTGGAACCAACGGCCGGCTTGCTGATCGTTCGCGCCTTCGACACCTCGTGGTCATTCAACGACGCGATCGCGACGCTGCCGATCACGGTCGATCCGCCGATTCTCACGATCAGCCTGCCGGAGGTTCCGGCGGCACGAGTCGGCGAGCCGTTTCAATTCGCACCGAGCGTGAGCGGCACGCTGGGAAGCGTCTCGTGGACGGTCGCCTCCGGCACTCTCCCGGCGGGTGTCACCCTCGATGCCTTGTCGGGTGCCATCGCCGGCACGCCGACCATGTGGGGAACCACGTCGGCGGTCATCCAGGTGTTGGATTCGGATCGCTGGAATCTGAATCGCACAGTCGCCGATACGCTGACCATCACCGTTGTTCCGGCGCCGATCGTGATCACGACCGACACGCTGCCGTCGGGTGACGTGCCGAAGCCTTATCGTGCGGAGCTGCAGTTCACCGGCGGCACAGGCAGCGTGATGTGGACGCTCGTCGAAGGCCGCTTGCCGGAGGGCCTGACGTTGTCCCCGGACGGTGTCATCAGCGGCAAGCCGCGCGTCGTCGGCACGTTCTCATTCACGGCGCAGGCACGCGACACGGGCTGGACGGGGATCGTCGCCACGCATGCGATCAGCGTCACGATCCGCGCGCGTGAAGTGGTCCTGTATGCGTTGGATGCGAACGCGATCACCGGCACGTGGTCGCTCGTCGCCGACGCGACAGCCGCCGGAGGAATGCGGCTGTGGAATCCCAACAAGAGCGCGGGGAAGGTTTCCAGGCCGCTGCCAGACCCGGCGAACTATTTCGAGATTTCATTTCAGGCCGAAGCGGGCGTCGCCTATCACTTGTGGCTGCGCGGCAAGGCGGACAGGGACAAGCGGAACAACGACGCGGTCTTCGTGCAGTTCTCGGCCAGCGTCGATGCCGCGGGCGCGCCGACCTATCGCATCGGCACGAAGTCCGGAACCCTCGTGAACCTCGCGGATTGCAATGGCTGCCACCTGTCCGGCTGGGGCTGGCAGGACAACGGATTCGGCGTGAACGTGATGGGTCCGGCGATCAGCTTCGCACAGTCGGGCGCGCAGACGATACGAGTGCAGGTGAAGCAGGATGGTTTCTCGATCGATCAGATCGTGCTGAGCGCTGGGACGTTTCTCACCGCCGCGCCGGGGGCGTTGAAGAACGACGCGACGATTGTCGAGCGATAAGACGCCGCCGGGACGACTTGGATTTCCGCGCTTCCTCTTGCGACCAGGTTGGCTTGTGGGTATCGTGTGCTCTCAGGCTTTAAGGCGCAACGAGGTAGATGGACGCGAGCCAATCACTCATCCTTGCGGACGGGCGTCCTGATGAGTTCCGCGCACTGCTGGCGGCGATCGTCGATTCGTCCGACGACGCCATCGTCAGCAAGACCCTCGACGGAATCATCACGTCGTGGAACCGAGGCGCGGAAAAGCTCTTTGGCTACACGGCGGCGGAGGCCGTCGGCCAACCAATTTTCTTGATCATTCCGGAGGATCGGATTGCCGAAGAGCGCCACGTGCTCGCCCGCTTGCGCCGTGGGGAGAAGATAGACCACTTCGAGACGGTACGGCGAACCAAGGATGGACGCGACGTCCACGTTTCGCTGACGGTATCGCCGGTTCGGGACGCCCACGGGCACATCGTGGGCGCGTCGAAAGTCGCGCGGGACGTCAGCGAACGTCGAAGGAACGAGGAGCTTCGAGCACGGCTCGCCGCGATAGTCGACTCGTCCGACGACGCCATCGTCAGCAAGACGCTGGACGGTGTCATCACCTCGTGGAATCGCGGCGCCGAACGGCTGTTTGGCTACACCGCGGCCGAAGCGATCGGCCAGCCTATTTTCTTGATTATCCCAGAGGATCGCATTGCGGAAGAGCACGACGTGCTCGCCCGTCTCCGCCGCGGCGAAAAGGTCGATCACTTCGAGACCGTTCGGCGCACGAAGGATGGCGGTGAGGTCCATATTTCCCTGACCGTGTCGCCGATCCGGGACGGCGCCGGCCGCATCGTCGGTGCGTCGAAAGTCGCGCGTGATATCAGCGAGCGCGTACGCGCGCAGGAGGCGCTGAAGCGCGCCCACGAAGAACTGGAGAAACGCGTGCGCGAACGGACGGCCGAACTCGCGAGCGCGAACGAGGCTCTTCGTTTCGAGATGATCGAGCGAGACCGCGCCGAGCGTCAACGCATTCGGTTATTGACCAGGGTCATTCTCGGCGAGGAGGACGAGCGGCGGCGAATCGCACGCGAGCTGCACGACCAGCTCGGTCAGCAGCTGACCGCGCTTCGGCTGACGCTGGAGATGCTGAAGGGCGCGCCGACCGGCCGCATGGAGCCTCGCACTCAGATCGAGACGTTGGAGGAACTCGCGCTGCAACTGGATCGAGACGTCGCTTTTCGTGTGTCGGAACTGCGACCGGCCGAGCTCGAAACTCTCGGCCTGGAGGCGGCGTTGACCGATCACGTGCGCAGGTGGTCGAAGCATTTCGGAATCCCCGTGCACCTTCACACGAATCGATTGGCGGACGAGCGCTTGACAGCCGAGCTGGAAACGACGCTGTACCGGCTGGCGCAGGAGGCGCTGAACAACGTCGTCAAACACGCGCGCGCGGATCGTGTGGACGTTGTGCTCGAACGTCAGTCGGATCATTTGTCGCTGATCATCGAGGACAACGGGCAAGGCTTTGATCCGGCGAGGCTCGAGGGCTCCGGCCAACACTTCGGCTTGATCGGCATGCGCGAGCGGGCCGGGCTGGTGGGCGCCGAGCTTCACGTGGAGTCGACGCCAGGCCGCGGAACGACGGTCGTCGTGCGGGCTCCGCTTGCCGCACCTGCGTTCAAGCCGTGAGCGCGCTGCGAATCCTTCTCGCCGACGACCATGGCATCGTGCGTCAAGGACTCAAGCTATTGATTGGCAACGAGGCGGACATGGAGGTCGTCGGCGAAGCAGCGGACGGCGACGCCGTTCTCCAGCAAGCGGAAGCACTGAATCCCGATGTCGTCGTCATGGACATCTCGATGCCTGGAACGAACGGCCTGACCGCCACCAGAAACCTCAAGAACATGCGGCGGCGCATGGCGATCTTGGCCCTGACGCGCCATGACGACCAAACCCACCTGGAGGAACTGCTTCGAGCAGGTGCGTCAGGTTATGTCTTGAAGCAGAGCGCCCCAACCGATTTGATCAGGGCCATCCGCGCGGTTGCGTCCGGCGGCCTGTACATTGACGCCGCGATGACCTCGCCGGTGGCTGACGGATTGATCGCAAAAAGTGGTGGGATCTCGAGTGCGTCTCACACAGCGATCAGTGGACGAGAGGAGGAAGTAATAAGGCTGGTCGCCGTCGGGCATACCAACAAGGAAATCTCGACAACCCTGAAGATTAGCGTCAAGACCGTCGAGGTTCACAAGGCAAATGCCATGCGTAAACTTGGGCTCACCGGTCGAGTGGACATCATTCGGTACGGCGTCCTGCAAGGTTGGCTTCACGACACCTAATGGCCATCGGCTGAGCTGAGCGACCGGCACGACAGCGATTAGGGCAAGCCCGTACCGCCCTCCGTTTCTCCCAATTGTCCCGACCTTTCGAAGCATCTAGGCTGGCTGTATGAGAAAACGCTCACGAGTCCAAGCAGCGCGCGGGCCGCGGCGGCAGTTCGGTCCGGTGCAGCACGATACAGCCATGGAGTGGTCTATGAAGCCGATCGCGTCGGGGGCAGAGGACGTGCAGGACGCGCCGCGTTTGTCGCTCGCTCAGCCACATCACGCGGTTCGGTTTTACGAAAACGACCGATCGCTCGCCCAGATCGTCGCCGCGTTTCTCAGTGACGGACTGGCCCAGGGCGATCCGGCCATGGTGGTCGCGACGGCGACCCACCGGGCCGCAATTCTGCGAGAACTGGTCAGCAAGGGCTTGGACGTCGTGCAGCTGCAGCGTTCGGACGATCTGGTGCTACTGGACGCGCAAGATACCCTGGACGGGTTCATGGCAGACGCGAAGCCGGATGCCGCAACATTCAAGGATGTCATGTGCGGAGTCTTAGAGAAGGCGTGCCGCGGACGATCGGAGTGCACAATCCGAATCTACGGCGAGATGGTCGACGTTCTCTGGAAAGAGGGACAGCACGACGCGGCAATCCGTCTCGAAGTGTTATGGAACCAATTGGCGAATGCAGAGGCCTTTTCCCTGCTGTGTGGTTACTCGATGGGGAACTTCTACAAGGATGCTCAAGTCGACGAGATCTGCGGACAGCACACTCACGTGATTGGGAAAAGTCGCAGGTCCCGCACCGTTGCGTGAACGTTGCCGGCGGGGCATCGCGGCGCTTCGCGCCGTAGGCTCGCGCGCTTCGCGCGCTGGTGCTCAGTGAACTCACGAGCCGTGATGGCTCTTCTTCTTCCGTTCGGCGATCACCCGTTTGAACGCGAAGGCGTTTTCCGGGAGGTGCAGATCCATGCCGTAATGGTTCGGCCCGACGGCCGCGACCTTGGCGACGATCACGCTCAGATCGTCACGCTTGAAGGCGTCGATCACCGCTTCGCCGAATTCCATCACCGAGTTGACGGCGCTGACGCGCTCGAGGCCCGCGCCTCTGGCGATCGCCGCGAGATCGGTCACGCCGGACGTGGTGTGCGAGTCGAACCCTCCGGTCGAGAGCAGGCTGCCGTTGTCGAAGATGATGTGGACCAGATTCTTCGGACGATAGCGCGCCATCGTGGCGAGCGTTCCGAGATTCATCAGCACCGACCCGTCGCCGTCGAGCACGACGATGCGCTCGTGGGGAAGATGCAGGGCGAGGCCGAGCCCGATCGAGGACGCGAGCCCCATGGCGTGCTGCAGATAGAAGAAATTCTCCCTGTGTCCGAGATCGTAGAGCTCCTGGGCGCACGCGCCCATGATCGTGACGACCAGCTTGTCCTCGAGCTCGGGATACAGCATCGCGATGCATTCCGCGCGCTTCACAGCGGCTCCTCCATCAGATCGCGGGTCAGGAGCAGCGCGACCGGGGAGAGCGAGCTCTGGGAGAACGTATAGGCCTCGCGGATCTGGTGGCCGACCTTCGCCGGATCGCGTGCGTACTCGAAGGGAACGCCGAGCGCGCGCAGGACGCCTTCGGTGACGATCCCGCCGCGCGTGTGCCACGGATACGGCTCGCCCCAGTGGCCGCGCAGCGCGATCAGCATGCAGAGGGGAATGCCGTAGAGCTGCGCCAACGAGACGATGCCATTGATCGCGGCGAGGAAGCCGTGGTTCTGCATCAGCAGGACGTGCCGCTCGCCCGCGAAATACGCGCCAGCGGCGATGCCGATCGCTTCCTCTTCTTTCGCGACCTGAATCAGCGTGACGTCCGGGTCTTTCTCGGCGTAGTGGAGAAGAAGGCCCAGCCACGTTTCAGGCAGCGCCGAGAGCGACGTGATTCCCGCGTCCTTGATGCCCTGGAAGATGACCTTCGAGTTCTCGTACGAGACAGTCATCGCGCGAATCGATCTTACGCGATCTGTCCGGACGATACCGCGGCCTTCGGCGTCGCGCGTCGCGCGAGTCGAATCCGGCCACCTCCTTGTCGAATCAGTTAATCGCCGATGCGCCTGAAGGCATTCTCCACGTGGAGAAACGCGTCGACCACGGCAGGATCGAACTGCGTTCCACTTCCCTCGGCGATGATCTTCGTCGCCTCTTCCGGTGAGAGCGCAGCGCGGTACACGCGCTTCGACACCAACGCATCGTAGACATCGACCAGCGCCATCAGCCTCCCGGCCAGGGGAATCTGTGCGCCGCGAAGACCCTGCGGGTACCCGGTCCCGTCCCAGCGTTCGTGGTGCGTGTAGACGATCTCCTTCGCCATCGCGAGGATCGCATCGTCAGCGGCGCCGACGTCCCGCTCCGCGCGATCGATGACTTCACGGCCCCGCGCAGGATGTCGCTTCATTTCCTCGTATTCATCGCTGGTGAGGTTGCCGCTCTTGTTCAGCAGACGATCCGGAACGCCGACTTTTCCGATGTCGTGCAGCGGCGCCAGCCGCGCCAGCAGTTCGATTCTTTGCGGGGTCAGATAGTCATGGAACCGCGGATCCACAGCGAGCTGCTCGGCGAGCAGCCTCGCGTAGCGCTGCGTGCGGCGCGAATGACGCCCCGTCGCTTCGTCTCTCGCTTCGGTCAGCGACAGCAGCGCCTGAATCATCAACTGCTGGGAAATCGTCTTCTCGTGTCGCTCCGACGCGGCGTGGCGACGCTCGGTCACGACGCTCACAGCGATCATGGCGCCAAGCGCGCCGGCCAGACCGGCGCTCGGGAACAGCGGCGACAGGACGATGCCGTGCCTCGACACGAGCCATACGGCGCCGCCCCACACGATGGCGAGGCAGATTGCACACGCGACGCTCGCCCACGCGAGGCCGATGCTCCCCGCGAACACGACGATCATCAACCCGAGGACAAACGCCATTCCGGCTTCGAGCAGAGGGGCGGACGCAGGCCGCCTGATGAAATCGCGCTGCAGCAGGTTGTCGGCGACGGTCGCCTGCACTTCAACGCCGGCGAACTGCTTGTCCATCGGCGTGGCGACGACCTCGCGCGTGCCGAGCGCGGTGGCGCCGACGAAGGCCACCTTCTCTCTGAACGTGTCCGCCGGCACGCGGCCTTCGAGGACGTCCGCCGCCGAGACGTAGGGGAAGGTCCTTTTCGTCCCTCGATACCGCACCAGGAGATTGCTCTTGCCGTCGAGAGGCGCCACCGTGTCGCCGAGGCTCAGCGACGTCGTATTCACGTTAGCGACGCGCAGTGCGATCCCTGCCGTCCGCTTTGCGCTGATCAGGGCGGCCAGCGCCAGCCCCGGATAGACATGTCCGTCGAGCTCGAGCAGCAGCGGCACGCGCCGCATGATGCCATCGCGATCCGGCGTCGCGTTGAGAAATCCCGAGGCGCCCGCCGCCTGCGCCAGCGCCGGCAGACTGCAGATCGCGCCGGAGGCGCGAAAGAACGGCGCCTCTGCCGTTTCATCCGAGCGTTGAGCGATCGTGAGCCCGACCGGATGCAGCACGCAGTCGCTCGACGCGCGGCCGCTGCCGTCGAACGTCATCGCGTATCCGAGCACGACGCGGCCCTCGCGAAGATCGCGTGCGAACGCGATGTCGCCCCGCGCCTCCGCGGATTCGTCGTGCCGATCCGGTTCGGCAAACATCACGTCGAGCGCGATGGCTGCCGCACCCGACTCGCGGACGCGCGCGATCATCCGGCCGACGACGTCCCGGCGCCACGGCCACTGTCCGATTCGCGACAGACTTCGCTCGTCGACGTCGACGATCACGACTTCAGCGCCGGGCGGGTTCGTCGCCGCTCGGGCGAGGACAGAATCGTAGACCGCGTATTCCCCGTTCGCGAACATGGCAGGTCTGTACACGGTGAGAATCGCGGCGACGATAACGGCGATTGCCCCGCTGACGAGCACGAGCCGGCGGCCTCGTGCGACTGCGCGCTCGGACGAGGTCACCTCGGCTGTCACCTGACTGCCACCTCGACGCGGCGATTGCGCGGTTCCGACGTTTCGTCGGGCGTTCGAACGAGCGGTTCGGCTTCGCCGACCGACATCACGGTGATCAAGGCGGCGTCGACACCGGCGCCGATCAGCAGCTCCCGAACTCTCGTCGCGCGCCTCAGCCCTAGCTGAAAATTCGACGCGCTGCTGCCGATCGTGTCCGTGTGCCCGATCACGACAACGTCGGGAGCGGGACGCTCCTTGACCAGTCGCAGAATCTCCGGCAGCAGGCGACGGGCGGCATCGGTGAGCTCGTCGGAGTCGAATTGGAAATAGAGGTTGAACGACCTCGGTGGAGGCGGCAGGGCGGAGAGCGTGTCGCCGAAGACCTGTTGAATCCTCGCTTCGTCGATCGAGGCTGGCGCGGTCGGCGGTCGGTTGGTGGCGACCTCGGTCCCGTCGCGTTCGCGACGCAGATCGACCGTGCTGGCTGCGCTCGTGACCGTGGCGTGCCCGAGCGGAGCGCCGTCAGGGTCGGCGAGGAGCACGACCAATTCCGAATCGGGCTTCGGCGATGGCGCGGCGAGCCGCCGCGGTCCGCACCCGAAGGCGACGGCGATGGCGATGGCGACGAGCGTGACAGCGCGCGTTCGCATCACGGCTTCACGCTGATCGCCAACCGCGTCCCGCGAATGCCGACGGTGGCCGAAGGCGTTTCGAGGCGGATCGAATCCGGGGACAGTTTCGCGATTCGTCCCGATACGTAGGCCACGATGCCGCGGACGATCCCGAGCACGAATCCCAGCTGCCCTTCTGCCGGTGAGTACAGAAATTGATTGAGTCGGATTTCGCTGCCAGGTCCCACGGACACCCGCGTGTCGTCATTCAGCGTGATGCCGATGCGGCCGTCGGCTGCGGTCCGGAATCCGTCGCCTTCGAAGACGAGCTGTCCGATCTGCGCGGGAACCGTCTGCCCCTGGCGGATGACGAACGCGGACCCTGAAGTCACCTTGATGCGCCCTGCCGGAGCCGGCTGTCCCGACACCGGCGCCGCGGCAGCAAGAAAGGACAGGGCGATCGCGACACCACATCGAAATCCGGTCATGCAACTCCTCAGATAAAGAAGATACCCCCTCGGCGTCATGGCCGGCGCGCCGATCGCGTCAAACATCGTGCTTGGCGACCCGATCATCGTGCTGGAACCGGCTGACGAAGTGAATAGGGCCGAAGTGCCTATCCGTGACGTACTGACAGCGACAGAAACGCACTGAAGGACAGCGGCTCATGCCACGTCCGACATAAAGGCCCGACAAGAAGCGTCAGCCCCGGTGCGCTGGCTCGCGACACAGTCGCAACCGCCCGCTCAGATGTCGGACCGATGCCTGAGCGCCAAGCGACTGAGGACGTGCTTGCCGTGGATCTGGAGCTTGCTGCAGATATTCGTGCGATGGGCGTCGACGGTCTTCGGCGCGATGGATCCGTCGGCGTCGAGGTCACGAGTTTTGGTGTTCCGCGTCTTCCTTGGTCGCGCCAGCCATTTCGATCCAGTCCAGTTCCTCTTCCATCAGATGAAACGCATCGTCGCCGATCTCGTCGCTGGCGCGCATGGCGTGAACGGCCCGGCGCGCCGCGTCGAGCGCCAGGCGATGGATGTCGCCATGCGTGAATCGTCTACTATCACCGTCCTCAGGCATGCTGTTCACCGTTCCCAGGTGCGCGATGAGCTCCTGCCGGACCGCTTCGGCATCTGGCGAGTTGTCATGCTCGAATCTCGCCAGCCCCGCGCGCAGCGCACGTTCACGCGCCGCTTCGACTTCGTGCCGGACCGGATCATTGTCTTGGAGATCGAGCGCCCGCAGCAGCGGTCCGAGCGTGAGTCCCTGGATCACCAGCGTCCCGAGCACGACCGCAAACGCGGTCAGGACGATCACGCCGCGAAACGGGAACGCCGCGGGCAACGCCAGGGCCGCCGCGAGCGAGACGATGCCGCGCATGCCGGCCCATGAGATCACCAGACCGCTGCCAACCGTGGGGCGCAGCATCGGGCGAGGCGGATGGAAACCGAGCCGGCGGTCCCGCCATCTGATGACGGCGTTGAAGGACATGTGCCACGCGAGCCTGACGACAATCACCGTCAGCAGGACGGCAGCGGCGAACGCGAAATATCGTCCGCGCGCCGCCGGCTCGAGGCTCTCCACAATCGGACGGATCTGCAGGCCGATGAACACGAAGGCCAGTACGTTCACCAGGAACACGACCGTTTCCCACACCGCGTACGACGGGATGCGTATTCGCGCCGGAGTCCGCAGCGGCGCCGTCCGCGCCACGGTGATCGCGTAGCACACCATGGTGAGCACGCCGGACAGCCCAATCCGATCGGCGAAGATCCACACGCCGAACGTGATGACGAACTGAAGGATGATCGCCGTCGGCACGTCTTGCACACGGCCTGTCACCCGCAGCGTGAGCCAGCCGAGCGCCGGACCGGCAATCACGCTTCCGGCAACCGCGAACAGAAACGTTGGCGCGACCGCGCCGAGAGAGAAGCCGTGCGCGGCCACGGCGCCAATGGCGAGGCGATAAATCAGCAACGCGCTCGCGTCGTTCAAGAGGCTCTCGCCTTCGAGGATGGTCAGGATGCGATGCGGTGGCTTCAACGGGCGCAGCACCGCGGTCGCCGCCGTGGCGTCGGGCGGCGCGACGACGGCGCCGAGCGCAATCGCCGGCGCCCACGGCATGGCGATCAGCGCGTGTGCAACCATGGCAACGGCAATCGTCGTGAGACCGACGGCAATAACGACGAGACCGGTGACGGGTGCCCAGTTGTCGCGCAGATCCCGCGGCGATGCGTCGTAGGCGGCGTCGAGCAGTACGGGCGCGACAAACAGCGCCAGCGCGAGCTCAGGGAGAACGGTGAACGACGGCGCACCTGGAATGAACGCGAGGATCGCGCCGCCGAGCGCCAGGAACACCGGATAAGGCGCGCCGACGCGGCGCGCCGCCGCTGCCAGCACGACGCCGGCGAGGACCAGGGCAATGAGGACTTCGAGTTCTCTCATATCAAGGAGTTCGAGGCGATTCTAATTGAACCGTTCCCCGCCTCGGGCGCATACAATTGTGGCGCGAAGAGAGGAGAGTCCGATGTCGAACCGCATCGCTGAGCGTGGTCTCGAGAGGCGCGAATTCCTGTCTCGTGCGCTCGCACTCGCGGGCATGACGGCTGCGGCGCATGTCATCGGACCAGCCAGCGTCTGGGGTGCGGTGACGCATCGTCCGCTCGACCCCGTCAATCCGGACATCCTCTTCGGGACCACCAGTTCGCTCTGGGGAAATCAGCACGACATCGAATGGGCCATCAAACGCATCGCCGCGCTGGGCATGCAGGGGATCGAGCCGTACGGAAACCAGATCGAAAAGTACCGGCGCAACCCGCTGGCGCTCAAGAAGCTCTTCGATGACGCGGGCCTTACGTTCATCGACGCCTCGAATGGCGAGGCCGGCCAGTCGACCAACTTCATCGATCCCGATCAGATCCCGAGGACCATCGCCGACCATGTGGAGTTCGCGCGCGACTTTCTCCAGCCGATGGGTGCCAAACATTGGAAGTGCAACATGGGCGCGCGGCCGGCCGGCGGTCCGAGCGACGATCAGCTCAAGCGTCTTGCCGACACGCTCAACGAGATCGGCCGGCAAACGATGGCCATGGGGATCACGATCGCGCCGCATCCGCACATCTGGGGGCCGATGGAGCGCGAACGCGACGTGCGCCGCGTGATGGAGCTCACCGATCCGAAGTACGTCGGGCTGACGACCGACACCGGACATCTGGTGCTCGGCGGCATGGACCCGGTGAAGATCATGGGTGACTATTTCCCGCGCATCGCCGAGGTGCACCTCAAGGACACCTACGCGAAGTACCGCGGCAACACCTCAACGCCGACGCAGGAGCAGCACCGAGTGGCGAGCGTCTATCACAACCTCGGCGGCGGCGGCGTCGACTTCCCGGCCGTCTTCAAATTGCTGCGCGACCGGCACTACAAAGGCTGGGTCGTCCTGGATCTCGACGGGCCGAGAAAAGGCGACGATGGCTTCGACGCGATCGGTGGAAACATGGACCTCGCCGTCGACGACTACATTTCGCACAACATTAATTTTCTGAGGACCGTCGTCGGCGTCAGGCTCCCGCCGCTTTGATACAGATAGGTCGCCACCACGGAAGACACTGAGGACGCGGAGGAGTGGTGGAGAGTCTTCGGCGATCGGTCAGCGCGTTCGATCCGTCACGTACCGAAACTCGAGGATCGCGCCGGAGTTCTCGACGCTCGCGGCCGGCCGGCCCGACGGGTCCTGCGTGTTGCCGGCGACGTCGGTCGCGATGAACAGCGCCAGTCCGTCCGGACTCACCGCCACGTCTCTGTAGCGATTCACCGTCTTGAAGACCTCGTTTTCGTCAGGATCGCCGACAACGGCGGTGCCGGCGGCGTCGAGCTGAATGCGGTAGACGGTGCCATGCTTGAGGCTCGGCATCAGCAGCGAGTGGTCCCATCCGGGGATGCCGCTCTTCGACGAGTACACCGCGAGACTCGATGGCGCGACCGTCGGCCAGCACTGGTAGTACAGCTCGCGCTCCGCGCATTTCGGGTTCTTGAAGTCGTATCCAGTGGGCACCGTGTGGAACGTCTGGATCGGGGGCGTGAAGTCAGGATGACTCCACGTGCTTTCCTTCTGCAGTGGCACTGACGGCGGAACCGCCGGGTAGGCCGTGAACGTCAAGGATTCACACGGCACGCCTTTCGACGCGGACCAGTTCGCATAGGCATACGACTGGTCGTCGCGATAGCCGGCGATGTGCGGCCATCCATAATTCTTGCCCGCCCGAATCAGATTGACTTCATCATCCGTGTTCGGCCCGTGCTCCGACTCGTACAACTTTCCATCCGGCGCGAAGACGAGTCCCTGAGGATTGCGATGGCCGTACGAGTAGATGTGGCTTCTGACGCCGGCGATGGTCGGGTTGTCCGATGGGATCGATCCGTCGAGATTCAGCCGCAGCACCTTCCCCTCGTAGAGCGACCAGTCACGCGCCTGCACCTGCGCGAGCGTCGGAATGCTCTGCGAGCGATCCGGTTTGCAGAAGTTGGCCAGCTGATTGGCGCCCAGATCGCCGATGCTGAAATACAGCCTGCGATCGGGACCGATGATCAGACGCCCGCCCTGGTGATCCGTGCCGGCAGGCAGGCCGGTGAGGATGTCTTTGGCGTCGCCGAGGGCGTGCGTGCGCGCGTCGTACGTGAATCGCACGATTCTCGTCCGTCGACTGACTCTCGCCGAATCTGCATCCGCGTCGTATGTGTAGGTGACGTAGACGTAGTCGTTCCCCGTCCCTTTCAGCAGGCCAGGGTCGAGCGCCATCCCCAGGAGCCCGCCGGGACCGTCCGTCAGGAGATTCGGGATCGTGATCGCGGGCATCATCGATCCATCCGACGGACGGACGCGAGTGATGCGTCCGGCAGTGCGTTCCGTGACCCACAAATAATCGTCCGGGCCCCAGACGATCTGAAACGGATTGGCGAGGCCGCTTGTCACGACCCGCTTCGCGAACGGACCAGGAGCTGCGGACGTTCTCTGCGTCGCGCCGCGGACGGCAAACGCAGGCGCGGTGATGACCGCGATCACGACAACGGTGAGAAGACGGCGTCTGACCATGATCACCTCAAAGGCGTCGGCGCAACTGCGGCAGGATCCGTTCGACGATGGCGTCGGGTGGCTCCGAGACGTCGGCGACGAGCGCGTCGGACGGTTCTTCCAACGCCGCGAACTGGCTGGCCAGCATGTTCGCCTTCATGAAATGACTCGCCCGCTGCAGCATCCGGTCGCGAATGAGCTCCGGCGATCCTTTCAGATACACCCACGTGACTGGCAGGCCGTCGGCGAGAACGGCTCGATACGATTGCCTGAGCGCGGAGCATCCGACGATCAGGCTGTCGCCGCGATTGCAGGCGTCGAGCATCCGGGCATGAATCGCCGAGAGCCAGGGTGCGCGGTCGGCGTCGGTCAATGGAATCCCGTGGCTCATCTTCTCGACGTTCGCCGGAGAGTGCAAGAGATCGCCGTCGAGAAACGGGCAGGGGATCGCGTCGGCCAGCAGTTTCCCGATCGTGGTCTTTCCAGACCCCGCCACTCCCATCACCACGACGATCACGGAACCATATTGTGGCTGATCCGGAGTCGAACAGTCGCGGCTCTAATGAGAGAGCGCGTACAACAACGCGTTGATGCCGAATGCGTAGCCGGCGCCGGCAAACTGATCGAAGTAGGCGCGGTTCTCTCCTTCACGCTCGAAGGCATCACCGTAGTCGGTGTTGTGCGTGATGAGGACGAGGACGCGGCCGTCGCGTTCCGGGTCCAGAATCGCCCGGCCATGCGGGACCTGGCTGTCATGGCGCTCCGACGTTCGGCCGGTTTGCGGGTTGGTGAACCCGAGGCCTTCGACGGATCGAGCTTCACCATCCCGGTGGGTCAACGCCGATCGACGATTCAGCGAGACGACGTGGTGCCGTGCTTGCCGAGCTCGTCGACGGCCGCTTTGAACCCGGACGCGAGTTTCTCGGCAGGTCCCGTCCCCCAATAATGGAGAAAGATGATCGTCGGCCGATCGTTGGTCATGTGGTGGTGAATCGCGACGACATCGAGTCCGTTCTTGCGCAGCGCCTTGAGCACCGATGTCACTTCGCCTTCGAGCATCGCGACGTCGCCGGCGATGGCGGCCTTGTCGTTGGTGCCGGTGAAGGCCGCCCAGGTGTTGAGCCCCATGCGCGCGTTGATGGGTGCGCCCATCTCGACGACTTTCAGATCGCTGCGCGGTAGCGTGAACTTGTAGACGGCGCCGGTCTGCTCGCCTTGCGCGCCGACGATCTCGACGAGCCTGGCCGTGTTGAGCGTGCTCTGCGGCGCAGCCGCCGCCGGGGCCGGCGAGCTCGAGCCCGAGGCTGCCTTGCCGATCAGATCAATTGCGGGCTTGACCTTGCGCGCGAGCTCCGCGGCGGTGCCGTGACCGTGCACGTGCATGTAGAACATCCGCGGCTCGTCCCAGAAGAAATGATTGTGGAGCGCGGTCACGTCGAGTCCGTTGTCGAGGATTGCAGACATGACCGGATTGACCTCGTCCTGCAGCAGGACGAGATCGCCCATCAGCACCTGCTGTCCGCCGTCGCCCTTCGTCATCGCCACCCAGCCGCCGAATCCGAACGGCGTCGGCGTCGCGACGCCCGCAACCGTGACCTTCACGTCGTTGCGTGGAATGTTGACCTTCAACACGTTGTCCTTGAAGTCGCCCTGCTTGCCGAGCGTCGTCAGCACCTGCTGGTATTCAGCAGGCACTTCCTGCGCGCCAGCCGGCGTCGGCCCGATCGCCGCGGCGATCGCCAGAAGTGTCACCGCAAAAAATGAATTGCGCATCATGGCCTCTCTCCCAATACCTCTCAAACATCTCCATTGTGCGACATCCATCCGACTCGCTCCGATCCTGACAGAAAAGTCAGGTACTTGTCAGAAGTAGTCGAGCTTGGTCCTTCTACGATCGCGAACTGGAGGAACTGATGAGCGCTCGCGATTTTCTGACCAACGTCACCATCATCCTGACCGTGATGGCCATCGGCGCCGTGCTGGAGACCGGCATTCCGATGTTCGCCGTCAACGCCTGGAAACAGCGCCGGCGTACTGCGAATCTCGGGTTGACCGCGCTGTCGTTTTTCTCGAATTGGCTGCTCGCGTCACTTGCGGCCATCGCGGCGCTCACGCTTCGGCCGGCGGGGTTGATGGCGCACCGCGGTTGGCCCCTGTGGGTGGAGATCCTCGCCGGCATCGTCATCGTGGATTTCTCGGTGGGATATCTCTCGCATCGGACGATGCACATGTGGCCGGCGATGTGGCGATTCCACCAGGTGCACCACAGCGACCCGTTCGTCGACGTGACGACCACGTATCGCACGCATCCGGTTGAAACCGTGTGGCGATTCCTGTTCGCCATCGTGCCGGTGTGGCTGCTCGGCATTCCTGCCCAGGCGGTTGTGATCCAGCGATTGCTGCAGGCGTCCAACGGCGTCATCGAGCACGCCAACATCCGGCTGTGGCCTCCGCTCGATCGGGTCCTCTCGCTCGTCTGGGTGACGCCGAATGTACACAAGATTCATCATTCGCGAGACCTCGCGGAAACGAACTCGAACTACGCGAACCTGCTGACGATCTACGACCGTCTGCTGGGCACGTATACGCCGTCGCAGCGGGCTGCCTCCGTCGTGTATGGCCTCGACGACGCGGATCCGAACGCCGTGGCTTCGTTCCCTGGACTTCTCTCGATGCCATTTCGCGAGTCAGACAGGTCTTTGCTCCCTGACACAAAAGTCAGGATCGGCGCCAGCGCAGGTCGGTAACATTCGCCTTGGTGCGTGTTCTGGTCGTTGAAGACGAACGCAAGCTCGCGCAGGTCGTGTCCTTGGCGCTCGAAGCCGAACACTACGACGTCGTCGTCGCGGGGACGGGCGAAGATGGCTACTATCGCGCGAGCTCGGAGCTGTTCGATGTGGTCGTCCTCGACCTGATGCTGCCCGGCAGGAGCGGGCTGGAGATCCTGCAGACGCTCCGCCAACGCCACATCGAGACGCCGGTACTGATTCTGACCGCACGCGACGGCATCGACGATCGCGTGCGCGGATTGGATCTCGGCGCCGACGACTATCTCGTCAAGCCGTTTGCGCTGCCGGAGCTGCTCGCGCGCGTCCGCGCCCTGCTGCGCCGCGGCCGGCCGGCCGACGTGCTCCGGCTCAAAGCCGGCGATCTGGAGGTGGACGTCGTCGCACGTCAGGTGCTCCGCGGCGACCGGCCGATCGAGCTGACCAGCCGCGAGTTCGACCTGCTCGAATATCTGATGCGGCATCAGGGGCATCTCGTCTCGCGGGAAATGCTGGCGCGTGATGTGTGGAGGGAACCGAGGCGGGCGACGCCTCTCGACAACGTCATCGACGTACAGATGACGCGGCTCCGCCGCAAGGTCGACATCGAGGGCGCGGCTCGCCTGATTCACACGGTTCGGGGAGTGGGGTTCGTGCTGCGGGAAGGCGAGCCATGAGCGGCTGGTGGTCGAATGCATCGATCCGCGTCCGCCTGACGGCGTGGTACCTGGCGGCACTATCGTCGATGTTGGTCGTCTACGCCGCCGCCACGTTCGTCGCCGTGCGGCACGAGTTCCGGGAGCAGCTCGAAGATCAACTGCACGGCGACGGCACGAATCGTCAGTCAGAAGCCAATCCCGAGGAGCGACTCGAAGCGCAGCTTCGCGAGATTCTGGTCGTGCTCGTCCTCGGTCTTCCGCTGATCGTCGTCCTCGCAGGTGTCGGTGGATACATGCTGGCGCGGCGTGCGCTGGCGCCGATCGACCAGCTGGGGGCCGAAGCGCGACGGATCACCGCCGATCGACTGCACGAGCGGCTGTCCGTCCCGAATCAGAAGGACGAAATCGGGCGGCTGGCGGCGGTCATCAACGACACGCTGGCGCGTCTGGAGTTGTCGTTCGACCAGCTTCGGCGCTTCACGGCCGACGCCTCGCACGAGCTGCGGACGCCGTTGGCGGTCATGAGGGGCATCGGCGAGATGGGACTGCGCGGGACCCGAACGCCCGTGGAATACAAGGATGCGATCGGCAGCATGCTCGAGGAGGTCGATCGTCTGGCGCGTCTGGTCGACACGCTGCTGCGGCTGTCGCGCGGCGATGCCGGCACGGTGCGGCTGTCGCTCGAGTCAGTCGATCTCGGACGACTCGCGCGCGAGGTGGTGTTGTCGCTCGCCATACTCGCTGAGGAGCGTCAACAGCGTGTCAACGTGGACGCTGCTGAGAATATTCGCGTCTCTGCGGATCGGCTGGTGCTGCGCGACGCGATCACCAACGTGGTCGACAACGCGATCAAATACAGCCCGCACGGATCGACGATTGACGTTCGCGTTCGCGGTGATGGAACCGACGCGGCCGTCTCAGTGGCGGATGACGGTCCGGGAATTCCCGCGGAACATCGCGAGCGGATCTTCGATCGCTTCTACCGCATTGACGAGGGTCGATCTCGGGACATGGGCGGGGCAGGGCTCGGCCTGGCGATTGCCCGGTGGGCGGTCGAGGCGAACGGTGGCCGCATTGCCGTCGACAGCGCCGAACGCGGATCGGTCTTCACGATTGTTCTGCCTCGTACATGATTTGGGTGAAGGCCGGCGGCGTGAATCGAAACGGCGTTCGAAGCGGCGCCTTCGGGACGAAAACGTTGAGTCTTAGGATTCGAATGAGGTTCCAATGCAGAAGCAATTGTGGCCACTGGTGTTGATGCTCGCGTTTCAACCCGCCGCTCGCGACCAGGCCGCCGCCGGCGCGGAGACGGTGAACTTCGACAAGGCCGATGTCGGCAAGGCGCCGATCGGCTGGACCGCCACGCAGACGGGAACGGGCCACGCGACGTGGACCGTCGTCCAAGACGACACGGCGCCGAGCCAACCAAACGTGTTGAAGCAGTCGGGTCAGGCAACCTTCCCCGTCTGCCTGAAAGACGATACCAGCCTCAAAGATGGGTTCGTCGAAGTGAAATTCAAGGCGCTGTCCGGCCGCGAGGATCAGGCGGGCGGCGTCGTCTGGCGCGCCAGGGACGCGAACAACTACTACGTCGCGCGCGCCAATGCGCTCGAAAACAACGTGACCATCTACCACACGATTAACGGCCGCCGGACGGAGAAGAAGCGCGTGAACACGAAAGTGCCGTCGAATCAATGGCACACGCTGCGAGTCGATTTCCAGAACAACCAGTTCACGGTCACGTTCAACGGGCAGAAGGCGCTCGAGTGGAGCGATGACACGTTCAAGGATGCCGGAAAGGTTGGCGTGTGGACGAAGGCAGACAGCGTGACGGTGTTCGATGACTTTGCCTATGGCTCGAAGTAGACGGTGCGTCGCGACGACCGCGCTGCTTGGCGCCGTTGCGCTGAGCGCGGTCGTCGCCGCCGCGTGCCGCGGAACTGACCGGTCGCGCGAAGTGACGGCGTACGTCTCCGCCGATCGGCCGTTCTCCGAGCCGATCATGCAGGAGTACCAGCGGCAATCGGGCGTCCGCGTCAACGTCGTGTATGACACCGAGGAGACCAAGTCGACCGGTCTGGCCAATCGGTTGCTCGCGGAGAAAGAGCGCCCGCAGGCGGACGTGTTCTGGTCGAACGAGCCGGTGCGCACGCTGGTCTTGAAATCGCGCGGGGTGCTCGCCCCGTATCGGTCGCCCGCGGCGCAAGGCATCGCCGAGACCTTCAGGGATCGCGAGGGTTACTGGACCGGCTTCTCTGCGCGGCTGCGGGTGATCGTCTACAACACGTCGAAGGTGCCGGCCGACGGCGTTCCGCGGTCGATCTTTGATCTCGCCGATCCGCGCTGGAAGGGCGAGGTGGCGATCGCGGATCCGCGGTTCGGCTCGACGTCGTTCCATGTCGCTGCGCTCTACGCCGAGATCGGCGACGACCGTGCCGACGATTACTTTCGGAGGTTGAAGGCGAACGACGTCAAGGTCGTGGACGGCAATTCAGTCGTACGTGATATGGTCGCCCGCGGCGACGCGTGGGTGGGATTGACCGATAGCGACGATGTGAACGTGGCGCTCGAAGCCAGGCAACCGGTCGCGATGGTCCTGCCCGATCGCGACGGCATCGGTGTGCCGGTCATGCCGAACATGGTGTCGCTCATCGCCGGCGCGCCGCATCCCGAGGAAGCGAAACGCCTGATCGACTATCTCCTGTCGCCTGACGTTGAACGCAGGCTTGCGGAATCGGAGGCGGTGCAGATTCCGCTGCACGCCGACGTGGCGGGTCCGAAGAACATCCCGCCAATTTCCAGTTTCAAGCCGATGACGCTGGACTACGCAAAGGCCGCGACGCGAGTCGAAGACGTGACCAAACGCCTGGCGTCGATCCTTGGCCTGTAGTAGTCGGTAACGCCGCTGCTCATGTGGGGATGGCGATCCAGCCGCACGGTGGTGGTATTCGCCGCAGCGACCGCATTCGTCGGCGCGTGCGTCCTGCCGCCGTTGTTCATGCTGTCGGCAATCGCCGTGTCCTCCGCTCCGCTCGCGATCCTGCGGAGCGCGCTGCTCGACAATCGTCAACAGAGCCTCCTCTACACGACGATTGGTATCGGGTCGGGCACGGCGGCGGTCGCGACGGCAATCGGCGTCGGACTTGGTTTCGTGCTCGCACGCATCGCGCTGCCGTTCAAGCCCGCGTTGCGGATTGCGCTCATCGCTCCGGCGGCCCTGCCCCCGTACGTGATCGCGTTGGCATGGACGCACATCGCCGGCAGCGTCGCCTTCACAGCCATCGGCGCGATCGTCGTCCTGGCGGTCGCGTTCTCTCCGCTGTCGATGCTGGCGACAGAAGTCGGGCTGCGGCGCATCGATCCGCGCCTCGAGGAAGCGGCGTTGCTCGTCACGACGCCCGCCCGGGTGCTGCGGCGAGTCACGTGGCCGCTGCTCTTGCCAATCGTGACATCGGCGGCGCTGATCATCTTCGTCCTGGCGATCTCGGAATTCTCGGTCCCCGGTCTGCTGCGGGTTCGCGTGTTCACGACCGAAGTCTTCACAGCGTTTGCGTCGCTGTACGACTTCGGGCAGGCGGCCGCGTTGTCGCTTCCGCTGCTCGCCGTCTCCGTCATCGTCGCCGGCTGCGCGGCGATCGGCGTGGGAGACCGCCTCGTGACGTCGAGACGACCGGTTCGTGGCGCACTCGCCGATGCCTTCGACGGGTGGCGATGGGGCGGAGCAGTCGCGGTCGGCATCGGAATCGTCACCATGCTCGGTGTCCCGCTCGCGGCGCTGGTCGGCGAGGCGTTTCGAGCCACGTCGATCGTTCCGATCGTCCGCAACTCGCGCGATGCGATGATCAACAGCCTGAGCCTGGCGCTTCTGGGTGCGACCGCGGTGACGACGCTCGCCGCTGTCATCGGCTATGCGCGAGCGCGCGTGAATTCGACGAGTGGCGCGGTCCTCGATGCGTTCTGGATTGCCCTGTTCACGGTGCCGAGCACCGTTGTTGGAATCGGGTTGATTCGGATGTGGAACCGGCCGGGCGCGTTGGGCGCCGTCTACGGTACGTCCGCAATGCTGCTCCTCGCATATCTCGCGCGCTTCGTACCAGTCGGTGCGCTCGGCGTTGCGGCCTTCGTCCGCTCCGTTCCCGACTCGCACGAAGAGGCTGCCGCCGTTGCGGGAGCGGGCTGGCTGCGGACGATGACGCGTATCGTGCTGCCGCAGATCCGGGTCGGCCTTCTCGCCGTTTGGGTGATCGCGTTCATTCTCGCCTTCGGTGAGGTCGGAACGAGCATCCTCGTCGCTCCGGCCGGTGAAAGCACTCTGCCGATTCGTGTTTACACGCTGACCGCGAACGCGCCACCCGGTCAGGTCGCGGCGTTGGCTTTGTTCCAGGCGATCGTCGTGATCGGCCCGCTGGCATTGCTTGGAGCCTGCCTGGCGCGGCGCCGGACCAGATGACGCCCCCGTTTCTGCGGCTGATCGGCGTGACGAAGCAGTACCGAACTCGCCGCGGGATCGAAGACGTGTCCCTGGATATCTCGAGCGGTCAGAGCGTCGTCGTTGTCGGACCGAGCGGGTCGGGGAAGACAACGCTGCTGCGATTGATCGCCGGGCTGGAACGTCCTGACGCGGGAGAGATCTGGCTCGATGGACGAAAAGTCGCCGACGCGAGACGAAACCTCGTCGCCGCCAACCTGCGGCGAGTCGGATTCGTCTTCCAGGATCTTGCGCTGTGGCCGCATTTGACGGTGCGTGGAAATCTCGAGTTCGTGGCTGATTGCTCGGGCATCGAGAAAACGCGGCGTGCTGAGGTCTTCGACCAAATCCATCGACAGTGCCGACTCGAGGCCGACTTGTTCGGGCGCTACCCGCATCAGCTCTCTGGCGGCGAACAGCAGCGCGTGGCACTCGCCCGCGCGCTCGTCGGGGCCCCCCATCTGCTCTTGCTCGACGAGCCGCTGTCGAGCCTCGATCCCGACCTGCGGATCGAGCTTCGGAACGAGTTGGCCTCGTTACAGCGCGCCCTGCAGCTGACTGCCGTTTACGTCACGCACGATCCTGACGACGCCAGAACGCTCGCCGATCGCACGGTCACGATTCGAAACGGCAGGCTTGTCTGAATCGGCGGCGCCATCACTCCAGACGCAACAGTTCGGCGACGTCCACGCGCGCGGCTCGACGCGCTGGTCCAAGAGAGCCGGCTACCGTCAGCGAGATCGCACACGCGATGACGATGACAACGGCGACGGCGTCGAGCGACGGAACGCCGAGGAGCGCGCCGAAGGCGAGACGCAGGAGGACGATCGTCAGAGAGAGTCCGGCGACGAGTCCGCCGCTGGCCATCAACAGCGCTTCCTTCAGCACGAGCCGGCCGATCATCGCGCCCGTCGCCCCGAGCGCGACGCGGACGCCGAGCTCGCGCTCTCGCGCGCGCACCCAGTGCGCGAGCACGCCGTAGATCCCAATCGCGGCCAACGCGGCAGCGAGCACAGCACCGGCCAGCAGAAGACGCGCGATGATCCGGACCGGCGAGAGTGAATCGGCAACCGTCGTGCTCAGCGCTTCGAGCTCCGACAGCGGCTGCTGGTCGTCGAGCTGTGCGATCGTTCTCCGGACGGGACGCGCCAGCGTCATCGGATCGGCTCGCGCGCGCACCAGAACCGTCGTCGTGTGCGCGGGCGATTGCGCGTCCGGCAGGAAGATGATCGGCCGTGTGTTCGGGTCGTACCAGTTGAGCGTCAAGTCGGAAACCACGCCGACGATACGCATCGCTTGTCTGTCGGCGCCAAGTCGAATGGTCGTGCCGACAGGGTCGCGATCTGGCCAGTATCGCCGCGCCGCCGTGCGGCTGACGACCGCGACGCGCGCGGCATCGAGGCCATCGCTGTCGGCCAGCGCGCGGCCGGCGAGGACCTCGAGGCGAAGCGCTGCGAATGCCGCGGGCGAGACGACTTCGACGTCGGCTTGTGGCATGTCGCTCGGCTGGAGCGCCGGGGCATCGTCTCGATCGAACGAGACGATCGGATTGGGCACGTTGCTGGCAGGCGCGTTTCGGACGAGCGCCACGCTCTCGACCTCGGGAAGCGCGCGGAGTCGATCCAGCATCGCGCCGTGAAACGTCGCGACGCGCGCAGCGTCCGGGTACCGCGACTCCGGCAGCGTCAGCGTGAACTTCAGTACGCGCGAAGGCGCCAGCACGTCGAATGCGGCAGATATCCGCGCGAAGCCGGCCACCATCACCGATGCGCCGAGCAGGAGAGCGGCGGCCAGGCTCACCTCGCTCGCCACGACCAGGCGGCGACTCCACGTCGAGTGCCACGTCACGCGTGCGCCGCCGTGTTCGCGTGCCGCCTTCAAACCGGTCAGGCCGACAACACCGCACATCGCCAGCGTGACGAAGAGTCCGACGCCGGCTCCCGCCAGCAGCCCGATGCCGTCGATCGCCAGCGAAGACCAGCCGGCGATCCACCGTCCGATGCCCTCGGGCAGGCTGGCTCGAATGAGATTGACCACGCCGCCTGCCGCGATCGATCCGGCTGCGATACCGGCAGTCGTGAGCACGAGAACTTCCGCGATCGAACTGGCGGCGATCTGCGCGGTGCTCGCGCCGAGCATCGATCGCACCGAGAGATCGCGACGACGATCCAGAGTCCGCGCGACGAGCAGATGCGTCACGTTCACGATGGCGAGGAGGAGCACGAGCAGTGCCGCTGCCAGAACGAACAGAAAGAGCGGCGCCGTGAACTCGTACTGTTCGCGCTGGAGAGGCAGCAGCTCGAAGCCGCGCCCGCGATTCGTCAGCGGATACCGGCTGGCGAGCAGTTGAGACAGCGATTCGAGTTGCGCCGTCGCATCTGCCCTGGTCGACGTGTCAGCCAGCCGAGCGATCGCGGCGACGCGCGGCGTCGCACGTTCGGTCGTTTCCGAGGGTGCGAACACTAACGGGACCCAGGCGTCAACGCCAGGTGGATAGCAGTCTTCGTCGCGGATGATGCCGATGACCGTTGCAGAACGGCCATTCAATTCAATTTCGCGCTCCACGATCGATGCATCGGCGCCGAACCGGCTGTTCCAGAAGCGGCGGCTGAGCAGGACGACGCCGTCGCGGCCCGAGGTATCAGCGTCCGGCGGAAATGGTCGACCGAGAATCGGCGTTGCGCCGAGAACGCTGAAGAAATTGGCAGTGACTGCTGCCGCCTCGACGCGCTCGGGTTCGGCAGCGCCTTTGGTGATGACGAGCGGCTGCGGCCGCCACCCGGCCAGCGCCGAGAACGCGCGAATGCTGTGACCAGCGTCGAGAAAGTCGCCGACGGCGATCGACCGCCCTTGATGCGCGCCCTCGCGCGGCCGCGAGTCGCGCACGAGCAGCAACTGCCGCAGGTTTGGATAGCGGTATGGATGGAACAACAAACCGTTGAGAACGCTGACGCTGGCGATCAGAAACGCAAAGGCGACGGTCAGCGTGGCGACAACCGTCACGGTCAGGCCGGCGTGGGCGGACAGGCTTCTGAACAGGGAACGCATGACGCGGCAGACGTGTCGCCGCACGTCTGCGTTCGATGAGTTGTGATGAGTTGTTATGAGTTGCGGTGGTTCGCCATGAAAATTCGCAGATACGGACACCGATCCGGATGGACGAGGTGCTCGTACACGAATTGACCAGCCGGCGCATCACGGATGACGACGCCGGCGCCGAATCCCGAGACGAGCGCGAGGGCGATAGCGGCCGCCACGGCCACGCCCTTCCGCCAGCGTCCACGGTTGGCCGTGTTCTGGTGCGTCACGTTTCCAACGAAACGATAACCACGGCGCGGCACGGTCTGGACGAGGCTGGCGTCCAGATCCAGAGCGACGCGGATTTGTCTGACGGCGAAGTTGATGTTCTGGTCGTAGGAGACGACCGTCTCCGGCCACAAGGCCTGCTGAATCTGCTCGCGCGTGACGACTTCGCCGGCACGTTCGACGAGCAGCGCGAGCAACCGTGCCGGCTGGCTCTGCAAGCTGCAGTCCGCCTTGCCGCGCCGCAAGGTCCCGGTGGCAGGATCGAACACGTGCGCTCCGAATCTAATGAGCGCCACGTTTCACTTCGGATTCACGATCGCCATCGGGCCGATGATCTTGTTCGGGTCGGCGTTCGGTTTGGGCCGGAACATCTGCGAACGATCGTTCGAGACTTCGGTCACGTAGAGGTTCCGAGCCGAATCGACGTGGATCTGATGGACGCCGTCGAACTGACCCGGCAGCGCGCCGTGGCCGCCGATGTCGAGGATGTAGTGGCCATCGAGGTCGTACTTGACGAGGCGGTCGGTCGTCCAGTCGGCGACCCAGATGAAATCGTCCTCGGTCACGATGTGCGCGAGCACCGCAGAGTTGTAGCCGGTGGGCCACATCGTCAGGAACTTCCCGTTTTCGTCGAACACCTGCATCCGGTGATGCTCGCGATCCGCGACGAACAGGCGCCGGTCGCGGCTGATGCCGATGCTGTGCACCGACCAGAACTCGAAGGCCTTGGGATGATCCGGATCGACCGGCGGCCGTCCCCAGTCCATCAGGAACTTTCCGTTGCGATCGAATTTCGCCACACGCGTGCCGGCGTATCCGTCGGCGACGAAGAAGGTGCCGTCGGGAAGCCATGCGATGTCGGTGGGGCGATTGAAATTGTTGGGGCCGCGTCCCGGCACGCCGCGTTCGCCCATCGTCTTCACCAGCTTGCCGTCGTTGGTGAAGATGTTGATCTCGTGCATGTCGTCGTCGACGATCCAGATGTGCTTTTCCGGATCGTAGGGATTGATGAGAATCTTGTGCGGTCCACGGCCCATCTCTCCGAGCCCGGTGCCTCGCGGCGGCGCGAGGTACTTGTCGTGCTGGAGCCACTCGACGATCGTCTTGCCGGTCCCGTCGACGGCGAAGACGAGATGATGACGGCGCATCTGATACGGATACGGCGTCCCTGAGTAGTCGCGCCTGCCGGTGTTGGTCCGCCGTGGGTTGAGCAGGCAGGCACAGATCCACGGCTCGGCGCCCGGCGGCAACGATATCTCGCCGCGCTGCATCACCCAGACCTTGTCCGGCCTCTCGGCCCACACGCCGGCGCCGGATCCCCACGTCCACCCGTCGTGCGAGAGATCCGTATCGGGCAACGGTTTCGGCCAGGGGACCACGGGCTCGTAGTCTCCCATGTCGACTTTTTTGACCGTCTGCTGGGCGCGGAGTTGACCACTGCTCGACAAGTCCCCGCTAAGAATGAGAACTGCGACAGCGAGCGATATGGCGACGGCGTTCGTCGTGAGTTTGCGCATGTGTTTCACACTTCGGTCGCTCGTGGGTCGGCGCTTCGCGCCGTGGGTTCGCTCGCTACGCTCGCTCATGGGCGGCGCTTCGCGCCATGGGCTCGCGCGCTTCGCGTGCTCGTGGGTCTCGCACCGCCGAAGGCGGCGCCCACGGACCGTGCAGCGGCCCGCCCCACGTGCGGCGAAGCCGCGCGCCCATCGTGCTCCCGCCCATTTATCCTGTCAATGCGATCGCGACAACGTTCTTGACATGCGGCGTCGGCAGTGCTGACGTATGCGCCATGCGCACTGCCACCATTCGCGCCGTGCAGCTCGTCTGCGTGTTCGCGGCCGTGCTCATGCTTCCACTGGGCGCCTCCGCACAGCGCGGCCGCGGTCAGGGCCGCGGCGCGGATGCGAAGCCGCCGGAGCCGACCGGTGAGCTCGTGCGGGTGAAAACCGGACATGCGAACGTGCACACTGGACCGACGTCGGGGAACGAGGTGCTGGTGCTGGCAGCAAAAGGCACGGTTCTGCCGGTGCTCGCGCGGCGCGGAGAGTGGATTCAGGTGAGTCTCTCTCCGGAACTCAGGAAGAGCGGCATGGTCATGCGTTGGTACAAGAACGAGAACAACGGATGGATTCACGACTCGATGGTTGAGGCGATCAAGGCCGCAAAAGAGAAAATAGACGCGGCTGGAAGAACATCATGAAGAAACCTGTGAAAAAGACGCGCCGGATGACGCGCCGTGAGTTCGTCGGCCGAGCCGTGGCTGCCGCCGGCGTGATGACCGGCGCACCCGCGCTGCTCCGCGGCCGGAACCTGAACGAGAAGCTGGATATCGCGTTCATCGCCTGCGGCGGCCGTGCGCTCGACAGTCTCAAGGAACTCACAGTCGCTGCAGGACGAGCCGCCGCCGGAGGCGAGGGCGCGGCGCCGCATCCCGACGAGAATGTCGTCGTTCTCTGTGACGTGAACCAGAATGCGTTGGACGCCGCGTCGCAGCGCTTTCCGCTCGCCAAAACGTTCAACGATCTCCGGCGCGTCTTCGATCGCCCGAACGTCTTCGACGCCGTTGTGGTGTCAACGGCAGAGCACACGCACGCGTTCGCAACCTACCTCGCGCTGATCAACGGCAAGCACGTCTACTGCGAGAAGCCGCTCACCTACAACATCTGGGAGGCGCGGCTCATTCGCGAGACCGCGGCAAAGTACCCGAAGCTGTCGACGCAGATGGGGAATCAGGGTCATGCCGCTCCGGCGCGGCGCAAGATCAAAGAGATCCTGATGACCGGTGTCATCGGTCCGGTGCGTGAAGTCCACGTCTGGGCGGAGCGTGCGTGGGGACTCCAGGATGCCGCGTCCGCCGAAAAATTCGACAAACCGCATGGGTTCTACAACGGCATTCAGATCGTCGATCGCTTCAAGGAAGCGATGCCGATCCCTCCTTCCAATCACTTCGATTTGTGGCTGGGGCCCGCGCCGGCGCGGCCGTTCCACGAAACTTATTTCCCGGGTCCGCGCTGGTATCGCTGGTGGGATTTCGGGAACGGCACGATGAGCGATCTCGGCAGCCACGACAACGATGTGCCGTACACCGTACTGGACATCCGGCAGCCGCTGACGATCGAAGCGACGTCGCCGAATGGACCGGTCGCCCACAAAGAGCTCGCGCCGGCAACGATGACGGTGATCTACGAGTTTGGCGCGTCGCCATCGGGGGCGCCGCCGGTGAAGCTTGTCTGGCACCAGGGCGACAGCAAACCGCCAGGCTGGGTGCCGGCGTGGGGCGGCCGCTCGCAATTATTCATCGGCGATCGCGGCATGCTGCTCGGCGACGGCAGGCTGTTGCCGGAGGACAAGTTCAAAGACTTCCAGACGCCCCCCGAGACGTTGCCGCGCTCGCCCGGCCACTGGATCGAGTGGGTCGACTATGCCAAGGAGCGAGGGCCTGTACCGGGTTCCAACTTCCAGTACTCCGGCTGGACGACGGAAGCCAATCACCTCGGCAACGTCGCCTATCGGACGGGGAAGAAAATCGAATGGGACTATAAAGGTCTGCGCGCCACCAACGCGCCCGAGGCCGCGCCGTTCATCAAGCGCCCAGAGTACCGCAAAGGCTGGAACGACATCCTGAAGTTCTCATGACATGCGCGAGATCGATCGACGAAGCTTTCTGACCACGGCGATGGCGGCGATCGGGTTGTCTCCCGCCGTGGGCGGAGAGCGCGTCGCCGCGTTCACGCAAGCCGCCGCCGCCCGGTCTCAACGCATCGACATTCATCATCACTTCGCGCCGCCTGCGTGGATTGCGGAAGTGAAAGGGCGTCCGCTGCTGCAACCGGCCAACACCACGTGGACTCCGGAAAAATCGATCGAGGATCTCGATCGCGCCGGCAGCGCGGCGGCAGTGATTTCGATCACCAACCCCGGGCTCTGGTTCGGCGACAACCAGACGACGAACCGGATCGCGCGCGGGTGCAACGAGTACGGCGCGAAGCTGGTGCAGCAGTATCCGAAGCGGTTCGGACTGTTCGCCTCGATGCCGCTGCCCGACGTCGATGCGACGCTGAAGGAAATCGCCTACGCCTACGAGACGCTGAAGGTCGACGGCGTCGGTCTGTTTACGAGCTATGGTGACAAGTGGCTCGGGAACGCCGCCTTTCGTCCGGTGATGGAGGAGCTCAATCGGCGCAAGGCGGTCGTCCACGTTCACCCGACGGCGGCGAACTGCTGTCGAAATCTCGACTACGGGACGGCGCCCGGCAGCATCGAGTACGGCACCGACACAACGCGCGCGATCATCGGCGTGACGTTCAGCGGCGACACCACACGGTATCCCGACATCCGGTTCATCTGGTCGCACGGCGGCGGATCGGCGCCGTTTCTCGCCGGCCGCATCGATGGCGGCTCCCGAAATGCGAGCGACCGGATGCCGGCCGGCTTCATCGCCGAGGCGAAGAAGTTCTTTTACGACACGGCGGGCGCCGCCAACCGCGGCGCGATCGCGTCGCTCCTGGAACTGGTGGGGCCGTCGCACATCCTCTTCGGCACCGATTTCCCGCCCGGAGGAACGAATCTGGCCGTGGCCCAGGCGGTCGCAGCGCTCGGCTTCTTCGACGCCGGCGCGCTACGCGCGATCGAACACGACAACGCGGTGACACTACTGCCTCGCCTGAAGATCTCGAGCGATTAGCTGATCTCTCTAAAACAGCCTTTGATGGAGTCCGCCATGGCATTGCCAGCATCGACCATGCGGGTGATCGTGTGGAGCGTCGCGAGCGCGCTGGTGCTCGCAGGTTCGAGCCCGCGGCTGTCGGCGCAGTCTCCAGCGTCCGCACGCATCGCGGCGGACGCCGACGTGCAGGGCGCGCAGCGGTTGTTCAGCGCGTGGCTCGAGGGTCAGATGGTCGAGCGGGCGCTGCCCGGCGTCGCCGTTGGCGTCGTCGCCGACCAGGATCTCGTGTGGGCCACCGGTTTTGGCTTTGCCGATGTCGCGGCCAAGGTCCCGATGACGCCGCAAACCAAGTTCCGCATGGCGTCGCACAGCAAGCTGTTCACGGCCACGGCCGTCATGCAGCTTCGTGAGCAAGGCAAACTGCGCCTCGACGATCCGGTTTCGAAGTACTTGCCGTGGTTCGCCGTCAAACCATCCGACAGCGACGATCCGCCGATCACCATCGAAGAACTTCTGACCCACAGCTCCGGTCTGCCGCGTGAAGCGGGCGCGCACTGGACGACGTTCGAGTTCCCGACCACGGAGCAGCTGCGCGAGCTGCTGCCCGCGCGCGAGGCGCCGTTTGCCCCGGAGGTCCGTTGGAAGTACTCGAACCTGGCGTATTCGGTCGCCGGGATGATCGTCGAATCGGTGAGCGGACAGAAGTGGGCGGACTACGTGCACCACGAGATCTTTCAGCCGCTTGGCATGAATGCGTCCAGCGTCGACAAGAACGTGAGCGGATTGGCGGTCGGGTATGGACGGCGGATGCCGGACAACACGCGCGCGATCAACCCGTTCATCGACGCACGCGGGATGGCCGCCGCGACCGGCGTCACCTCCACCGTCGAGGATATGGCGCGATTCGCGTCAGCACAATTCCGCAAAGGCCCGCGCGGCGGCGATCGGATTCTCAGCACCGGTTCGCTGCGCGAGATGCACCGCGTTCGAGTGCTGGAGAGCAACTGGACGCAGGGCAATGCGATTGGATTTGCGGTCCGTAAGGCCGGCGACAAGATTTACGTGTCGCACGGCGGCAGCTACCCTGGCTATCAAACGAACACGATGCTGTGGCCGGACGGCAAGGTTGCCGTCATCGTGCTCACCAACGCGGACGACGGGAATCCGGCCGCGCTGGCGACGGAGCTGATGAACACGGTCGGTCAAGCGGCCGCGAAGGCGGCAGCCAGACCGCCGGCCACACCGACGTGGGATTCGTCGTGGTCGCGGTTTGCCGGTCTGTACCGCGGACGCGGCGGCGATTCACGCGTCGTCGAAATGAACAAACGGCTGGTCCTCGTCGCCTCCAACAGCGCGAATCTCGACACCCCGATCCAGCTCGAGCCGCTCGGCAACGGCCGGTTTCGTTATGTCGCGCCGAGCGGCGGCGGACCCGTTGGCGAGATCGTCCGCTTCGTCGAGGAAAACGGCCGAGTGACGCGGATGATCACCGGCGACAGCTACGTCGACCGCGTCCAGCCTTAGCGGATCAGCGCATGAACGAATACCTCGCCAACGCGCTGCGCAATCCTGCGGAGGACTGGATCCCGGATCTCTTCTACGAAGACTTCCAGCGAGCCAGCCAATGGGTGTCGTTCATCCAGGCTCGCTTTCCGGACGGCGTGAGCTCCATCCTCGAGAAGGAGCACGGATGGTCGGCCCGCGACTTTCAGGCGCTGTACGTCGCGTGCTGGATCTACAAACCGGTCGTGAAGGGCTCCTACATGCTCAGACTCTTCGATGAGCACGAGACCGGAGTCCAGAAGGCCTACAAGAAAAAATTGAGCTCGCGCGGGACCAGCCACCTGCACGGGCCCAAGACCAAAGGCGCCAACGCGAGCAGCGGCTGGAGGTTCCTCAGGGGCTATCACGAGCTTCTCGTTCAGATCGAAGACGCGTCCGACGGCAAGTATCTATTCCTCAAGTGCGAGGGAAACCCCGCCATCAGCTACGCGCACTACAAGAGCTGGCAGCACAAAAAGAAGACGGGTCAGGGGCTGGACGTGAACGAGGCACTCTTGACGGCGGCGAGCAGCGCCAATCTTCACCTCGGCATCAAGATCCGCCGCGCCGAGAACTACAGCACCGCCTACCGCGAGCTGCTCCAGTACACGCTCAGCGGAACGGGCCAGACGAAGCTGTTCAAGAAGCAAGGCGAGATCATCAATACGCGTCAGGCTGCCGCGATGATCGTCAACGGGGCGCGGCGCACGGCCAAGAAAGACGAGCACTTGAAGAATTGGCTGCAGACGCGGCTTCAACAGTACGGCGTCGGCTCTCCTTCGGTCGACCTCCCTCCGGATTACTTCGACGGCGCGAGCAACTACGCCGTCGGCATGGTCTTCAGGACGCTTGCGGCGTTCGCCGACCAGGCGCATCACGTGTTCGGGAGCGTCTGGCTCAATGACACCTTCCTGGTCGCACTTCGAAAAGCGCAGCAGGATGTCGCGAGCATCGGCACGCAACTCCTCAAAGACTTCCAGCGGGGCAACACGCAGACCGTGCGCTACTTCGAGGAGGTGACGGTCCACCCCTTCGACATCGACCACGCGCTCGAGAAGGCGTTGATGCTGTTGGCGAAGCCGAAGGAGTAACCCGTCGATGGCGTCGGGCGCGCAGCGAGTCCTGTGGTGCCTGCTCCTGCTTGCCTTGACGCTCTCCCTGCTCGTCGATGCCTCGATCGCGCGTCAATCGTTGATCGTCGGCTCGCGGGAAGGCGAATGGGTCTACAGGTATTTCCAGACGTTTCGATGGGCGGCGGTGTGGACGGCGCTGCTGGCGACGGCGCTAGCGGTTGCCGTGATCGCTCTCGAATCTTCGATCCGCAGCACATCAACCCTCCTCTTGCTCTGGTTCGTTGTCGGCCTCGTCGTTCAGGCGCTGCTGCGCGCGCTGACGCCGTACACGCTGGCGGAGATGTTCGCCAGCTCCGGCGCCAATTCCTTCTACGACGTCACGCGACACGAGCTCCCGTCGCGCGTGCTGCGCGACTTCCACGCCCTGCGCATGTCCTGGCCGATTCACGCCCAGAGCAACATGCCCGGCAAGATCATGCTCGTCTATGCCTTCGAGGCGGTGACCGATCAGCTGAACGTCATGGCGGTGCTGGTGCTGGCCGTGTCGAACCTCGGCGCCTTCTTCATGTATTGGTTCACGAACGACCTGATGAAGGACAGGCGGCTGGCGCTCTGGGCGGCGGCCCTGTACCTCGTCGTGCCGGCCAAGCTGTTCTTCTTTCCGCTGATGAATACCGTGACGCCAGTGATCGTGCTGCTGTGCGCCTGCCTGCTCCAGCGATGGCTCACGACCGGGCGCGCCGTGTACGCCGCGCTCGTCGGCGTCGCGCTGTACGGGCTGGTGTTCTGGGAGCCGTTGCCACTCGTGATGGGTCTGTTGTTCGCGGTCTTGCTGGGAAACGCGCTGTCGGTCGGCACGATGCCGTGGCGCAGGGGCGCCGGCCACGTGCTGCTTGCCGTGATGACGTTCGCGGCGAGTTATGCCGTCGTGCGGATGCTGTTTGGATTCGATGTGATGACGGCGCTTCGCGACATCGGCGCGCATGCGAGCGACTTCAACCGTGAATCCGGCCGCCCGTACGGTCTCTGGGTGAGACAGAACCTCCTCGACTTCGCGATCGCCGTCGGCATCGGTCAGGCAGTCCTGGCGATCGTTGCGCTCGCCGACGGACTCGTCACCGGCGGCGAGCAAGGGCGATCGCCAATCGTCCTGCTGACGGCGTCGCTGATCGCGATCCTGCTCGTCACCGATCTCCTGGGCGTGAACCGCGGTGAGATCGTCAGGCTGTGGATCTTCCTCGCCTGTTTCTTTCAGATTCCAGCCGCGTACGTCTGCGCTCGTCTCAACAGCCGGCTCGCGATTGGCCTGCTCGTCGGCGTCACGCTGCTTCACGACGCGCTCGGCACGGCGATG
>DAIUKO010000007.1:7135-22081 GCA_036848175.1 Vicinamibacterales bacterium | reverse complement strand
GGTGTGAGCCTGACCACGTCGATCAGAACCTGAGTGTGCGGCGAGAACACGACGATCGAGCCATCAATGTACCCCCGCCGATAGCCAGCAGGCAGCACGACGAGGCGACGCTCGACGGCAACCGGAAACGGTTCCATCTTCTTTTGCCAACCGGGAGGAAGATGTCCCGTCCGGTAATATTTCTTGGCAAGGCCCGGCGGCAGAGACCGATAACGCGGCTCGTAGTATTCACGGATGATCCGAATATCCTGAGGTCGGAAGTAACAGGTTGCGGCGTGATGCTCGTCGTCATCATCGTCGTGACCTTGCCAGTGTTTCTTCCAGTGCTTTTCATCGTCGTGCCAATGCTTGGGTTTGGCAGCGGCGGACCCAGCCGAAAGCAACGTCACAAGCAACACGCCGAGCATCAGTTTCATCGTGCCTCCACCTCTTCGCACAATCGGCAAGGCGCGTACCAGAACCCCAGCGTTATCGGTCGTTGCACACCCTTGGTGTTTTGACACCCGCCGTGTCGGAGTGTCCTGTTCGGCTGCCAGGTGTGCCTGCAATAGTGAACAGGAGCTTTGCGGCGTCTCTCAAAACCGTCGCGGTACTGACAACTTCGGTTCTCCGAAGGAACGGTCTGCCGCGACGTCGCAGACGATGGCGCGCGGCGACGGCGGGTCTGCGTACAAATCGTCGACCAGGGCGGCGCGACGACTCAGGATCACTTTCTGGTTCAACGATCCCTTGACCGTGATCTCGAGTGCAGCGAGCGATGGCGGTTCTTCGAGCAGCAGCGCACGCGGCACGAACGTCGAGCTGCCGCTGCTCTCGGAGGCCAGTTGCTCGAGCGCGCGCCGAATCGCGTCGACGACACGCGCGTGTGCGACGACCTCGGCCGGCGTGGCACTCGTGGACGCGCCGGCAAGCTCGCGGCAGAACGAAAGATTCGGAACGATGAGCGCGGTCGGATACGGACGGTCGTGTCCGGCAATCACGACGTCCTGCGCGCAACCGGCGGCTGCGGCGAGCAGCCGCGATCGCAGCGGCCCGACCCGTACCCAGGTACCAGTCGAGAGCTTGAAGTCCTCGGCGAGGCGTCCGTCGAAGAGCAGTCCCTTTCGCGGATCGGCGGCGTCCGCGAAGCGCATCGCATCTCCGAGCTCGTAGAACCCTTCATCGTCGAATGCCGCTGCCGTCATCTCGGGATCGCGCCAGAATCCCGGCGTCACGTTCGGACCGCGGACCCGAGCGTCCAGCGTCGCGCCAACGGGCACGAGCTTCAGCTCGATCCCCGGCGCCGGCAGCCCAATCAAGCCCGCGAATGCGCCCGACGCACCGGTGCTGAGCGCGAAGGGCGCTGTTTCGGTCGAGCCGTAGCCGCTCATGATCAGGATTTCTTCACCGCACGCCGCGATCGCCATCTCGCGCAGCTCGTCCCAGAAACGCTGGCCGAGTCCGGCCGCGGCATAGAACAGCAGCTTGACATCACGGAAGAACGTGTCGCGCAATGCCGCGTCGCGATGGAGGTACGGCATCAGCAGCTCGTAGAAGCGCGGCACCGCGAAGTGCGCGGTGCATGCGACGTCGCGCAGGTTGCGCACCGTCGCCTCGAAGTCTCCGGGCACCGGACGCCCGTCATCGATGTACAGCGTGCCGCCGTTGAATAGCACGAGCCCGAAGTTGTGATTGCCTCCCGCCGTGTGATTCCACGGTGACCAGTCACACAGGACGGGCGGATTCTCGGCGAGAAAGAGCAGCACCGAGCGCAGCATCTCCTGATTCGAGCAGAGCATGCGCTGCGTATTGACGACGCCCTTCGGCCGGCCGGTGGAGCCCGACGTGAACAGCACTTTGGCCACGGTGTCGCCGGTGACGCGGGCGCACGCGTCCTCGACCGCGCCGGTGACGTGTGCCGATTCGAGCTCGGTGAAGTTCGTCGTCGCTCTGGCGCTGCACGGCGTGCAGGTCACGACTTCGACGTCGCGCGGCAGCACCTCGGTCAGCACGCGCTCGAACGCCGCTCCGTCTTCCGCGAACACCAGCGCTGGCTCGATCATCTGCACGATACGTTGAAGGGCGGCGAAGTCGCCGCTCTGAAGGGAATATGCCGGCGCGATCGGCGCATACACGATGCCGGTGTACATCGCGGCGAGCGCGATGAGCGCGTGCTCGATGCCGTTGCCGGACAGGATCAGAATCGGCCGATCGTGGGAGAGGCGGCGATCGAGGAGCGCCTGGCCGATCCGTCGCACGCGCGCGAGCGACTCGGCGTACGTGATCTGCCGCCACGCACCCTCTGCGTCGCGCTGCGCGAGGAACACACGATCGGGCGCGCGATCGGCCCACAGCTCGAGACGGTCGGTGATCCGCTCGGGGTACTCGCCGAGGCGGAGGGTCGACTGCACATAGGTCGCACCGCGCGCGCCCGAACGCACGAGTACGTCATGTGACGCGATCGCCACCGGTCGGATCATTCAGGGGCGGGATTCTAGCGCACGTCGGATGACCGCTTGGCGCGGTTTTCGTCAAGGGAACGGCACTCTCGCCGTGGCGAGAACACGCCGGCTGTTGCGTTCCTGGACGAACGCCACCGCTCGCATGTGCTGACGTTGCCAATCCGGCTCGATCTTGACCTCGGCGCGAACGGTCGCGCCATCGCGTGCCGCTTCACCGGCCGTGACCATCTCACGAACGACGGCAGCGTGTGTGAGAGTGCGGCCCTTGTTTTCGCCGCGCTTGACGTCGGTTCGCAGACCATCCTCGACCACGGCGACGACAACGTCCAGGCGCGACAGGTCTGCGCCGATCGGCAGGTCTCTCGCGGTCACGCTGATCGTGACGCGGTTGTCGAGTGACGTATCGAGCTCCATCCGAATGGTGCCGTGAGGCGCCGCGGACGCGCGTGCGATCGCGCGTCGTGCCGCGTCGCTATCACTGCCGACGAACGCCGTCTGACCGTCGACGACCATCTGCGGCGTGTAGATATCGTCGGCCTTGAAGCGGTCGGCGTAGAGCTGCTGGCGGCGGGTGAACGCCGCCGACGAGAAGCGATCTTTCCAACCGAGACGATCCCAGTAGTCCACGTGCTCGCCGAGTCCGACGATGATCGCGCCCTTGGCGGGTTGTGACGCGGTCATCGCTTCCAGCAGCTTGTCGGCGGGCGGACAGCTCGAGCAGCCTTCGGCGGTGAACAGCTCGACCAGCACCGGCACGGGCTGGTCCGACGAGGCCGGCGGAACGCTCGTCACCCCGACCGAGCCGAGCACGAACAACAGCGTCGCAATCACGCGCATCGGCTCACCAGTGTCGCGCCGCGTCGGCGGCCGCCGATGACGTCGGCTGCGCGCCGCGCGCGACGAACAGCGCGGCGGGAACGCCGATCCCCAGAATGTGAATCACGATGCCGTTGACGAACAGCGGCAATGAGAACGCTGTGCTGCCGATCGCCGAGAGCGGAATGACGATGCGATTCATGAAGAAGTAGACGAGCACGCCGTAGATGGCGCCGCATACGACGGGTCGCCGAGTGAGGATCGAGACACGCCGGCTGGCGGCATAGTACGCGATGACGATCGAGAAGGCGATGAAGAAATGAATCGCCAGTCCGAGCAGAGCCGTGCGAAGCCCGCCTTGAAATGTCGCCCGTCCCAGAAGGCCGGCGGCGATCCCCTGGAACACGCGGACCGGCGTCGCGCCTCTCAATCCGAAGATCACAATGGCGTCAATCGCGTCGAGCGCTCCCACGACCAACCCGCCGTAGACGATGGATTCCGTTCCGGTCAAGGTTCGCATCCGTGCTCCAGGCGCAAGGCGATCTCTATTCTCGAATAATTTTCACGATGTGATCGCCGTCTCGTTCGGCGCGAAAGTCGCGGGTGACGATCGTCCGTTCGTTGAAGCCCATGTCTCTGGCGAGTTCATCGATCTGCCGCGTGATCAGCTTGGACAATCGCGGATGGCCGCCGCCGGCGAGTAGCTTCGCTTCGCTCTCGCACAGCGACATCAGCTCGCGCCATTGTTTGTCGAGTGCAGTGGCCCTGGGCATGAACGATGACATTGTACGCGGGCCGCGTGCTATCCTTCGCGCGCCGGAGGACGAGATGATCAAGAGTGCGTTCGCCGCGTCCGCCATCGTTTGCATCTGGTCGTCCGCGACGATCGAAGCGCGTGTCACGCGGATCGAGATCGCGAAGGTCGAGCGCGTCGAACCGCTGTCGTCTGCCGCGCCGATCGCGTACGAGCGGCTCAGCGGCAAGTTCTACGGCGAGCTCGATCCCGCCGACCCGAAGAACGCCCTGATCACCGATATCCAGTTCGCGCCGCGCAACGTCCGCGGCAAGGTCGAGTACGTCGGGACGTTCTCGATCATGAAACCGATCGACCTCTCGAAGGCGAGCGGTGTGCTGATCTACTCCGTCGTCAATCGCGGCAACGGCGCCGCGGCGTTTTCGCCCGACGGACACATCTCGCTGGTCAGCGGATGGCAGGGCGATGTCGTCCCGACCGCCGCGAACCAGACGATTCAGGTGCCGCGCGCCAGGAATCCCGACGGCACCAGCATCACCGGGCCGCTCGTCATCCGCCTCCTCGAGCAGAGCGGCACGACCGCGACGCTGATGATTCCGCGCGCGACGCCGTCTCCGTATCCGGCGGCGACCCTCGACACGACCAAGGCGAAGCTGATTTCGGCGGTGGCGGAGAGCGCCGCCGGAATCAAGAGCGGCGTGGTGAACATCGCCAGCGCCGACTGGGCGTTCGCGACGTGCGAGAAGGCACCGTTTCCGGGCACACCGGATCCGACGCACATCTGCTTGAAGAACGGTTTCAATCCCGCGCTGCTCTACGAGCTGCAGTACACGGTCAAGGATCCGCTCGTGCTCGGCATCGGCTTCGCGGCCACGCGCGACATCAACGCCTTCTTCCGCTACGAGAAAAAGGACGATGCCGGCACTCCCAATCCGGTCGCCGGCAGCGTGCGCTGGGCGATCTCGGAGGGCAGCTCGCAGTCGGGCACGTTCCTGCGCGCGTTCATCCGTCTCGGTTTCAATCAGGACGAGCAATCGCGTCTCGTGTGGGAGGGGAGCAATCCGAACATCGCCGCACGCGTGCTCGACATGAATCGGCGCTTCGCGCTGCCGGGCGGCGCCGTCGCGTTCTACGAGCTCGGCACCGAGGCGCCGGTGTGGTGGGAAGACTGGAACGACGTCCCACGCGGACGAGGCAAGTCGGGGCTGCTCGATCGCTGCCGCGCCACGAACAGCTGTCCGAAGATCCTGGAAACATTCGGCAGCGCCGAGATCTGGAATCTGCGGGCGTCGTTCATGCTCGTCGGCACCGACGCGAAGGCCGACATTCCGCTGCCGGACAACGTGCGCCGCTACTATTTCGCCGGCGTGACGCATGGAGGCGGACGCGGCGGATTCAGCGGCGCCGAGACCGCGGCGGCCGGCTGCGTGCTGCCGGCCAATCCCGCACCGAGCGCGCCGATGCGAGCGGCGCTGACCAACGCGTTCATCGCGTGGGTCACGAAAGGGACGGCGATGCCGCCGAGCCGTTTTCCAACGATTGCCGACGGCACGCTCGTCGAGGACACCGAAGCGGCGATGGGGTTTCCGAAGATTCCGGGCAAGCCGTCACCGGAGCACCACGTCCATCCGCTGCTCGACTACGATCTCGGATCCACGTTCAACTATCAGGATGCTTCCGGGTTTCTCACGGCTGTCCCGAGCGTCAAGCGATCGCTGCCGCAGCTCGTCGTCAAAGTCGACGCTGACGGCAACGAGGTCGCCGGCATCAAGTCGCCGCTGCAGATGGCGCCGCTCGGCACCTACACCGGATGGAACGTGACCGCAGCGGGACCGCTCGAGGGTCAGGTGTGCGGAAACCTCGGCGGCTTCATTCCGTTCGCGAAGACGAAGGCCGAACGGCTGGCCAGCGGCGACCCGAGGCTGTCGCTCGAGGAGCGGTATCGCTCGCACGATGACTACGTGGCTGCGGTCAGCAAAGCCGTGAGCAAACTTCAGCGTGAAGGGTATCTCCTCGATCGGGACGCGGAGGCGATGATCAAACAGGCCAAGGCGAGCGACGTGCTGCGCTGAATGGTCGATGTAAGTGAGTCGCAATAAAGTTGTAATTATTTTACGAGTCTCTCGAACATTCCTTATCGAAGCGACCAAATGTGCGTTGCGAGACGATGATGCCATGTGCTGCCAGGCAGTGGGATTAGTCTGACTCCGCGCTGACGGCGACTCGAATCCAGCAGACGACTTCAACACCCGCGTCATACCCACCGGGGTACAAGACTTGCGCGCGATGACGCCACGCGTGGCGCGCACCCATTACAGATCCTTTCTGACGTTCTTATCTGCGGCTGATAAACGCGGAGGCCGTTGATGACAGCCAGGCTCGCTCTGCTGATCGTCGGATTCGCCGCCACGCCGCTTGTCGCCCACCACTCGTTCGCCGCCGAGTACGACGCTCACAAACCGATCACGCTGAAAGGCGTCGTGACCACCATCGAATGGACGAATCCTCATTCGCATTTCATCGTCGCGGTGACCGACCACGAAGGCAGCACGACCAGCTGGAGAATCGAGTTGGCGAGTCCGACCGTGCTCGTCCAGAACGGCTGGAGATCGAGGTCGCTCAAGGTTGGGGACACCGTGACCGTCGAAGGATCGATGGCGAAGGACAACTCGATGACGGCCAACGCACGCTTCGTCACGCTGGCTGATGGTCGCCGGCTGTCCGCCGGATCATCGGGTGGAGATTTCCCAGCGCCCGGACGCTAGCGCGGCTCCATTCCGAGCTTACGACTTCGATCCGCACGTACGCCGTAGAGATCGTCGAGCCGGCGATCGAGTTTCTTCAGAAACTCGATCTCACCCGGATACCAATAAATAAGGTGGCAGTTCTCGCATGCCTGGTCGAGGTTCTCACCCGCGTCCCATAGCTCGTTGACGTCCTTCCGCTTGACGATGTCGAGGACTTCGAGGCCGACGTTGCGGAGCGCTTCGATTTTGGCGTTCCACAGCACCGGGTCCTTTTCGAGCTTCGCTTTGATCTGCGCCGGCGACAATTCCTCCGGATCGGGGCCGGCGCTGTTGTTCTCGTCGCCAGGCGGCGCGAACGGACGCGGAATCTTGAGGAGATAGGCCCCTTCCGCGAGCGTGACGGCGCCGACGCGAATGCGCTCCCAGTCCTCGTCCGTCTTCGGCGCCCGCTCAACCGTTCCGTTCTTGCCGATGAACGTGCCGACGGAGTCGAAGACGTAGTCGGATGCTGGATCCAGCATGTCCCGCATCAGTTCTTTGACCGACACGACCGGTTTGAGATCGCCCCAGAGCTCGGGCGCGCGCGGCGACGTCGCCTTCGGTGACGAACAGGACAGCGCCGACACGGCGAGCGCGCACGTTATTGATGATTTCTTTAGCATGGGCGTGTGATTGATTTCTTCGCAGTCTACTCGATGGTTCGTTCGACCATCAATACACCAGGCCTGCATCGACCGGAAGAGATCAACTAGTATTGCCGCCACTTCGTTTTCGGGAGGGAGGCATCAAGATGACTCGTCGAATCGCGATCACCCTCACGCTGCTCGCCGCGTTCGCCGGCGCCGCCAGGCCGATCGCCAAAGACGACGATCGATCGGACTGGCCGATGATCGGCCGCGATCCGGCGAACACACGCAATCAGCCGGACGAGCACAAAATCCGCCGGGCGAACGCGCACCGGCTCATGCCCAAGTGGGTCGCGACAATCGCAGGCGACGTGTCGGCCACGCCGGCGGTCGTGGACGGCGCGGTGTACTTCGGCGACTTCGGCGGCATGCTCTGGAAACTCGACGCCGACACCGGACGGGTGATCTGGTCGCATCTGGTGTCCGACTACACCGGCATCGCAGGCGACGTCGCGCGAACGAGTCCATCCCTCGTCGGCAACACGCTCATCGTCGGCGACCTGCGCCATCCGAATATGCTCGGCATCAACGCGAAGACCGGCGACCTCCGCTGGATGACGCAGGTGCATCCGGATCCCAAAGGGATCATGACCGGCTCACCCGTCGTGGTCGGCGACACCATCTTCACCGGCATCTCCGCGTCCGGTGCGGCGGGGCCGGGGGCGACATTTCGCGGTGCGATCGTCGCGTTGAATGCGCACACCGGCAGCATCCTGTGGCGCACGTACTCGCTGCCGGACAATGGCGGCGTCGCGGGAGGATATGCCGGCGCGACCATGTTCTCGCCGCCGGCGGTCGACGTTCGTGCCGGCCTGGTCTACGGAACATTCGGTCAGCCGTACACAGAACCGGCGAGCGTCACCGCCTGTCATGCGGCGCACGGCGGCTTCACGGAATCATGCGAGCAGCCGGGATCGTTTCTGAAATCGATCGTCGCGTTCGACATGAAAACCGGCGAGCCGCGATGGTCGTACCGCGTGCAGGGACACGAGCCGTGGCTGCGCGCGTGCGGCAGTCTCCCGGCCAGCGTCACGTGGTGTCCGGCCGAGGCGGACGGCGAGAAGTGGGACCTCGGCGGTTCGGGCGCGAACGTGATGCGCCTGCGCGTGGAACGTCACTGGCGACACGACGAGGACAGCGGCTGGCGGTTCGTCGAGGCGCATCGCCGCCATGTCGTCGGCCTCGGTGCGAAGAGCGGCGTCTACACGCTGCTCGACGCAAAGACCGGAGCGTTCATCTGGAACACGCTGATCGGTCCTGGCGGCGATCAGGGCGGCATGCAGTGGGGCACCGCGTTCGACGGCGAACGGATCTACGTATCGATCACGAACCATCACCATATTCCCTACAAGCTGACGCAGAACGGCGTCCTCACCGACGAGACCGTCACGGGCGGTTCGTGGGCCGCGCTCGATCCGAAGAGCGGCACGATCCTGTGGCAGACCGCCGATCCGCAGGTCGAAACGCTGCCGGGATTGGGCACGGTCGGCGTCTGGGATCTCGCTCCGGTCACGGTGGCGAACGGCATCCTCTACGCGGCATCGATGGCTAAGCTCCCGACGCAGAATCAGATGTTCGCGCTCGACGCCGCGACCGGCGCGATCCTGTGGCAGTTCAGCGCGGGCAGCTCCGTCAACTCGGGTCCGGCGGTCGTGCATGGAAGCGTCTACTGGGGCTCGGGCTACGTCAGATCCGGTGTGGAGGGCAGCGGCAACAACCATCTCTTTGCGTTCAGCATCGACGGCAAGTAGCGCTCGGTGAATGCGGCGGCCGTGAAGAAGTCTGCCTGAACGCGGACAACGTCGCGAACCGCGACGGCCGGCGATCGCGCCGTGCGCGGATCGATGTCAATGGCCGTTGCACTCGTTCGGTGAACGCCTGCACGAAACGATCGACGCGCGCGAGGCCTTTGTTTATTGAAGATCTCGCGCGCGTGCGCCGTCGCATCGCGGGCCGTGTGCGACTTCGGTCCGATGTCGGTCGGACCTTCGATTCATTCACCCCCTAGCCATATCCATCTAGTATCGCGACCTCGACATTCAGACGAGTACCGGGTTCGCTACCTGAGTCGCCGCGATCATGCGCGCGTCTCAAAGGCGCGCCCGGCGGAGACTTTTTCACAATCATGATGACTACCAAAATCATTCAGCGCATCGTCCGTCAGTCATCTGTTCGATTGAGTCTTGCGGTCGCGGCCGCGCTCATCCTCACCGGTCGCGGCTCGGGACGCGTCGCCGTGCTGGCCCAGGGAGGCGGCTGCGGGAGTCCGCCGAACGCGGTCGTCGCCGAAAACTGTCTTACTGGTGACAACGATTGGGACCTCACCGGCGGGACCGATTCGACGATTCAGGGTTTTGCCAGCGGGTTCAGCGTCAACGTCGGGCAGACGGTCAACTTCAAGATCAACACCGACGCGATCAATTACCGAATCGACATTTATCGCCTGGGCTACTACGGCAACGCGGGCGCACGGAAGATCACGACGACGACCATGCTGCTCGAGCAGCCGCAGGTGCAGCCGCCGTGTGCGACCGACTCGACGACCGGTCTCGTCGACTGCGGCACATGGGGCGTGTCCGCCACGTGGGACACGACCGGTCAAACGTCGGGCGTGTTTCTCGCGAAGCTGACGCGCATCGACGGCGGCATTCCGGCGACCGCGGCCAGCCACATCGTCTTCGTCGTCCGTGACGATTCGCGCCACGCGAAGCTGCTCTTTCAAACCGCCGACACCACGTGGCAGGCCTACAACAGCTACGGCGGTGCGAGCTTGTACAGCGGCGGTCCGGTTTCGAACCCGCCGGTCTACGGCGGCGGCGGCCGTGCCACGAAGGTGAGCTACAACCGCCCGTTCAACACGCGGATTGGCGCGCCGCAAAGCTGGCTGTTCAACGCCGAATATCCGATGCTGCGCTGGCTCGAGATGAACGGCTACGACGTCAGTTACTTCACCGGTGTCGACGCCGACCGCAGCGGCGCGGAGATCACCAACCACAAAGTCTTCATGTCGGTCGGCCACGACGAGTACTGGTCCGGCGCGCAGCGCGCCAACGTCGAAGCGGCCCGCGACGCCGGCGTCCATCTCGCGTTCTTCAGCGGCAACGAAGCGCTGTGGAAGACGCGCTGGGAGTCGAGCATCGACGGCCAAGGCACGCCTTATCGCACGCTGGTCAGCTACAAGGAAACGCTCGCCGGCGCCAAGATCGATCCGAATCCGGCATGGACCGGCCTGTGGCGCGACAACAGCACGCCGCCTGCTGATGGCGGCCGCCCAGAAAACGGGCTGACCGGCACGCTCTGGACGGTGAACTGCTGCTCGTACGCGATCACGGTTCCGCAGGAGATGGGTGCGCTCCGCTTCTGGCGCAACACTGGCATCGGCGCGCTGCCGCCGGGCACGGTAGTCTCGCTGTCGGCGAATACGCTCGGTTACGAGTGGGACGAGGATGTCAACAACGGCGTCCGTCCGACGGGCCTTGCGCGTCTGTCGTCGACGACCGTCGACGTCGCTGAAAAGTTCGGTTCAAGCGGATACAGCATCGGGCTAGGCACCGCCACGCATTCACTGACGCTCTACCGCAAGGACACGCCCGACGGGATGGGCGGCTTCAAGAAAGCGCTCGTCTTCGGCGCCGGCACCGTGCAGTGGTCGTGGGGCCTCGACGGCGTACACGATCGCGGCGCGTCGACGCCCGACGCGCGCATTCAGCAGGCAACGATCAATCTCTTCGCCGACATGGGCGTCCAGCCCGGCTCGATTCAGTCCGGCATGATCGCGGGTTCGCCATCGAGCGACACCGACGCGCCGATCTCGACGATCGTGTCCCCGACTGGGGGCTCCATCGAGAGCGGCGGCCACTTGACGATCAGCGGCACGGCCAGCGATACAGGCGGCGGTGTCGTCGCAGGCGTCGAAGTGTCGGTCGACGGCGGCGTGACGTGGCATGGCGCGAATGGACGCGCGAGCTGGTCCTACGACTGGTCGCCGGGCGCACCGGGGAGCGCGACGATCATGAGCCGCGCGACCGACGACAGCGGCAACGTCGGCACCCCCTCGACGAGCGTGCTCGTCACGATCACGGCCAGTCTCTGTCCGTGCAACCATCTCTGGAATCCGGCGACGGCGGCCCCGTCGATGCCGGACTCGTTCGACTCCAGCCAGATCGAAGTTGGCGTCCGCTTCTTCAGCGAGATCGACGGCTTCATCACGGCGGTTCGCTTCTACAAGAGCGCGACGAACACCGGCACGCACACCGGCAGCCTGTGGAGCGTCGGCGGCTCGCTCCTGGCAACCGGCACCTTCACGAACGAGACCGCGTCGGGATGGCAGGAGCTGCGCTTCAACAACCCGGTGCCCATCGCCGCGAACACGACCTACGTGGCGTCGTACCACACCAACGTCGGGCACTACTCGGCCGACAACGCCTACTTCGCCAACAGCGCCGTGAATTCACCGCCGCTGCACGCGCCGATGTCGGGGAACCCCGGCAACGGCGTCTTCAAGTACGGGTCGAGCGCGTTCCCGACCACGTCGTTCCATGCCGTGAACTACTGGGTCGACGTCACGTTCGCGCAGTCGGTCGCCGACGATACGCCGCCGTCGATCTCGCAGGTCAAGGTCAACGCGATCGATGGCTCGACGGCGGTCGTCTCGTGGAAGACGAACGAGGAGGCGGACTCGCGCGTCGACTACTCGACCGATCAGACGTTCCCGACCGGTCAGACTTTCTCGGTGGCGAGCTCGGCGTTCGTTCTGGATCACAGCCTGACGATCTCGGGTCTCGTCCCGAACAACACCTACTACTTCCGCATCACGTCGATCGATCACGCCTCCAATCCGTCGCTGTTCCTGACGCCGAGCTTCACGGTGCCCGGTCCGACGTTGCACGACACGGCGTCGGTGGACTTCCTTGCCGGCACGCCGGGCACTGCCTACGTCGCGCAAAACGCCGACGGTGAAGTGATCCTCGCGCCGGCGAGAGGCGCGGAGTTCTACGGCACGACCCTGCCTGCCGACTGGATCAGCGTGCTGTGGCAGCCGGAAGTCGGCGGATCCGTTTCTGTCGCCAACGGCGTTCTCGCGGTGGACGGGGCGCGCGTCGGCACGTGCGACGGGACGCCGCCCAATTGCGAGGTCGGCGTATACGGAGTGGGCCATTCACTGGAGTTCCTCACGACGTTCACCGGCGATCCGTTCCAGCATGCGGGCCTGGCGACCGATGCTCTGAGCACGCCATTCGCCCTCTTCAGTACGAAGGACGGCGGCAGGCTCTACACGCGCACGCACAACGGCGGGTTGAGCATGGAGACGGACCTGGGCACCGGATATCTCGGCTCGCCGCACCGCTATCGCATCGATTGGGTGCCAGGCGGTCTGAACTACTCGATCGACGGCGTTCCGGTCGCATCGCACGCGGCGCCGATCGGCACGCTGATGCGGCCGATCGCGGCAAGCGATTTCAACCCGGTAGGCGGCAACATCGTCGTCAACTGGATCCGGCTGACCCCGTACGCGACGACGGGATCGTTCACGTCGCGCGTGTTCGACGCGCAGAGCGCGGTCGATTGGCAAACCATCACGTGGCAGGCTTTCACGCCGGCCGGAACCAGCGTCGCGATCTACGAGCGCACCGGCGACATCGCAACGCCAGACGGGACCTGGACCGACTTCACGCTCGTGACGACGCCCGGCGAGTACACGAGACACCCGCATGCTCGGTTCGTCCAGTACCGCGCCGACCTGGCGACGAGCGATCCGATGGTCACGCCCGAGCTGCAGGACATCATCATCTCGACCGCTCACGCACCGGTCGCGGTCAACGACACGGCGTTGACGAACCTGAACACGAGCAAGGTCTTCAGTTCCAGCCCGCTGAACAGCGGCAGCCTGATGTTCAACGACACCGATGCCGACACGCCGAAGGCACAGCTGCGCGTGGCGGCGGTATCGGCGCCTTTGCACGGCACCGCGACGCTGAACACGAATGGGACCGTGACCTATACGCCGCAGACCGGCTACAGCGGACCTGACACCTTCACCTACACCATCTCCGATGGACTGCTGATTTCGAACGCCGCCACGGTCACGATGGGCGTCGGAAACGTTCCACCGGTCGCCAATGACGATGGATCGAGTGGCAGTCCCGCCTACACCGTGAACGAAGATGGTGTTCTGACGGTGCCGGCGCTCGACCGCGTGACGGCAAACGACAGCGATCCGAACGGCGATTCAGTGACGGCGCAGCTCGTCACCGACGCCACGCACGGACATGTCGTGCTCAGCGGCGACGGCTCGTTCACCTACACGCCGAACCCCGACACCAACGGGCCGGATCACTTCACCTATCAGGACGTCGATCCGTTCGGCGCGGTGAGCAACGTCGCAACCGTCTACATCGGCGTGACGCCGGTGAATGATGCGCCGAGCTTCGTGAAGGGCGCGAATCAGAGCGCGCTCGAGGACAGCGGAGCGCATTCGGTGGCGGGGTGGGCGACCGCAATCAGCGCCGGACCTGGGGAGACGCAGAACGTCACCTTCATCGTCGGCAACGACAACACGGCGTTGTTCTCAGTGCAGCCGGCGGTGGCAGCGAACGGAACCTTGACCTTCACGCCGGCGGCGAACGCGACTGGATCGGCAACCGTGACTGTGCAGGCGCACGACGACGGCGGCACGGCCAATGGCGGCGTCGACACGAGCGCGGGACAGACCTTCACGATCACGATCATCGGCGTGAACGACGCGCCGAGCTTCACCAAGGGTGCGGATCAGACCGCGCTCGAGGACAGTGGGGCGCATTCCGTGACCGGATGGGCGACCGCGATCAGCGCCGGACCGGGCGAAACGCAGGCCGTCGACTTCATCGTCAGCAACGACAACAACCCGCTGTTCTCGGCGCAGCCGGCGGTCGCGGCGAACGGAACGTTGACCTTCACGCCGGCGGCGAACCGGAGCGGAACGGCAACCGTCACCGTGCAGGTGCACGATGACGGCGGAACCGCCAACGGCGGCGTCGACACGAGCGCGGCACAGACGTTCACGATCACGATCACCGGCGTCAACGACGCGCCGGGCTTCACGAAGGGTGCCGATCAGACGGTGCTCGAAGACAGCGGCGCACAGTCGGTCGGTGGATGGGCGACGGCGATCAGCGCCGGCCCATACGAGAGTCAGAATGTCGACTTCATCGTCACCAACGACAACAACGGGCTGTTCTCGGCACAGCCGGCGGTGGCGGCGAACGGGACGTTGACGTTCACGCCGGCCCTCAACGCGAACGGCTCGGCGACCGTCACCGTGCGCGCGCATGACGATGGCGGCACGGCCAACGGCGGCATCGATACGAGCGCGGCACAGACCTTCACGATCAGTGTCACGCCCGTGAACGACGCGCCGAGCTTCACGAAGGGTGCGGATCAGACGGCGCTCGAAGACAGCGGTGCGCACTCCGTGGCTGGATGGGCGACCGCGATCAGCGCCGGACCTGGTGAAACGCAGAACG
>DAIUKO010000007.1:0-7035 GCA_036848175.1 Vicinamibacterales bacterium | reverse complement strand
GGATGGGCGACCGCGATCAGCGCCGGACCGGGTGAAACGCAGACCGTCAACTTCATCGTCAGCAACGACAACAACGCGTTGTTCTCGGTGCAGCCGGCGGTGGCCGCGAACGGGACCTTGACGTTCACGCCGGCCCTCAACGTCAACGGGTCGGCGACGGTAACCGTGCAGATTCATGACGACGGCGGCACCGCCAACGGCGGCGTCGATACGAGCGCGGCACAGACGTTCACGATCGGCGTCACCGCCGTGAACGACGCGCCGAGCTTCACCAAGGGGGCGAACCAGAGCGCGGCCAAGAATTCCGGCGCGCACTCCGTCGCCGGATGGGCGACGAACATGAGCGTCGGGCCGGCGAATGAAAGCAGCCAGGCGCTGACCGCCTTCAACGTCGGCAACAACAACGCCGCGCTGTTCTCGGCGGCTCCGGCGATTGCGCTGAATGGAACGCTGACCTACACGTCCGCGGCGGGCGCGATCGGCGTCGCCACCGTCACCGTGACGCTGAGCGACAACGGCGGCACGGCGAACGGCGGCGTCAACACGAGTGCGCCGCAGACCTTCACGATCACGATCTTCGATCCGCCGCCGGTCGCGCAGTGCCAGCCGGTGACGGTGCAGGCGACGCTGATTGGAACGGCGGCGGCGTCGATCGACAACGGATCGTTCGATCCTGACGGCGGCGGCGTCACGTTGGCGCAGAATCCGCCAGGACCGTACGCGCCGGGAACGACATCCGTGACGCTCAACGTGACCGACACCGCGAGCCAGACAACGTCGTGCTCGGCGAATGTGACGGTGACTCCGTTCGCGCCGGGCGCCTCGTTCGGATTCGAGGAGGCGAGCGGCACCACGGTCATCGACAGCAGCGGCAACGGCAACAATGGCACCTTCAGCGCGACGAACGGTCCGACGCGCGTCACTGGCGGACGCTTCGGAAAGGCGATGCAGTTCGACGGCGTCGACGATCTCATCACCGTCGCCGACAGCAACTCGCTCGACCTGACCACCGCTGCGACGATGATGGCGTGGGTGAAGGTGAACACGCAGACAGGATGGAGAAACATCCTGATGAAGCAGAACGGCAGCAACCTCGCCTACTCGATGTACGCCAACAACAGCGCGTCCGCGTCGGGGCAGCCGAACGGCTACGTGATGGCTGGCGGCACCGTCCGATCGGTCGCCGCGCTCGACACCGCGCTGACGGGCAAGTGGATGCACGTCGCTGTCACGTATGGTGGCGGTTCGCTGAAGATCTACTTGAACGGCGTCCTCCATCGAACGCTGGCGGTGACCGGGAACATCCCGGTCACGTCCGGGCCGCTGTGGCTGGGCGGCAATCAGGTCTGGCTCGACGAGTTCTTCAGCGGCGTGATGGACGAGGTCCGCATCATGGGCGTGACGCTGTCGGAAACCGACATCCGCACGCTGATGCGCACGCCGGTCGTGCCGGGCACGGCCGCGCCGGCAACCAGTGCGACCGGTCTGGTCGCGTCGTACAACTTCGACGACGGCACAGCGACCGACAAGACGGGCCTTGGCCACAACGGCGCGCTCGGCGGCGCGGTCAGCGCGCAGGGCATCTACGGCAACGCCTTGTCGTTCAACGGCACCAGCAACTACGTGACGATCAACGACGCCAACGATCTCGACTTCACGACCGGCATGACGCTCGAAGCGTGGGTCAGGCCGGCTACCGTGACCGGTTGGCAGTCGCTGATCCTGAAGCAAGGACCGCAGGGGCTCGTCTACGCGATGTACGGCAGCGACGCCGCAACGCACGGCGTCGGCCTGGTGAGAATCAGCGGTGTCGACCGAGACGTGCGCGCGTCGGATCCGCTGCCGGTCAACACGTGGAGCCACGTCGTGGTGACCTACGACAAGGCCGAAGGCGTGCTCCGGATCTATGTCAACGGCATCCCGATCGACGATCGGTCCATCACCGGCGACATCATGACGTCGGCCGACTCGGTCTTCCTCGGCGGCAACCAGTTCTGGGGCGAGTACTTCAACGGGCGGATGGACAACGTCCGCCTCTACAATCGAGCGCTGAACATCGTCGAGATTCAGACGAACCAGGCGACGGCGGTCCAATAGTGGACGTGGGATTTCCTCGAGGAGTGAAGGACATGCAACGTTCTATGGTGATATGCGGAATGCTCGCAGCGCTCGTCCTGAGTGCGGGCACGCCAACGACCGCCGCCGGTGCGAACGTCGATCAGCTGCCCGACGCCACCGCGACGCAGCTCGTCGACGCGTCGAGTTTGACCAAGCCAACAGGTGTCGGTACCGACGTGGTCGTCGGACAGCTCGTCGACAGCGAGTGCAACATGGTGATGGCCAAGATCACTGCGGTCGTCGCGCCCGAACACCTGAAGTGTGCCATCACCTGTGCGCAGAAAGGTGGCCGTCTGGCAGTCGTGACTTCGAAGGGCGACGTCTACAGGGTGATCGGAGTCTTGACGCAGAACAACAACGCCAAGCTCATTCAGTTCGTCAATCAGAACGTCACGATCACCGGTACCATCGGCACGATCACGGCATCGCTCCAGCCGGCGACGGGTACGGTCGATGCCGTGGTGCTTCAGCCCTCGACCAGGGTCGACACTCGGCGGCCGTCCGGGAGCGAAGCGGGCGTCGTCGTGAAGACGACGTTTCGAAAGGGCGACTTCCGGGAGGGTGACGTGCCGGCCAGCACTGAGCTGAGCATCGACGCCGCCTCGATCGATCTGGCGCCCAAAATCGGTCTCGTTCCGTAGTCGCGGCGCGACCGTCACAATCGAGAAGGAAGGGGCGCCGCGCGTGAAGCGCGGCGCCTCTTCGCTTGTACGCGGCGCCTTCAGCCCGTCGGCCGGGTGGGCGCGCGCTTCACCTCGCGTCGGGCTGCGACTCAATTGTCTGCCCGCCTTATACTGATCCCGAAAATCGCCGCAACTCGTGAGTCGGTTAGCGAAGGTCGTTTCAGAGCCGGCGACGGCGGATTTTTTGATCATGCGACTGCTTGCTCTGGCCGGTGCCGCGGTGATGACGATGGCGCTGGCGCCGGCCGCGCCGGCGAGCCTGGAAGGCGTGTGGGCATTCGCGACGCTGACGCCGCTCGAGCGTCCTGCCGAGTTCGAAGGGAAGGCAGTCGTCAGCGAAGCCGAGGCCGCCGCCTGGGCGAGCGAGCAGCTCGAGCGCGGGAATCGCGATCGGCGCGACGGCGGCGCGGCCGTGGACGTCGGCCGCGCGGTCAACGACTACTGGTTCGAGCGCGGCACCGCACTCGCGGTTCTCGATGGCAAGCGGATCACGTCGTTGGTCGTCGATCCACCCGACGGCAAGTTGCCGCCGCTGACCGCCGACGCGCGTGCGCGTGCGGCCGCGCGCGCGGCGGACAACCGCGACCATCCCGCCGACGGTCCCGAAAACCGCTCGCTGCAGGAGCGGTGCCTGGCCTTCAACGCCGGACCGCCGATTCAGGTCGGCCCTTACAACAACTTCGTCAAGATCCTGCAGTTCTCCGATCGCGTCGTCATCTTCACCGAGATGATTCATGACGCGCGCATCGTCTGGACGGACGGCCGTCCGCACCCGCCCGCCTCGGTCAAGCTGTGGCTCGGATCGTCGCGGGGGAGGTGGGACGGGGACACGCTCGTCGTCGACACGACCAACTTCAACGGCAAAGTTGGATTCCGGGGCACCGGCGAGAAGCTGCACCTCGTCGAGCGGTTGACGCGCGTCGGCGCGGACACGCTGCTCTACGAGTTCACCGTGGACGATCCCGACACGTTCACCCGCGTCTGGACCGCACGGATTCCGATGACGCGCGCCGACGTGCGGCTCTTCGAGTACGCGTGCCACGAAGGAAATTACGCACTCGTCGACATCCTCCGCGGCGCCCGGGCGCAAGAACAGAAATAGCTCCACGCGCGAGCGAAGCGAGCGAGCTCACCAGGCCCGCCCACCCTGGGTGTAGGCACTCTACGTATTAGGGTGTAGACTCCCTACATCCGGGAGGGCCGCAGACATGAAGCGTCCGCTCTGGCGAAGGCAGCAGGATCGAGAGCTCGACGAAGAAATCGCGTCGCATCTTCGCCTCGCGATCGCGGATCGCGTCGCGCGCGGCGAGACGCTCGAGGAGGCGACGCGCGCCGCCCGTCGCGAATTCGGCAACGTGGCGCTCGTCAAAGAGGTCACGCGCGACATGTGGGGCTGGACCGCGCTCGAGCAGCTCGCTCAGGACGTGCGCTACGCGTGCCGCTCGCTGCGCAAGGCGCCGGGGTTCGCCGCCGTCGCGATCGCGACCTTCGCGCTCGGCATCGGCGTGAATGCGGCGATGTTCAGCGTCATCGACGCGGTGATGCTGCGCCCGCTGCCGTTCCCGCAGTCCGATCGTCTCGTCGCGGTGGAGATGATCGATCTGCGGCGCGGACACACATCTCCCAGATCGTCAGTGTCGTGGCCCGACTTCTTCGACTGGCGTTCGCGGACCAGGGCGTTCGAGCGGCTGTCGGCCTATCACGAGCTCGCCTTCACGATGACGGTCGGTGGACGGTCGACGTACACCCCCGGCGCCGTCGTATCCGCAGACTTCTTCTCGACGCTCGGCGTGCAGCCGCTCCTCGGCCGATCGTTCCGACCCGAGGAAGAGCGCGCCGGCGCCGACGTCGCCGTGATCAGCGACAGTCTCTGGCGATCGGAATTTGGCGCCGCCGCCGACGCGGTCGGCCGCGTGACGACGATCAATGCCAGGCCGTTCACGATCGTCGGCGTGATGCCGGCCGGGTTCCGCTATCCGCTCAGCGTGCCCGCCGCGCAGCTCTGGGTCACCCCGGCGCAGGACGCGAGAATCGACGAGCCCGGCGATACGCCGATCACGACCCAGCGCGGCGCCCATTTCATCAGGGTCATCGGGCGTTTGCGCGCCGAGGCAACCGTTGCCGCCGCACAGGCGGAGATGGACGCGATCGCGGCGGCGCTCGCGCGCGAGTATCCCGAGGACAACGACCAGCACGGCGTCGCGCTGACGCCGGAGCTCGAACGCCTCGTCGGCAGCACGCGGCAGCCGCTCCTCGTGCTGCTCGTCGCCGTCGGCTGTGTGCTGCTGATTGCGTGCGTCAACCTCGCGAACCTTGCGCTCGTGCGCGGCGCGGGCCGCGGCCGGGAAATCGCGCTGCGTCTGGCGCTCGGCGCGTCGCGGCGGCGGATCGTCGTCCAATTGCTGACCGAGAGCGTCGTCTTGTCGGTCCTCGGCACCGCGGTGGGACTGCTGCTCGCGGCATGGTCGATCGGTGTCCTCGTCCGGATGTCGCCGGCGGATCTTCACCGTCTCGACGAGGTGAGGATCGACGGCGCCGTGCTCGCGTTCACCGCGGCGGTGGGATTTCTCAGCGCGCTGGGATCGGGAACGATTCCTGCGCTGTTCGGCAGCGGAACGGAGCCAAAGGTCAATCTGGACGACAGCGGTCGCATCACGGCCGGCCGCGCCCACAGCCGCGCGCGGACGACGCTGATCGTCGCGGAGATCAGCGTCGGCGTGGTGCTGCTCGTCGCGGCTGGACTCCTGCTGCGCAGCTTTGATCGCCTCGTGCACACCGACCCCGGCTTCGATGCGAGCCACGTGGTGACGTTCAAATTCAGTCTGCCGACGTCCCGCTATCCGTATCTGAAACAGATCGCGTTCTACGACGAGCTCATCGCCGATCTCGACGCCTTGCCGGGCATCGAGGCCACGGCCGCCGCGCCGCTGCCGTTGGTCGGCGTCCGCTACGGCATCGGCTTCGAGCTGGCAGGCGCGCCGCTGCCGCCGTCGCAGCGCGCGAGCGCCGACTTCTGCATGGTCGGCCCCGGCTTTTTCCGGGCGCTGCAAATTCCGATTGTCGAGGGGCGTGAGTTCAGCGCCGCGGACGATGATGCGGCGCCGCGAGTCGTCGTCGTGAACGAAAGCTTCGCGCGCCAGTTTCTGAACGGCCGGAATCCAATCGGGCAGCGCATTCGGCCCGGTCTGAGCACCACCGAGAAGACGGCGCCGTGGCGCGAGGTGGTCGGTGTCACGCGCGACGTGCGGCAGCGCTCGCTCAACGAGCCGAGCCGGCCGGCGTATTTCATTCCCTACGCACAGGGGTTGATCTCGACGCTGTTCATCGTGATTCGTACCACTGCCGCGCCTGGCGTCGTCGTCGATGCGGCGAGGCGGGCCGTTCTCAGCAAGGATCCCGAGGTCGCGCTCTACGACATTCGTGGCCTCGACGAGTACGTCACGATGTCGGTCGCGCCGGCGCGATTTCAGATGCTGCTGCTGACGCTGTTCGCCGTACTCGCGCTCGTGCTCACCGCGGTCGGCTTGTACGGCGTCGTCGCCTACGGCGTCGCGCAGCGCACGCGCGAATTCGGAATCCGACTCGCGCTCGGCGCGCGTCCCCGCGAAGTGATGCAGTTGGTGCTGCGCCACGCGATGCACATGACCGGGGCCGGTGTGGTCATCGGCGTCATCGGCGCGGTCTTCACGACGAGGCTGCTCGGTCGAGCGCTGTACGAGATCGATCCGCTCGACCCGCTCACATTCGCGGCAGTGGTTGGAGTTCTGGTTTGCGTCGCGCTCATCGCGTCGATCGTTCCGGCGCGCCGTGCGACACGAGTCGATCCGATACGATCGCTGCGCACCGAGTAGCGGGACGGACAATCGTATTTTCCCCGAGGTGCTCGGTCCGGTGAACGAGCGGGTCCGACAACGGCGATGAGCAACGCGATGCCGGCGAATCCGGAGAACACGAGCGCGTTGATGCGCTCGGGCGACAGCAGTTCGGCGCGCACCTCCTCGAGCGTCGCGGCCCGCTCGACGGGCTGATCCGGGTCAATGTCGCGTATCGTGCGCGTGACCACCGGCACCAGCGTGTGTGGATCGCGGTTCGTGCTCACGAACAGGCGGCCGCCGAATCCTTCCTGGTGAATCGGCCGATAGACCGTCACCGCCGGTTGAGCAGCGAGATGTTCATCGTCCATGGGACGTTGCCGTCCGGCCGCGCTCGCTGCGCTCGCTCGTCGGCGGCCGCA
>DAIUKO010000006.1:62384-68024 GCA_036848175.1 Vicinamibacterales bacterium | reverse complement strand
ACGATTCGCAGTCCGTCGGCCGGCCGATCCATCTGCCGGCACACGGATTCGCCGGCAGCCTTTGCGGCCGCGTACTCGGTCAACTCCGCGACCGATTGTTCCACCGCGATCGAGGACGGATAGAACACGTCGAGCGACGCGACGGCGCCGCGGACGGCGGCGCACACACGCGCGAACGCGGTCACATAGAATTCCGCAAACCGCGTGAACAACGCATCATCGAACGGCTCACGCCTGCGCGCGAAGATTCTCGGCGTGGCGTAATAGTACAGGTGTGTGACGCCGAAACGGGCGGCGGCTTCAGCCAGGATCTTCACGTCGTCACTGGCGACGTCGAACCGAAGCGTCTCGAGCGAGCGATGCGCGGACTGCGCATCGCGCCGCAGCGCCACGGCTTCGTCGGCGCCAGTCGCGTAGGTGACGATCGGCAGTGCGCCGCCGGCGGCCAGGAGCATCGCCGTTGCCGCACCCAGGCCGCGCGATCCGCCCACGATTAACGCGCGTTGGCCGACGAACTCGTCAGGGACGACTCGTGCGGTCGCTGCGTCAATGGTCGGAAGCGCCACTGGTTGCGGGCGTCGGAAGGCGTCGACCGTCCCACTCACGGCCGGACTCGCAATCGCGAGCCGTACGAGCCCGAAGCGGTCATCGCTACGCGCCACGCGCCAGTCGAGTCGCGACGCGCGGGCGTGTCGCGTCAGTTCGAGGTGAACTGCCGACAGGAGAGAATCCCGGCCTGGACATTCCATGCCGACGATGTTCGAGACGCCAGCCAGCGCGGCGACGACATCCGATCCGAGCGCGCGCGCCAGGCGTGGAAACGTTTGATTCGGCCGCACGGTGCGACGGAGGTCGATCGTCCCCGCGGCCGGTCCTTCTGATCGCCGTCCATCCCCCGTGTCCACTGCGTCTCGTTTCCGTCCCTTTGCCGGCGGTTTTGCGTCTCGCGGGGCGCTGATCTTCGCGAGGACCAGGTCGATGTCGCCATCGGCCTGAATCGAGACGGTGCCGTCGGCGTTCGATTCGATGCGGATCGGCTCCTCGAGAACCGCTGGCCGCAGAAACGTCGCGGTGACGCTCACATGTTCCGGCGGCGAAGTGCGGCTGAAGTGGACGTCCAAGGCGCGCAACAGGAGGTGAATCCCGTGGACGATCGGCTCTCCCGCAACCACGCGACGTGCGGCCACCCGGTCGAGGTGAACCGGGTTGAAGTCGCCGGACAGTTTCGCGAATCGCTTTTGATCCGTATCCGTGAAGCGGATCGTCGCGTGCCGCGTCATCGCGGCATCCTCGGAACGACGCTCGGCCGATCCTGATCGGCGTCACCTTTGAACAAGACAGGCTCTCCAGCAGCCCTGATCGAGAACCACAACCTCACATTCCGCCGTTCGAACGGTTCGAAATGATCGGGCACGACGTCTGGTCCATCGGGATCGACGCGCCTGAAGCCCGCGCCCTCGAATGCCGCCGGATCGATCCCAGCGTTGTACATGTCCGCGTACTCGGCATCGTATTCCTGCACCAGCGACTGCACGACGGCGCCGATTCGAGTGATCAGATGCGGGTCTCCGAAAAAGTCGACGATGCGTACGGCCTTATGGCCTTCGTGCTCAGCCAGCCGCGTCGCGAGGACGCCGACCACCGTGTCGCGGTCCGTCAACCCGACCACGCGGTACGAGTACACCGGATGCTCGACGTACCGCGCGACGAAGTAGCGTGCGGTCTTCCGCGGAATGCCGGCCGTCGTTGCCGCGACGTCGGTGAGGGCGTCGAAGGCGCGGGCGTCGGTCACCGACCGCGCGGCAAGCGGCGCGGCGTCGGCACCGACCGGCGCCGGCGTGGGCGACAGCGTGGCGAGCGCGAAGCGACGCCGGTCCGCGTTCGGCAGGACGTAGTGCTGCAGCTCGCCTGTGCGATAGCCGAGCGCCTGATAGATCGGCCGCGTCGCAGGGTTCAATCCGATTGCGCCGATCGCGATGTGAGGTTCATGCGCTGCAAGATGCTGCAGCAGCGCGAGCCCGACGCCTGCGACGCCGGCATCGTCGCGCACCTTCCAGGTCGTCAGCCACACGACATTGTCCGCGGCGAGCGCAGGATCGAACCGCATCGTCGAGATGTAGCCGAGAATCCCGATGATGATGCCGTCGCGACGCGCGACCACGAACGAATATCCACCATCGGAACTTCGGTGTTGCCAGTCGAGCAACCGCCGGCTCGTGACCAGCGCGTGCCCGTGCTTCCAGTACGCGTCGATGTAGTGAACGACTTCGTCGATCTCTTCAGGGCCACAGCGACCGATCGTCAGGCTCATTCAGCGCTCACCCTGAGCGCGTCGAAGAGTGAGCGGGTGTGGCTCGTGGTTCGACAAGCTCACCACGAGCGGTCCCGGTTGTTGTCGGCAGGACCACAATAGCCGAGCACCACCGCCATCAGTGAGCTAATCCCGCTCGTCCTGAGCTTGTCGAAGGACGAGCGGTCTCGCCCGTGACCGTCACCCACGGCGGGCATCGGTACGGCTGCGACGTGTCCCACTCGAAAACGTGGTCGCCTACAGGACGGAGTCCCGACCGCTGGAAGAAATCGACGCACGGTTTGTTGCGCGCGGTCGGCGTGACTTCCACACGCAACGTCGAGGCGCCATGCGCGCGGCAATGCGTCACCGCGACATTCAGCATCGCGTCTTCGACATTGCGACCGGCGACGCGGCAGCTCCAGAGAAAGTCGACGAGGTGCGCGACAGTCCCGTCAGGACCGTCGAACCGAAGACCGACGATCCCGGTCAGCCCGGAATCGCCAAATCGGTCGGCGACCCGGAACGTCAGCAGCGAATGTCCGAGCGCCGCGGCCCACGCTTCGAGCTCCGGCTTGGTCAGACGCCGTGTGGCAATCGTCATCTGATTCGTCTTGTTGAACAACTGTGTGGCTCGATCGAGGTTGACGCCACTCAACGGTTCGACGTGTAGCTTGATGTCGAGCGTTTGCAGCCAGTCCTCGAGATTGGCGGCTGCCGCGAGCCCAGATCGTCGCGCCCTCTCAGCGGCAAGCATGGTCGTCCGCCCGCGATCCTCTGCCGTCAGAAACGGCGAGTCGAAGCATCGCAGCGACGACAGTGCTTCACGAAACCGCGTCGGATCATCCGGCCAGTCCGGCACGAGGATGCCCGGGACTGCGTCGCGCACGCGGGCGCGCTCGATCGCGCTGTCGTCGATGAAGACCGCCGACTCCGCACCGAGATTCAGTTCTTCGAGCAGCGCGACGACATTCTGCGCCTTGTCTTCCCAATTGATGCGCCACGCGGCGAAGTCCCCACGTCGAAGCTGCATCTCCGGATGGCGATCGATCGCCTCCAACGCGGTCGCTTCGTCGTTCTTGCTGACGATCGCCAACTGCACGCCGCGAGCGGTCAGGGCTTTGAGCCCCCGCTGAAAATCGGCGAACGCCTCGCCCACGTGATCGTGGCCGCCGAGATTCAATGCCGTCCAGCCGACCTCGCCGACGAGGCCGCCCCACAAGACATCGTCCAGATCGACCACGACAACACGCCGGGCGCGGCCGGCGATGCCGTTGACGGCCGCGACGATGTCGGCCGCTACCTGCTCGATGACGGCCTGGGCGAACGGCGACTTCGTCGCATACCAGAGTTTCTGCGACCATCCACGCGGACCGGCGGCTGACAACCAGCGGCCGGCATCGAGTTGGAAGACGGTTGGATGGTCGCGGAGCGCATCGGCCAGCGCGAGGTTCATCCGCGCGAGCAGGTGCGTGATGCCGACGCCCGGCCGGTAGTCGAGCATGCCCCAGCCACGTTCGAACGGCGGCACGACCCACGTCGGAAGCAGAACGTAGCGAGCCCGCGATGCGAACTGCGCAATCGCGGCCGCATAGACCCGGACCTCCTCGAGTGCGTCGTGCTCCTTGATCGCCTCGAACGCCAGCGCACGCCGGAAGGTTTCGATCACCGCCTCGGGTCGCGTCCACACGACGGCCGACCACTCCGCACGTCCTTCACCGGGTGGCCCGGCGGCGAGCGACGGCATCACCGGACCGGAAGGCGCGACTGCGGTCTCACAGCCGACGAGCGCGCTATTGGCGACGTAGCGCGCCAGAGTCTCGATGTTGAAATCGGCGATGAAAAACAGACGCTCTGGCTGGCTCACGTCAGGATTGACCTGCTGCGGCAACGAACTCGGTCAGCGCGGCCACCGTCGTGAGCGGGCTGCCCTCGCCGAGCACGTCACGTTCGAGCAACTGCACGCTCGCGCCGACCGCTTCTCCGACTTTGTCTTCGAGCGTGATGACGAAGGTGACGACGCCGAGCGAATCGAGCGCGCCGCCGGGTCCGGCGATCACCGTGCTCGGTGACTTCGGCAGCCGCTTCGAGGCCGGCAACTGCTGGTTCACGACGTCGATCGTTTCGTAAACGAGCCGGAGCGCCTGTTCGTGGTCCATCACGGCTGTTCAGCGGCCGGCGACTCCAGCTCGCCGTCTCGCCGGGCGCTCCGCATCGCCAATTCCTGCGTCAATCGCATCACGCGGTTCGACAGAATAGTGATCTGCGCGAAGACGTACACCATGAGAAACGTGAAGATCACCAGGGGCACGATGCTCAGGGCTGGAACGGACAGCAGCGCGACGCTGGTGCGCGTCACCGCGTCGAGAAGCGGAGGCACGATCAACACCGTCATCGCCGCCAGCGTGCCCAACACGAAGATGACGCCGTACCCGACGTAGAGGCGGTCACCGCGAATCAGATGGACGACCCACAGCAGCAGCACGACCCCAATCGCGACCCCGAGGACCACTCCTGCGATCGTCATGATGTCCGCTTTCGCGTGAGATTCGCCTGCACGAGGCCGAGCACCAGCATCAACATCGTCTTCAACGGGTACTTCACGTGGCTGAGCGTCGAGTACATCGACTGGCCGTGACTGCGGGTCGCGACCGTGATGGGAAACTCGCCGATTCGAAATCCGAGCCGCATCAGGTAGACGAGCGCCTCGGCATGAAAGTCGATGAACTGCCAGTTCGTGAGCGGCGCGAAGGTCTGGCGGCCCATGATCTTGAGACCCGACGTCGTGTCGTAAATCCGGCGCCCCGCCGTCAAACGTACCAGCGTGGAAAACAGCTGCATCCCCACGCGACGTCCGATCGGCACGTCATCGTACTTTTGACGGGCGACGTACCGCGATCCGATCAGGATGTCCCACCGCCCCTGGTCGAACTCCGCGAGCAGCGGGCGGACCTGCGCCGGATCGTGCTGGCCGTCGGCATCGAGCGTGATCAGGCGATCGTATCCGCCGCGCGTCGCATACAACACGGCGGTCTGAATGGCGCGTCCATAGCCGAGGTTGCACAAGTGGTCGGCGACGACCGCACCGCTGCCGGCGAGCACCGCCGCCGTGTCGTCGTCCGAGCCGTCGTTGATGACGAGCACATCGCAGTCGGGAAGCTCGGCGCGCACGCGATCAACGACCGCTCGAATCGTCGCCGCCTCGTTGTATGCCGGGATCGCGACCACTGAATTGCGGATTGAGGATTGCGGATTGCGGATTGATTGAGGATTCAAGGGTTAGCTCCGCGGATCAATCGCCAATAAATCCGCAATCCACAATCCTCAATCCGTAATTGGGGATTGATTGA
>DAIUKO010000006.1:0-62284 GCA_036848175.1 Vicinamibacterales bacterium | reverse complement strand
TTAGCGGATTGATTGAGGGATTCAAGCGTTCAACCTGACGGATCCAATCGCCAATAAATCCGCAATCCGCAATCCTCAATCCGCAATGGCGAGAGTCTGGCACAAACGGCCCGGCTCGCCAAGCCGAGCGGGCGCAAATTGCCGCTTGACAACGCGGTGTACTAAGACGTTCAATGCGTGAACGCGAGAAACGGCCGGTCACTTCCCAGCGGCTCCCGCGTCCTCGCGGATAATCCCTCGCCCGCGCACGCCGCAGTCTCACGACCTGTGACTGAGAGGGCGGTAGCTTGTGCGCCTCGCCACCCATCGTTCAGCCGCGACCACGATTGCCGCTGCGGCGAGCAGCAGGACCATCGGCTTTGCCGGCAGTGAATAGCGCGCTTCCGAATATAGCGGCACGTGTACGGCCGAGACGTAAAGGATGAGCGCGGCCATCGCGAACGCCTCCGTGACCGCGCCCTGCCGCGCCAGCACGACGCCGCCGCACAGCGCCAGCACCATGAGCACGACCTGCACGAACCAGATGGCGCGGATCGTCAGCGGCGATAGCCGGTTGATGTCGGAGTAGCGCACTGGAATTTCAGCCGCCCAGAGCAGGAAGGTTCCGCGTGTGGCGCGCCGCCACATGTAACGGACCGGATGCAGACGGATGTTTTCCATGCCGACGCGGAAGTATTCGTGGTCGGCTTCGATACGCGAGCGCATCCGCTCCCATGGTTCGACCGGGTCGACCCAGATCTTCCGGATGTCCTGATGCTGATGCACGTAGCGCAGCATCGGCTCGGCCGGCATTCCGGTTCGTGCCGCTACGGCTCGGACCTTATCGTCGAGCTCCTGTCGATTGGAGTTCGAGTCGGCCAGCGTCGTCAGCTCGGCTTCGACACGGCCCGGCAATTCCGCCTGCCACGACCCCTCGAACAGCTGCCGTCCTGGACCACCCGCGGGCGTGAACGTCAGCGTCTTGAAATACACCGCGTTGTACGCCAGCCACGGCGCGATGACGGCACAGAAGGTGGCGAGCATGATCGCGCCGGCACGCCATCGGAGGCGCCGGTTCTCGCGCGCGGCGACGACGGCGGCGGCAACGAGGAACAGCGGCAGGTACTCGAATGCCGGCCGCGTCAGCGCGGTCGCTCCAAAGATCGCGCCGCTCCCGACGAAGAGTCCCGTCGAGTTTCTGCGAAGGCCCGCGAGCCAGACTGCCATGCCCGCGGTCACGAGACCCGTTGTGAAGACCTCGGTGAGCACGAGCGCGCCGAAATACGGCAGCGGCGGGTACATCGCCGTCAGAAGGCCGGCGGCGGACGCGATGCGCTCAGTCGTCGCGGCTCGAGCGATTTCGTAGACGAGCAGGCAGATGATCGCGAACAGAACTGCCTGCACCGACGCAATGGCCACACGGCTTTCACCGAAGACGAGATCGAGCAGCGCGACGAACGCCGGGTACATCGGCGTGCGAATGGCTTCGGGTACGTAGTCCTGCGCCGCCGCGAATCGCGTGTAGCGTCCCGTTTCGGCGAGGTTCCGGCCGAGCATCATGTACCCGTTCTGATCGGTCCATTGCGTGTCCCAGTCGGGCCGTTGGTAGACGATGAACAGCGCGGCGTGCGCGATCGCCACCGAGGCGATTGCGATGCGCGCGAGACGCGGCGACATTGGCGAATCTTAGTGGAGCGAGAGGAGGTCGCGATAGAGCCCGGTGAGATCGTGCACGAGGCGATCGATCCCGAATCGGGCGAGCACCGACGCGCGCGCCCGCGCGCCGATCTCCTGCCGCCGGCGCTCGTCGTCGAACAGCCGTCGCATCGCCGCGACCAGCGCCTCTACATCGCCGTCCGCTACGAGCGCGCCGAGATCGGCGGAGGTGATCACATCCGACACGCCGCCGACGTCGAAGGAAACGCCGGGCACTCCCGCCGCCATGCTCTCGATCAGCGCGACCGGCGTGCCTTCGTTGCGCGACGTGACGGCGATGAGATCGCTCGCCGCGTAAACCGTCTCGAGGTGGCGCTGCCAGCCGAGGAAGCGGACACGATCAGAGAGGCCGCGTTGAGCGACGGCGGCGCGCAGCGACGCGTCGAGCTCCCCGCCGCCGGCAATGAGAAAACGCGCGCCCTCGTCGACGCGGGCGATTCGATCCGCGCCCTCGACGAACAAGTCCGGCTGCTTGATCGCCGTCAGCCGCCCGACGAAGGCGGCGACGTGGGCGTTGGCGTCGAGCGCGAGCTCGCGGCGCGCCGCCACGCGATCGTCGGGACCGATGGCCGCGAACCGCGACAGATCGAAGCCGAGCGGGATGACGCGGAACCGATCCGCGGCGCCGATGCGGTGTCGATCGCGCAGATCGTGCAGCACCGACGGCGAGACGGCGATCAACGCGTCCGAGCGTCGAGCCAGCGTGCGTTCGATGCCGGTGAACACGGTTGCCGTTCCTGCGGAGAAATATCCGTCCAGCACATGTCCGTGGTACGTGTGGACGAGGCGCGCGCGATGGCCGGTCGTCGCTCTGGAAACGTTGTACAACATCGCCGCCGTGCGGCCGACCGAGCCCGCCTTCGCCATGTGCGTGTGGACGATGTCCGGCCGAAAGCGGCGCAGCAGGCGAAACACCTGCGCGACGGCGGCGGCGTCGGCCAGCGGCGCCGGCTCGCGTCGAAGCGCCCGCACGTATTCCATCTCGAAGGGGTGCGGCGACGGGACGAGATAGCGCATGTCGCCCTCGCCTGTTCCGAGACGGCCGTGGACGAGCAGCGTGTGGTACCCGATCGATTCCAGCCGCGCGCTCATCTCGATCGCCTGGATCGCCGGTCCGCCGACGTTCAGACGCGTGATGATGCGCGCGATGCGGATGGGTGGGCTCGCGGTGTCGACGTTCGGCACGCGAGCGCTACTCTACTATGACGACGCGAGGCGCTTCGGCGGACCTGTTCTCGCTCGAAGGCGACGTCGCGATCGTCACCGGCGGCACCGGGCGGCTGGGCAGCCAGTACGCGCACGCGCTGTCATCGGCGGGAGCCGCAGTGGCGCTGTTCGACGTGTCGCCGCCGGGTGACCGCCTGCAGGCGCTGCTGGCGTCGGACGCGCGCGTGTCGACGCATGCCGTCGATACGACCGACCGGGCGGCTGTCGACCGCGGCATCGCCGACGTCGTCGCGCGGTTCGGCGCGCCGACGATTCTGATCAACAACGCCGGTCTCGGGTCGTCGCCGGCCGACGCGACCCTCGAGAGCGGACGCTTCGAGTGCTATCCCGAATCGGCGTGGGAGGCGATGCTGCGGTCGCACCTCACCAGTGCGCTGGTGGCGTCCCAGTCGTTCCTCGCGGCCTTCGTCGCGTCGAAGCGCGAGCGCGGCAGCATCATCAACGTCTCGTCGACCTACGGCGTCGTGTCGCCCGATCAGTCGATGTACGAGTTCCAGCGCCGCGACGGACGTGAATGGTTCAAGCCGGTCGGCTACAGCGTCGCGAAGTCCGGCATGCTGAACTTCACGCGATGGCTCGCCGAGTACTGCGGACATCGACGGCTCGGCGTTCGCGTCAACTCGCTGGTGCCGGGCGGCGTGCGCGAAGCGAACCACTCGCCGGAGTTCGTCGCCGAGTACGAGAAGCGGACGCCGCTCGGACGCATGGCGCGCGAAGACGAGTACAACGGCGCGATTCTGTTTCTGGCCTCGAAGGCGTCGGCGTACATGACCGGCGCGACGCTCGTGATCGACGGCGGGTGGACGGCCCGATAGCTGATGAGTGAAAAGGATCGTTCCGACGAAGCACTACGCGGTCAGGGCGCGCTGACCTACGCCGCGAGCGGCGCGATCGCCGCGGCTCGCGCCGCGACATCGGATCCGTACGAGCGCGCCGCGCTGCTGGCGGATCTCTGCCGGCTGAACACGCTTTACATGATCATGCAGGCCGGTTCGGGTCACATCGGATCCAGTTTCAGCTCGATGGATCTGATCACCTGGCTCTGGACCGAGGAGCTCGTCGATCCGAACAGCGGCACCGCGGGCGCGGACACGTACTTCTCGTCGAAGGGGCACGACGCGCCGGCGCTGTACTCGCTCCTCATCGCGCTCGGCAAGCTCGATTTCGATCTCCTGCATCGGCTTCGCCGTCTCGGCGGGCTGCCGGGCCACCCCGACGTCACCGTGCCGTTCATCGCGACGAACACCGGCTCGCTGGGGATGGGCATCTCGAAGGCGTTCGGCATCCTGCAGGGGCGCCGCCGCAGCGGCAAGGGCGGCCGCGTCGTGCTGATGACCGGCGACGGCGAGCTGCAGGAGGGGCAGATCTGGGAGGCGCTGCAGCCGGTCGCCAACGAAGGCCGCGGCGACATGATTGCCATCGTCGATCACAACAAATATCAGTCGGACTCGACCGTGGCCGCGGTCAGCGATCTCGGTGCGATCGACGACAAGTTCCGGGCGTTTGGATGGCACGTGGAGCGCGTCGACGGCCACGACTTCCGCGCCATCAGCGCGGCGTTCGAGCGGTTCGCGCAGGTCGCCGACAAGCCGAAGGCGCTCGTCGCCGACACCATCAAGGGCAGAGGGGTCTCGTTCATGGAAGGGGTCGCGTGCGGCGACGGGACCTACCGCTTCCACGCCGGCGCGCCGTCGCTCGACGACTATCTGGCGGCCGTGCGCGAACTGACCGGGCGGATCAACGGTCGTCTGGCGGCGCTTGGCCACGCGCCGCTCGAATTCACGTCCGCGCCGCAGCCGGTCCGCGTCGCGCCGTCGCAGCCCGAACGGCTCGTCGTCGCCTACGGCGATGAACTGTTGCAGATCGCACGGACGCGACCGGAGATCGTCGTCCTCGACGCCGATCTGCTATCCGATTGCGGCATCGAAGCGTTCAAAGAGGAACTGCCGTACCGCTTCATCGAATGCGGCATCGCCGAACAGCACATGGTCTCCGCGGCGGGCGGGATGGCGCTGGCGGGACTGCTGCCGATCGCGCACTCGTTCGCCTGCTTTCTCTCGACGCGCGCGAACGAGCAGATTTACAACAACGCGACTGAAGGCACGAAGATCATCTACACGGCGACGCTCGCCGGCCTCGTCCCGGCGGGACCCGGCCATTCGCATCAATCGGTCCGCGACATCTCGGCGATCGGATCCGTGCCGGGACTCGTGGCGATCGAGCCGTGCTCGGAGCGTGAAGCGCGGCTCGCGATCCGGTGGGCGATCGACGAGCACCAGGGCAGCACCTACCTCCGATTCGTCAACGTCCCGATGGACCTGCCGTACACGCTGCCGGCCTCGTACGCGTTGTCCGTCGGCCGGGGCGTGACGCTGCGAGAGGGACGCGATGTCGCACTCGTCGGCTACGGACCGCTGCTGATGACCAATGCGTGGCTCGCCGCCGACGCGCTCGCCGCGCAGGGGATCAGCGCGGCGGTCATCAATCTTCCCTGGCTCAATCGCGTCGACGAAGACTGGATCTGGCACACCTTCTCTCGCGTCGGAGCGGTGCTGACGCTCGACAATCACTACGTCACGCTCGGGCAGGGCGTGATGGTCGCCGCCGCGCTCGCGCGCCGCGGCGTGCACGTCGACGTCCGATCGCTCGGCCTCACCGATGTCCCGGCGTGCGGCGGCAACGCCGAAGTCCTGGCGCACCACGGCCTCGATGCCGCCGGAATCGTGCGCGCCGTTCAGCAGTTCCATCGCCTCACCCCGCGTTCACCGGCTCACTCGACGACCGTCGCGTCCGAGCAGCATGTACCCTGAGTCGGTCAACCACTGGATAGACGACGCGGAGGTGCCCGCCTCGAGCGGCGCGACGTTCGAAAAACGTTGCCCGATGGACGACGCGGTCGTCGCGCAGGTCGCGCGTGGAAACGACGCGGACGTGCGCACGGCGATCGAGACCGCATCGCGCGCCGCGGACGGATGGAGCCGTCTGCCCGCGCCAAGACGCGGCGAGATCCTCGGCCGCGCCGCGTCGCTGCTCCGCGCCGCGGAGCGCCACTTCGCCGGCATCGTGCACACGGAAACGGGGAAACCGTGGAAGAACGCGGCCGCCGAGGTCGCCTCGTCGGCCGATCTCGCCGTCTTCATGGAGAGCGAAGGCAGCCGCTTCTACGGCAAGACGATGACGAGCCCGATTCCGAACCGCAGCGTGCGCACCGAGCGCGCGCCGATTGGCGTGTGCGCGGCGATCATGCCGTTCAACAGCCCGCTCGCCGGCGTCGCGTGGAAGACCTTTCCCGCGCTCGTCTGCGGCAACGCCGTCGTCGCCAAGTCGCACGAGCTGACGCCGTACACGGCGGTTGCGCTCGGCAAGCTGCTGCGCGACGCGGGGCTGCCCAAGGGCGTCTATTCCGCCGTGCAGGGATTGGGCGGCGAAGTCGGCACGCCGCTCGTCGAGGACGCGCGCGTCGGTCTGGTCAGCTTCACCGGATCGGCGGCGACCGGAAAGTCGATTCAGCAGCGTGTCAGCGGTCGCGCGGTCCTCGCGAAAGTCTGCCTGGAAATGGGCGGCAAGAACCCACTGGTCGTGTGCGACGACGCCGATCTGCAGCTCGCCGCGGAGCATGCCATCGCGTCCGCGTTCATCGACGCCGGTCAGCGCTGCGCCGCCGGCAGCCGGATCATCGTCTTCGACCGCATCTACGACGGGTTCCGCGACGCGATGGTCGCGCGCGCGAATGCGGTCAAAGTGGGATCGGCTGAACAGGACGACTGCGGTCCCGTGATCTCGCGTGCGAGTCTCGATCGCCTGCTGCGCGCGGTCGAGTGCGCGGTCAGCCGCGGCGCGCGTGTGCTGACCGGAGGTCACGCGATTGACGCGCTCGCGCCCGGCTACTACATGGCGCCGACCATCGTCGAGAACGTCGCGCACGACGACCCGATCTCGCAGCAGGAGCTGTTCGGTCCGGTGACGTGTCTCTACCGGGTCGCGAGCTTCGACGAAGCGATTCAGCTCGCCAACGCAACCGCCTACGGCCTCACCGGCGCGATTCACACCTTCAACAGCAATCGCATCGAGCAGTTCATCGCGCGCTATCGCGCCGGCCTGGTCTCGATCAACGGCCCGACCTACGGCGCCGGCCCGCACATGCCGTTCGGCGGCGTCAAGAATTCGGGCAACGGCTTCCGCGAACCGGGCACCGAGGCGCTCGACGTCTACTGCGAATGGAAGACCATCGTCGTCAACCACGATCCGGCGCGCGTATGAACACGCTGCTGGCGTCGGGCAGCCGGATGAAGCCGCGGAGCGGCAGACGCCGCATCTGCTTTCCGATCACCAGCCGCGCCTACTACGGGCGCAGCCAGCTGTTGATCAGGAAGCTGCATCAGCATCCCGGCATCGATCTCGAGGTCATGCTCGGCGGATCGATTCTGCTCGACAAGTACAGCCATCACATCGCCGACGACATCGAGGCCGCCGGCTTCACGATTGCCGCGTCGCTCCTCAACGTCATCGAGGGCGGCAATCACGTCGCGATGGCGAAGACGGCGTGTCTGACGGCGCTCGAATTCACCAACGGCCTGCACGCGATCGACCCCGACGTGGTCGTCATCTGCGGCGATCGCTTCGAGCAGCTCGCGATCGCGATGTCGGCGGCCTATCTGAACACGACCATCGCCCACATCGAGGGCGGCGACCGCAGCGGCAACATCGACGAGAGCGTTCGCCACGCGATCACCAAGCTGGCCCACATCCATTTCGTCACCAACGACGATGCCCATCGCCGTGTGCTGGCGATGGGGGAGGACCCGAACTACGTGTTCAACACCGGCTCGCTCGACGTGGAGCTGGCGTCGCAGATCGATCGCGCCGTGACGAGCGAGCAGGTCAACGCCGCCGGCGTCGGCTACGACGTCGACGTGACGAAGCCGTTCCTGATGGTCGTCCAGCACCCGGTGACGACCGAGCGCGACAATCGCCAGCATCTCGAAACCACGATGCACGCGATCGGCGCGCTCGGGCTGCAGACGATCTGGTTCTGGCCGAACCCCGATGCCGGAACCGGCGAGATGGCCGAGGCGATTCGGCACGTCCGCGAGCATCACGAAGCGGCGGCGGCGAAGACGCGGTTCATCACCAACGTGCCGGCCGATGAATTCGTCGCGATGCTGAAGTCGGCGGCGTGTCTGGTCGGCAATTCATCGGCCGGCATCAAGGAGTGCTCGTACCTCGGCACGCCGGTCGTGAACATCGGCCGCCGCCAGCAGGGACGGCTCACCGCCGACAACGTCGTGCACGTCGACTACGAGATCGAGGCCATCCGCGCTGCCGTCGATCGTCAGGTGCGGCACGGCCGCTATCCGGCGTCGCACATCTACTACCGGCCCGACGCGAGCCAGCAGATCACCGATCGTCTGGCGACCGCCGAGCTGTACACGCAGAAGTGTTTCTTCGATTTACACGCTCACCCTGAGCCTGTCGAAGGGTGAGCAGCGGTTCGACTCGTCCTTCGACGAGCTCAGGACAAGCTCAGGACGAGCGAGTTGAACGAGACTACTCATGGTCGCAACCGAAATCACGATCGGCGGGCGAGCGATCGGCGCCGGGCATCCGTGCTTCGTCATCGCGGAGGCCGGCATCAACCACAACGGCGACGTGTCGCTGGCGTCGGAGCTCGTGCAGGCGGCGGCCGACGCTGGCGCCGACGCCATCAAGTTTCAGACGCACTTTCCCGAGCACGAGATGCTGCGCGGCGGAGCGACGGCGGCCTACGTCGGCGAGTCGCTGTTCGATCTGCTGACGCGGACGGCGTTGTCGCGTGACGATCACTTCACGCTGCGCGACCTCGCCGCGAAGCGCGGCATCGTGTTTCTGTCGACGCCGTTCTCCCGTGAGGCCGCGGACTTCCTCGAGACTGTCGGCGTGCCGGCGTACAAGACCGGATCAGGCGAGCTGACCAACCTGCCGCTGCAGCAGCACATCGCGCGCAAGGGCAAGCCGATGATCGTCTCGACCGGGATGTCGACGCCGGAAGAGATCGACCGGACGGTCGAAGCGATCCGGGCGATCGGCACGCCGTTCGCGCTGATGCACTGCACGTCGACGTACCCGACGCCGTACGAGCACGTGCAGATCGATTGCATCCCCACGCTGCAGCGCAAGCACGGCGTGCCGGTCGGCTTCTCCGATCACACCGTCGGCGGCTCCGTCGCGCTGGCGGCGGTCACGCTCGGCGCGAACCTGTTCGAGAAGCACTTCACGACGTCGCGATCGCTCCCGGGACCCGATCAACAGGGCTCGATCGAGCCGGCCGAATTGACCGAGATCGTGAAGGGCATCCGCGCGATCGAGCAGGCGCGCGGCGCGACGAAGACGATTCAACCGGGCGAGCAGGAGGTGCGCGACATGGCGCTCCATAGCGTCGTGTCGCTGCGCGACATCGCCGCCGGCGCGACCATCGGCAGGGACGACGTGTGGCCGAAGCGGCCGGGCACCGGCATTCCAGCGCGGCAGCTCGGCGAGGTGATTGGCCGCGTCGCGAAGCACCCGATTGCGAGCGGCCGCCTCCTGCAGTGGGACGACCTCCGGTGAGTCGTGTGCTCGGCGTCGTCACGGCGCGCGCCGGATCGAAAGCGATTCCGGGCAAGAACACGAAACTGCTCGGCGGTAAGCCGCTCATCGCCCACACCATCGACTGCGCGCGCGATTCGGGCGTCTTCGATCGCCTGATTCTCTCGACCGACGACGAGCAGGCGGCGGCGATCGCGCGCGCGCGCGGCTGCGATGTGCCGTTCATGCGGCCGGGGCATCTCGCCGCGGACGACACGCCGCACCTGCCGGTCATGCACCACGCGTTGACGTGGCTGCGAGAGCACGAGCGCTACACGCCGGACTGGGTGATGATCCTGCTGCCGACGTCGCCGCTGCGTCAGCCAATCCATATTCAGGAGGCGGTCGATCTCGCGTCCACCTCCGGCGCCGACTCCGTCGTCAGCGTCGACGAGCTCCCGCCCCACTACAACCCGATGCGCGTCGTCCGCATCGACGATGACGGCTGGGCGCGATTGTTCGTCGGCGGGCAGCCGGTCAAGCGGCGGCCGGGACGGCGCCAGGACATGCCGAAGGCCTGGGTGCTCAACGGCGCGGTGTATTTGTTCCGAACCTCCGTGCTGTTCGATCCGATCGAGCCGAGCCTCTACGGCGACAAAGTGGCTGCGTACAAGATGTCGCCGCCGTACGGGTTGAACATCGACGACCCGGAGGATTGGGCGATCGCCGAGCGTGCGCTGAACGCGGCGGCGGCGCGCTGAAGAACACTCCGGCCGCCCTGAACGGGCGCCACGAAGAGATGCCGAGCTAATGCCGGGTCCCGCGAATCCCTGTCTCCTGTGGACGATTCCTCACGGCAGCAGCGCCGGCAACGTGCTGCGCACCGGTGTGCTGGCGCGGGTGCTCGAGTCGATCGGCGACGCGCGCGTCGTGCTCGTGTCGCCGCTCGTGGCAGATCCGAGCTTCACGTCCGAGTTCGCGCATCCGCGCGTCAGCTTCGAGCTGCTCCCGCCGCACGTGCCGGCGGGTCTCGAACGACGTTTTCTCAGCGTGCTGCAGGCGCATTACCTCGAATCGCGATCGACGGAGACCATTCGAATCAAGCTGGCCGCAGGCCACGCCGGGACGATCCAGCGATTGCGCCGATTGAAGGCGCTCCTCGGCCGCGGCTTTGCGCGGCGCGCCGACAGCGGCCGCTGGTACGACCTCTCGGATCGTTTCGTTGCCGATCAGCACATGGATGCGGTGTTCGCGCGGCACCGCCCGACGCTCGTCGCCGTCGCCACGCCCGGCCTCATCTTCGCTGAGATTCCGGTCCTGCGAACGGCTGTGCGGCGGCGCGTGCGATCGATGGCGGTCGATCTGAGCTGGGACAACCTGACGAACAAGCTGTTTCCGATCCGCAAGGTCGATCGTCTGGTCGTCTGGAATTCGACGATGCGGCGCGAGGCGCACGAGTTTCACCGCTATCCGCCGGCCGACATCGACGTCGCCGGACCGCCGCAGTTCGACTGTTATTTCAACGGCGAGCCGCGCTGCAGCCGTGCGGAATTCTGCCGCCGGATCGGTCTCGACCCGGCGCGGCGCATCCTCACGCTGACGACGATCCCGGCCGAATCGTATCCGCGCCACGACATCGTCATCGATCACCTCGTCGAGGCGATTCGATCGGGTGCGCTGGCCGCTCCGTGCGACGTGCTCGTCCGCGTGCATCCACGCGACGACGTGGGGCAGTATCAGCGTTTCGCCGGCACGCCGCACGTGTCGGTCGAGAAGCCGTTTCGCGAGACGGCGCGGTCCGGCGACGGCCACAACGTCGACGTGACGGCCGAGAACACGCGCCATCTCGCCGACACCATGTATCACAGCGACGTCGTGCTCAACGTCGCGTCGACGATCTCGATCGAAGCCTCGATCTTCGACACGCCGGTCGTGAACATCGCGTTCGATCAGGACGACGCCGAGGCGCGGCCGTTCCTGACCTCGCCGCTTCGCTACTACTCGTACACGCACTATCAGCAGATCGTCCGGGCCGGCGCGGTGCGCATCGCCAAATCGCCGCGCGAGATGATCGACGAGGTGAATGCCTATCTCCTCGATCCGTCGCGAGACGCGGCAGGACGCCGGCGCGTCGTCGCCGAGCAGTGCGAGTTCACCGACGGCCGTTCTGCGGAACGCCTGGCCGGCCTCATCACGCGAGAGTTGGCGGGACGGCGCATCGAGTCGGCTGGCCTGGCGGTGGCGCCGCGCGCGACCGCCACGAGCGCCCGCTAGCCGCGCTTCGCGCGGCGTGGGCGCCTTCGGCGCGTGGATCAGGTGGGCGCCGCTTCGCGGCGTGGGTCCGACTAGTTTTGGCGGGCGGGAAATGGTGGCGCATCGGATTCGCCGCGCTCTGCCTCCTCTGGTGGGTGCAGAAGCTGTGGTCGAATCCCGGAAACCAGTGGGACTTCACCGTCTACTACCACTCGGTGCAGGCGTGGCGCGCGGGCCTCGATCCGTACGACACCGCGTCGCTTCCGCTGTCGCTCAGCCGCGACGGCTTCAAATGGAACTATCCGCCGTACGCGCTCGGCCTGTTCGCGCCGTTTGCGTGGCTCTCGCTGCCGCGCGCGCTGGCGATTTACCTCGCGTTCAAGCTGATCGCGCTCGGCGGCCTCGTCCACGTCTGGGGGCGGCTGTTGCGAACCAGCATCCTCGATCCGGTGTGGCTGTTGTTCCTGGTTTTCGCGTACTCGAGCGCGATCTTCATCGACTGCGCGGCCGGCAACGTTACGACCTTCGAACAGCTCGTGTTCTGGGTCGGCGTCGGCGCGCTCCTCGAGAAACGGTATTGGCTCTACGTCGCGGCTGTCGTCGTCGCGTCGCTGCTCCGCCTCACCTTGATGCCGTTGTTACTCGTCTGCCTCGTCGCTCCCGAGCGGCGCGGCTACGCGTACATCGCCGGCGGCGTCGCGGCCTTCGCGTCGATTTTTCTGATCACGTACGTGGTCGCGCCGCGACTCACGATCGAGTTCTTCCAGTCGATTCCAAAGAACGTTGGCGAGTTCGGCAGGCTCAATCCTTCGTCGTTGACGCTGGTGCAGGACTTGAGCGCGGTGGCGAGAAACGCCTACGGTGTGACGGTGTCACCGGTGATTGAGATCGCGGTTTACGCGGCGCTCGCTGCCGCGGTTGCCGTGCCGACCATCGTCGTGACGAAACGCGTCGCCGCCACCTCCGCTGCCAATCGCGTCGAGGTCATCGCCTACGTCGTGTTCCTGGCCTACGCGCTCGCGATGCCTCGCTTCAAGAACTACAGCTACATGCTGCTGATCGTGCCGACGTTCTACATCGCGACGCGATCCACGCGGCTGCCGCGGGCATTGCCGCTTCTCATCATCGCGTGTCTGCCGGTCTACAGCTGGGTGACGAGGCCGGAGAACATCACGCTTCTCGCAAACTACTCGCAGTGGCTGATCGCGCTCGGCGCGTGGGGGTTGTATCTGCACGAGATCCACAACGGCGCGCTGCTCGAGTACCACCCGGTTGCCGAGCGACCGGCAGCGGCGGCCCAGCCTACGCTGACGTATCGATGACGGTCGCGTCGCGGACGCTCTCCGACCGCGCGGAGCGGGTGGACCCAGCAGCGTACTTCGAGCTGCTGATGAATCTGACGCGGCGGGAAGTGATGGGGCGTTACAGCCAGTCGCTGTTCGGCGTCGGCTGGGCGATCGCGCAGCCGCTCGCGACGATGATCGTGTTCACGCTCGTCTTTTCGCGGCTGGCGAATATCGAGTCCGACGCCCCGTATCCGGTATTCGCCTACGCGGGTCTGGTGCCGTGGTTCTTCTTTCTCAACAGTGTGAACTCCGGCACGATGAGCCTGATCCAGTACCGCAACATCGTCACCAAGACGTACTTTCCGCGCGAGATCATCCCGCTCGCGCAGATCTGCTCGCGGCTGCTGGATCTCGCCGCGGCCGCCACGCTCGTCGCCGTCCTCATCGCGTACTACCGGGTGAACCTGACCGGTTGGGTGCTCCTCGTCGTTCCGCTGTTCGCGCTCCTCGTCGCCTTCACGATCGCCGTCACGCTGCTCACGTCAGCCGTCAACGTGTTTTATCGCGATGTGAACCCGGTCGTGCAGATTGGCCTGCAGCTGTGGCTCTTCGTGACGCCGATCGCCTACCCGTTGGCGAAGGTGCCGCCGGCATGGCGCGGATGGATCGCGTTGAATCCGCTGAGTGGGGTGATCGAAGGGTTCCGATCGGCGGTCGTCTACGGCCGCGAGCCCGACTGGCCGCTGCTCGCGCTGTCTGCCACAACGACCGCGATCATGCTCGTCGCGTCGTTCGTCCTGTTCAAACGTCTGGACAAATACTTCGCGGATGTCATCTAGCGCAGTCGCGATTCGCCTCGAGCACGTGTCGAAGCGATATCGTGCCGGACGGTCGCGGACGATTGTCGATCTCGCCGCATCGGCGTTCGATCGTCTGCGCGGCCGCAAGCACGATGTCTACAGCGCCGCGCGCGGCCGCGTCGACGCCGACGTGTTCGCGCTGCGCGACGTCAGCTTCGACGTCGCTGAAGGGGCCGGCCTCGGCATCATCGGGCCGAACGGCGCCGGCAAGACGTCGCTCCTCAAGCTGATTTCGCGCGTCACGTGGCCGACGAGCGGACGCGTGCAGGTGGCCGGCCGTGTCGTGTCGCTGATCGAGCTCGGCGCCGGCTTCCATCCCGAGCTGACCGGCCGCGAGAACGTCTATCTCGGCGCCGGCCTCTTCGGGTTGACGCGCCGCGAGATCGCCGGGCGGTTCGACGACATCGTCCGGTTCGCGGAGGTCGAGCGGCTGATCGACATGCCGATGAAGCGGTATTCGTCGGGCCTCTACGCCCGGCTCGGCTTCAGCGTCGCGATTCACAGCCATCCCGACATCGTGCTCGTCGACGAAGTGCTCGCGGTCGGCGACGCCGCGTTCCGCCGCCGCGCGCTCGAAAGCCTGAGGCGGCTCATCGCCGAGGGGAAGACGGTTCTCTTCATCTCGCACGACATGTGGAACGTGCGGCGGCTGTGCGACCAGATCATCTGGATGGACGAGGGTCGCATCCGCGCGATCGGCGACGCCGCCTCGATCGTCGATCGTTACCTCGACGAGGTGAACCTCCGGGCCCTCGCGAATCAGGGCAACGCCCTGCAAAGCCATCGCGGCGGCACGGGAGAGATCCGCTACACCGATATCGAGGTCGTCGATCGCAGCGGCCGCGCGGCGCGCGCCGTTCGCGAAGGCGGATCACTGGTCGTCCGGGCCGCCTACGAGGTATCCACGCGCATCGCGGCTCCGGTGTTTCAGATCGCGATCGTCGACGTCGACACCGGACTCATCGTCGCGACCGCGACGTCGCGGCCCGGCGACGGCCCGGCCGCGCTCGACACCGCCGGCGTCGTGGACTGCACCTTCGAGTCGCTGCCGCTTCGGGCGCGCCAGTACGTGCTTCGGTTGACGATCACCGACGCATTGCAGCTGGTGTCGTACGACGTCGTCACGGCCGGACCGCGATTCGCCGTCGTCGGCGCCGACGGTTCGGGGAGCCAATCGGGCGACGATGGAGACGGCGTCGTGACGCTGCCGTTCCGCTTCGAGCACCACGTCCGAGTGCCGTCCTGATATGTGCGGCATCGCGGGATACGTCGAGACCGGAAGCGCATCAGCGGACGCCGGCGTCGCGGCCGGAATGATTGCGACCCTTCGGCATCGCGGACCGGACGATACCGGCGTACGGGCCGAAGGTCCCGCGGCGCTCGCGGCCGCGCGGCTGAGCATCATCGATCTTGCCGGCGGTCATCAGCCGATCGCGGTCGACGCGGGGCGAATCACCGTGGTTCAGAACGGCGAGATCTACAACTACGTGGAGTTGCGCTGCGAACTGGAGCGTCGCGGGCGCAGCTTTTCCACCGCATCCGATACCGAAGTGATTGCCGCGCTGTACGCCGAGGACGGAGAGGCAGCGTTCGAGCGGCTGCGCGGCATGTTTGCGATCGCGGTCTGGGATGCGCCGCGCGGCCGTCTCGTGCTGGCGAGAGATCGCGTCGGCAAGAAGCCGCTCTACTACACACAAACCGCCGATCGGTTCGTGTTCGCATCCGAGACGAAAGCGATCCTCGCCGTGCTGCCGCGGACTCCGGACGTCGCCGCGGGACCGCTCGTCGAATTCCTCACGTTCGGGTACGTCGCCGGCGACGAGGCGATCTTCGAGGGGATGTCGCGGCTGCCGCCGGGCTGCGTGCTCACGCTCGATCGCGGTCAGGCGCCGCGCGTGCGCCGCTATTGGACGTGGCCGCGCGACACCGACGCCGGCATTCCCGAAGCCGAGTACCTCGAGCGGCTCGGCGCGGAGCTCGACGAAGCGGTTCGCATCCGGCTGCGTTCGGACGTACCGCTCGGCGCGTTCCTGAGCGGCGGGCTCGATTCGGCGGCGGTGCTGGCGTTGATGGCGAAGCACTCGTCGCGCCGTGTGCAGACCTTCTCGATCGGTTTCGAGGATCCGGAGTACGACGAGCTGGCGGCCGCGCGCGCGACCGCGCGCGCGTTCGGCGCCGATCATCATGAATGGACGGTGACGCCGGACTGCGTCGCCATCGCGGACAAGCTGGCGACGCACTACGACGAGCCGTTCGCCGACGCATCGGCGATTCCGACGTTCTTCGTCGCAGAGCTCGCGCGCCGTCACGTGACCGTCTGTCTGACCGGCGACGGCGGCGACGAATTGTTCGCTGGATACCTGCCCTACTCACAGGCGCTCGGTCGATCGACGGCGGTGGCGGCGCGAGGCATGCGCGCGCTGGCGGGCCTCGGCGCGAAATGGCTGCCGGCGCACGCGCGCGGCAAAGGGCGCCTCACGACGCTGGCGCTCGGACCGGAAGCGTGGTTCGTGTGGCGCCGCACGGTCTTTCCCGAATACCTCCTGCGCCGGATCGCGCAGCGCGATCTGCTGCGCTCGGCATCGAGCATGCCTGAAACCGACGCGGTGCGGCAGCTGGCCTCGGCCGACGGCCCGCTCCTGTCGCGCCTCCAACGCTGGGATCAGCAGCATTACCTTCCCGGCGACATTCTCGTGAAAGTCGATCGCGCCACGATGGCGCACAGCCTCGAGGCGCGCTGTCCGCTGCTCGATCACCGCGTCGTGGAGCTCGCCGCGCAGCAGCCGTCATGGCGGCATGGCAGCGCGACGACGACGAAAGAGCTGTTCAAACGTCTCGTCGCACCCTGGCTGCCGCCCGAGACGCTCTTGCGTCCCAAAAAAGGGTTCGGCGTGCCGCTGCGGCGATGGTTTGCCGACGGGCTGATTGGCTGGGCGCGCGAGATCCTGCTCGATCGACGGACCGCCGAGCGCGGCTGGACGGATCGCCGCGAGGCGGCGCGTCTGCTGCACCAGCACGAGATTGGCGCGCGCGATCATGCCAAGCGCATCTGGACGCTCGTCTGTCTGGAATTGTGGGCGCGACAGCACGTCGATCGCGCGGGGAGCCGCGAGCGCGCGTGCGCGTGACAATGCTCGTCCGCTGCCTCGCGATGATGCGAGGCGGTGGCGAGACGCGTCACCTCGCCTGGGCGCGCGAACTGGGCGCGCTCGGTGTCGAGGTCGAGATCATCGCCGGCCGGCCGCTCCTCTTCGGCGGTCCGCGCTATCGCACCCGCGACGTCCCGGCGCGACGGGTGACGCTGCTGCGATCGCCGTACACGCGCGACTTCGTCTACCGCCATCAGCATCGGCGCGGCTTCGGGCGCTTGACGATGACGGCGCTGCATGCGGACGAAGAATGGTTCTGCCGCGCGGCATGGCGCCACATCGCCGCCGGCGCCGAGCCGCCCGACATCGTGCACGCGCACGCGCTGCATCAGGCCGCGCGCCTTCGCATCGGCGACATCCCCGTGGTGATCAACCTGCCCGGCGAGCCGAACCCGCGGTATCGCGCCGATCTGCAGCTCGCCGATGCGCTCGTCGCCGACGGATGGGCCGCGGACCATCTGCCCGCGAAGATCGGCCGGCCGATCGAGCGCGTCTCGAAAGGCGTTGACGCCGCCGCGTTCCATCCCGACGGCGCCGCGCTGCGCAAGCCGCTGCGGCTGGATCGCAAGCGCGTGGTGCTCGGCGTCGCGCGTCTGGTACCGATCAAGAACGTCGCGCTGCTCGTCGACGCCGTCGCCCGCGTCCGCACCCACGTTCCCGACGTCCACCTGGTCATCGTCGGCGACGGTCCCGAGGGTCCGGCGCTGCGCGCGCGCGCCGCGCAGCTCGGCCTCGCCGAATCGGTGACCTTTGCCGGCGCGATCCCGCACGAGGACACGCCGCCGTTCTATCGGAGTGCGGACGTGTTCGCGCTGTCATCGGATTTCGACAATTCGCCGAACGCGGTCCTCGAGGCCATGGCGAGCGGCCTTCCCGTCGTCGCGACCGACGTCGGCGGCGTGCGGCATTTCGTCAAGGATCCGATGGGCGGCGCCGTCGTGCCGCGCGGCGATGCGGCGGCGCTCGCCTACGCGATCGAGCGGTTTCTCGTGCAGCCGGACGCCGCGCGCGCGGCCGGGATGCACAACCGGGCAAAGGCGTCGTCCGAGTGCTCGTGGCGTGCCAGCGCCTCCCAGCTGCTCGCCGTCTACCGCCGAGCGATTGCCGCGCGCCGGCCCGACGAGCGCTTCCTGGCCGCGAAGGCATGAAGGTCGCCATCCGCGATGACGATACGAGCTACTTCACGACGCCCGACGCGCTGACGCGCATCTACGGCGACGTCTGGGATCGCGTGCCCATCTGTCTGGCGATCGTTCCGTTCGCGATCGGCTACGAGCAGCCGGGCATTCCCGAAACGCACTGGCACTCCGGCGAATCGATGCCGCTTCACTGCAATCTGCCGCTCGTCTCGTTTCTGCGCGACTTGATTCGGTCGCGGCGCGCGACGATCGCGCTGCACGGCTACACGCATCAGGATTTTCCCGACGGCTTCGAGTTTCAGTCGGCGCCGGATCCGTCCGATCGCATCGCGCGCGGGCGCGCCTACCTCGAGTCGCTGCTGGGCTGCCGGGTGTCGGTGTTCGTGCCGCCGCACAACGCGCTGTCGAAGCGCGGGCTCGAAGCGGTGTCGGCGGCCGGGCTCCACGTGCTCGGATCGTTTCTCTCCTTTCGCCCGTCGATGCGTCCGTGGGACTGGCGCACGCCGGCGAACTGGTGGGCGATCCACAAGTACCGCCGCGCGACGGGACGAACGCGGCGCGACCCGCTCGTCTATCCGCGGGCGCTGAAGTACGCGACCCACGCCGAGTTCGGCTGCCACAGCCTCGTGCCCGGCACGACGACCGACGCGCTGGTCCGGCAGTTCGACGAGGCGCAGCGCTTCGGCGGCGACTTCTGCCTCGCCACGCACTACTGGGAAGTGGACGCCGCGCTCAAGCGGGTGATGGACGCGTTTCTCGAATTCGCGGCGCGGCAGCCGCGTGTCCGATTCGTTCCAGTCGAAGAACTGTTCGCGTGATGGAGTGATTGCTCATCATGGATAACGAGGCCCGGCGGGATCTACGGCTGCTCGAAGCGGTTGAACAGGACTCGCGCGTCACCCAGCGGGGACTCGCGGTCAAACTGGGAATCGCGCTCGGGCTGACCAACATCTACTTGAAGCGTCTGGTGCGCAAGGGCTACATCAAGTGCGTGAACGTGCAGCCGAACCGGCTCACCTACTTGATCACGCCGCGGGGCATCGCCGAGAAGGCGCGCCTGACCTACGAGTTCATCGACTATTCGCTGCACCTCTACGGCGAGGTCCGCCAGCACCTGCGCGCGATGCTGTCCGAGCACGCGGTGTCGGGCTGCCGGATCGCGATCTTCGGACGCGGCGAGGCGGCGGAGCTCGCCTACCTGTCGCTCAAGGAGTATCGTCTCGAGCCGATCGCGATTTTCGATCAGGAAGGCGGTCACGACTTCCTCGGCATGCCGGTCCGGCCGATCGCGGAGCACGACCAGGTGGCGTACGACTTGATGATCGTCGCGACGCTCGAGAGCTCGGGGCAGCAGTGGTCGAGTCTGATTCGTGATGGTGTCCCCCGCGACAAGCTGTTCACGCTTCGTCAGATGCCGACGAATGGACGCAAGTCGTCTCCCGTCGCGTCGGCGGGGCCGATCCGGTGAAACGTTCGCCGGTGCTCGTCGCACTGTGGACCATCGCATTGGCGATCGCGGTTCTCTGGCCGGCGCGCGTCTTGTCGCCGCTCGACGGCGCACCGCTGAACGGACGCGCCGAAGCGCTGCTCATCGGAGTGGTGCTGCCGGCGCTGTGGTGGCTGGATCGCGAGTTTCTGCTGCGCCGGGTCGCACGGACCGCGATCATCGCGCTGCTCGCGCTGAAGCTCGCCGTGCATCTGACGATTCCTCAACATGGACTGTGCGCGCGGTTCTCGACGCCGGCGCCGTTCAACGGCACGATCAGCACGATCACCATCGATGAACCACGCGGGACGCTTCGCAGCTGGGATGTCAGGGCCGATTCGCGTGCGACCGCACCCCGCTGCACGGCCATTCTCGATGGACCGTACCGCTCGAGGCCGGAGTTCCCGTCGTGGTTCGTCAACCTGCTCAACGCGCTTCGGCCCGACGCGACGAGCGTCGCGCTCGACGTCGACGGCTATGTCAGCGTCGGCGATGCCGGCAGGCTCGTCATCGAAACCGGGCGCGACATGGTCGTCGCCGGTCACGTCGGCGGCGACCTTGTGACGGCCGAAGGCGGACGCGCGATCGCCGTGCCGCTCGCGGAAGGTTCACATCCGATCAGCCTGCGCGCGACGTTCACCGGCGAGGACTGGAGGTTCGTGCCGCTGTGGAACGGCGACGACGCGTGGTCGGCCGCGCGGCTGACGGTATCTCCCTCCGGTTGGCTCGATCGGGCCGCGTGGCGAGCCGTATCGATCGCGACGCCGGCACTCGTGCTGCTCTTGCTGGCCGCATGGGTGATGTCGTCCGTCGTGCGCTATGCGCCCGGGCCCGCGCTCGTGTGGACGATGGCGGTGACCGCGCTCTTTGCGATCGCCGGCGCGTCCGGGCGATTCGAACGCGGCGTCACGCTGCTGCTCGCCGCGAGCGTGCTGGTTCCAGTCGCGCGGCGCCACCAGAATGTCCGCGGCGCATTCTTTCTGATCGGCATTCCCTGGCTGGCGTTGTTCGTCGCCGCGTCGTGGACTCAGATCGGCCGCGTGACGGTGTATTCGCTCGGCGACGACTGGCAGATGTACCAAGCGGCGGCGTACCGAATCTTCATGCACGGCTACTGGATCCAAGGCGGCAGTCCGACGTTTCTGTTCCAGCCGCTCTATCGGTGGATTGCCGGAGCGCTCCACGTCCTGTTCGGCGACTCGAGCGTCGGCGAAGTGTACTGGGATGCCGGGTGCCTGCTGGTCGCGGCGCTCACCTGTTTTGGGATCGTGAAGCACGTGTCCGGGTTCCGATGGGGCATCGCCGCCGCAGCGATGACGCTCGCGACCTTCACGATGAGCCCGATCTGGTACTTGATCGGCCGCGGCCTGTCGGAGATCTCCGCCCTCGGCTGGATGTCGGCGGCGATGATGTTTCTGATGCACGCGCGGCTCGGCGACGCGCGGTCGGCGCTCGCGGCGGCGCTCTTCGCGGTGCTGATGTTCTACACGCGGCTGAACCATCTGCTGCTCGCCTGGTTCCTGCTCGCCTGCCTCATGCCGACGCGGACGCCGGCCGCCGCGCGCGAGATGCTGGCGGCCATCGGCCGGACGCGCCTCAGGCCGGCACTGGCCTACGCAGCGGCGATCGTGGCCGGCGTGGTGCTCTTCGCCGCGCACACGTGGTGGTACGCGGGTCACTTCAGCGTGATTTACGGGACGAGCTTCGGCGCGCAGCAGACCGGATTGCGATGGGCGACGATCGCGTCGCCTGCCGTGTGGACGAGAATCGGCGAGGCGTTCGCGGCGCAACTGTCGATGCGGGAGCCGGCCGCGATCGATCCGCGTTCGACGCTGGTTGCCGCCGGCGCCGTTCTGTCGGTGCTGGCGCTGGCGCAATTGCCGTATTTCAGACGCTTGCCAGCGTCTCTCGCTCTGGTCACGGTGGGAACGATCGCCGGATCGTTCTTCGCGCACACGCATGATTACCCCGGCCGGATGTCGGTGCACGTGGTGCCCTTCGCGGTCGGGATGTCGGCGTGCGCGGCCGCGCAGCTGTTCCACTCTCGCCGGGTGATTGCGGCGGCGCTGAAACGATCGCCCCACGAGTACACGGTCGCCAATGCGGGCGTGAGAGATCGGTAATCGATCGATGTCGATGAACAACACGTCGAGATCGGCGGCGCTTCCGGGAACCGATCGATCGTTCGGCCTTTCGGTTGGCGCGGTCCTGTGCGTGATTGCCGCCGCGTTGATCTGGCGCCGCCACCCGCTGCGCGCCGAGGTCGTCGGCGCGATCGGTGTCGCGCTGATCTTCTTCGGCGCCGTCGCGCCATCGGTGCTGAAGTGGCCGCGGATCTGGTGGTGGCGCGTTGCGCGCGTCGTCGGCGATTTCAACGCGCGCCTCCTGCTGACGTTCCTCTTCATCGTCGTCTTCGTGCCGTTTGGAATCGTCTGGCGGCTCGCCGGCAAGGATCCGCTGGCGCTGCGCCGGACGCCAGGCCCTCGCTGGGTGCCGTACCCGGACCGCTATCGCGATCGACAGCATTACTCGCGCATGTATTGAGGATGTTATGAGCAAGGGTCGAGTCCTGTCGGAGTTCTGGATGTTCCTGCGCCAGGAAAAAAAATACTGGCTCGTGCCGATCGTCGTCGTCTTCGTGCTGTTCGGCTTGCTGATCGTGTTCTCACAGTCGAGCGCCGTTGCACCCTTCATCTACACGCTGTTCTAACAGCACAAAGGACACAAAGAACACAAAGAACACAGAGAAATATCATGTTGATTCAGCGCCGCTAATAACTCCATTGTCGATACGTATCCTCGGAATCTCCGCGTACTACCACGACTCAGCGGCGTGTCTCGTCGAGGACGGCCGCGTCATCGCGGCGGCGCAGGAGGAGCGCTTCACGCGCAAGAAGCACGACGCCGGCTTTCCGTCGCGGGCGATTGAGTACTGCCTTCGTGAGGCGGGCGTCGACGCACGCAGCCTCGACCTCGTCGGCTTCTACGAGAAGCCGCTGGTCAAGTTCGAACGGCTGCTCGAGACCTACGTCGCGTGTGCACCGAAGGGGTTGAAGTCGTACTTGAAGGCGATGCCGCTGTGGATCGGCGAGCGTCTCTGGATGGCCGACGACATCCAAGGCCACCTCGAGGGCTACAAAGGCGAGGTGCTGTTCGGGGAGCACCACGAGTCGCACGCGGCCTCCGCGTTCTATCCCTCGCCGTTCGAGCAGGCGGCGGTCCTCACCATCGACGGCGTTGGCGAGTGGGCGACCTCGTCAATCGGCATCGGCCGCGGCAGCGATCTCGAGCTGATGCACGAGCTGCGATTTCCGCATTCACTCGGCCTGCTCTATTCGGCGTTCACCTACTTCACCGGCTTCCGTGTGAACTCGGGCGAATACAAGGTGATGGGCCTCGCGCCGTACGGCACGCCGAAGTACGTCAAGGCGATCAAAGACCATCTTCTCGAGATCGGCGACGACGGGACCGTGTGGATGAACATGGATTACTTCACGTACCCGCACGGACTGACGATGACCGGCCGCGGGTTCGAGCAGTTGTTCGACGGCCCGGCCCGCGAGCCTGAGACTCCGTTGACGCAGCGGGAAATGGATCTCGCGCGTTCCGTTCAGGACATCACCGAGGAGGTGATGCTGAAGATGGCGCAGTTCGCGCGCCGCGAGACCGGCATGCGCGATCTCTGCATGGCGGGCGGCGTCGCGCTCAACTGCGTCGCGAACGGCCGCATTCTTCGCGACGGGGCATTCGACGAGATCTGGATTCAACCGGCAGCCGGCGATGCCGGCGGCGCTCTCGGCGTGGCGTTGAGCCTGTGGCATCGTCATCTCGGCAAACCGCGCGTGAGTTGCGAGGCGGACGGGACGTGGGAGCGTCCGCGGCGCGAGCCGGCAAAGGCGTTGGCGGAGGCTGGCCGGCCGCTTCACGCCGCGCGACCGTCGATTCCGCCGAAGTACGCCGACCTCATGCAGGGATCGCTGCTCGGTCCGCGGTTCACCGACGACGAGATTCAGGCGTTCCTCGACGCTCAGGGCGGCGCGGCCAGGCGCGTCGATCCGTCGGCGCTGGCCGGGGAAATCGCGGCGCTCCTCGCGCAGGAAAAAGTCGTCGCCCTGCTGCACGGCCGCATGGAGTTCGGACCGCGCGCGCTCGGCGCCCGTTCGATCATCGGTGACGCGCGATCGCCGCGCATGCAGTCGATGATGAACCTCAAGATCAAGTTCCGCGAGTCGTTCCGTCCGTTCGCGCCAGCCGTCCTGCGCGAGCATGTCGCCTCATGGTTCGAGCTCGATCGCGACAGTCCGTACATGCTCCTCGTCGCCGACGTCGACGAAACGCGGCGGCTGCCCGAACAGCCGGCGCTCGACGAGGCCGCGCCGCTCTGGGGCATCGAGCGGCTGAACGTGCCACGTTCGACGATTCCCGCGGTCACCCATGTCGACTACTCGGCGCGCATTCAGACGGTCAGGCGCGAGACGAACCCGCTCTACTACGACGTCATCGACGCCTTCTTTCGGCTGACCGGCTGTCCGGTCATCGTCAATACGTCCTTCAACGTTCGCGGCGAGCCCATCGTCTGCACGCCGGCAGACGCGTACCGGTGCTTCATGCGGACCAACATCGACGCGCTCGTGCTCGAACACCATCTGCTGCTCAAGACCGACCAGACGATGACGCCGGAGATGAAGGACGAATCGTGGCGACAGGAGTTCGTCCTCGATTGATCGATGTCCGGACGCGGTGGGGAGCACGAGCCGCGGCGTTGTACACCGACGCGTATGCCGAGCAGTATCGCGCGCATGACGAGACGATCCGCAGCGGCGAAGCCTACGGTCACTTCTGCGCGTGGCTGCGCGAGGTCTGCAACCGGTTCATGCGGCCGATCGACGTCCTCGATCTCGGCTGCGGCACGGGACGATATTTCCAGGCCCTCCCTCATGTGCGGCGGCTCGTCGGCATCGACGTCTCGCAGCCGATGCTCGAGCGGGCGCGGCATCCCGTCGGCGAGGTGTCGATTCCCGCGGAGTGTCTCACGCTGGTCGAAGGCGATTTTCTGAAACACGAGTTCCCGGACGGCGAGTTCGATCTCGTGTACTCGATCGGCGTCCTCGCCGAGCATTCGCCGTTCGACGACACGATGGCGTCGAGAGTGAAGCGATGGCTCCGGCCGGGCGGGCGCTTCGCGTTCACGACCGTGCATCCGATGTCCTTCTCGGTGCCGAGAACGGTGAGCCGGCGCATCGGCGAAAGGCTGCTGCGAATTGCGCCGGAGGGACTGCGGCGCCGGCTGCGCGCGCGGTTGATGAGCGGCGGGCTCTACGCCGACGAGCAGCGCGTGGAGGAGGTTCTTGCAGCGGTCGATCTCGACGTCGAATCGATCGAGCGATTCCGGTCGGACGTGCATCTCCACGTGCTCGCGGTGGCCCGAAAGCGCGACCATCGCATTCCGAATGCGGACCGAATCCCGAATCTCGACCGAATCCCGAGTCCCGAATCCCAAACTCCAAATCCCGACCGAATCCCGAATCCCGAGTCCCAAATCCCGAGTCCCGACCGAATCCCGAATCCCAAGTCCCAAACCCCGAATCCCGACCGAATCCCAAATCCCGAATCCCAAATCCCGACGGGAATCCACCTTGGCATCGTCTACCACATGCCGTTCTGGCGCGGAGCCGATGGCACGCTGCGCGAGCCCGAGGGATCGTTCGCGCGATACGTCGATTCGCTCGCGCCGTACTTCGACGAGATCTCCCTGTGCGTGCCGCTCCTCGAGTCGCCGGCCGGAGAAGGAACCCCGATTCGATCGACCAACGTGACCGTGGCGCCGCTTCCGGCCTTCGACGGTCCGCTGCAGTTCTACCGCCGTCTCGCGACCGTGTTGCCGAGACTGGTCCGCTGGGCGCGCCGAATCGATGTCGTGCATTGCCGCGTTCCGAGCCCGGCGGCCGCGTTCGCCTTTGCGATCGGCCGTCTGCTCGATCGGCCGGCATTCATCCTGATCGTCGGGGATCTCCGCGCGCTGCTGCCGACGCTGCCCTATCGGGGGATCAAGCGGGCCCTCTGGCGCTGGTATACGGCATTCGAGGAACGAAACATTCAATGGATGGCGGATCGCGCGCTGACATTTGCCAACGGCGCAGCGCTGACGGCGAAGCACACGCGCGCCGATCGCCCGGTCATCGAGACGATCACGACGACGATCGGCGAGCGCGACATCGCGACACGCGAGGATACCTGCCTCAATCGGGCTGTGCGCCTGATGTCGGTCAGCCGCATCGATCCGCGCAAGGGGCTGCGTGTGCTTCCGCAGGCGGTGCGGCTCCTCGTTGATGCCGGCCTCGATGTGACACTCGACATCGTCGGTCCGGTGGTCGGATCGCCGGGCCGCGACGAGCAGACCGCGATCGTCGCCGACGCCGAGCGCTTCGCTGTGGCCGACCGTGTCCGGCTGGTGGGCATCGTGCCGCTCGATCGGCTGCTGCCGATGTACGCCGACTACGATCTGTTCGTGCTGCCGACGCTGCCCGGCGAAGGTGTGCCGCGCGTCCTGCTCGAGGCGATGAGCGCGGGAGTGCCGATCGTGACGACGCGCGTCGCGGGAATTCCGAGTCTGATCACACACGAAGCGAACGGGCTGCTCGTCGAAACGGCGGCGGCCCCAAACGGGCCGCCCTACGAGTACCAGGCATTACCGGAGGAGATCGCTGGCGCCGTCGCACGAATCATTCGTGACGCCGATCTCCGGCGCGCCCTGATTGCGAACGGCTACCGAACGGCACGGACGTACACGCTCGAGACGCAGGCGGCGCGGATTGCGGCAATGGTGTCGAGCCAGCTGCACGTCGCACTCCGCCAGCCTGCCGCGCAGCCGGCCGGATGAAGCACACGACCGAGCCTCGCCTGAAAGTCTGCTTCGTCGTGCCGTCGCTCTCCGGCGGCGGCGCCGAGCGCGTCGCGGTGCAGGTCCTGAACGCACTCGATGCGGCGCGATGGGATCGATCGATGTTCCTGTTCGAGCGCCGCGGACCATACCTCGCCGACGTCGCACCGTCGATTCGCCTCGAAGCCGCGGTGCCGACCGCTTCTCTGGGCCGGGTGGGACGCTGGAATGCGCTGCGTCAGTTCATCCGCCGCACCCGGCCTGACGTGATCGTCGCGTTTCTCAGCTATCTGACCGTCCTGACTGCGGCACGTGCGGCCGGCGTCGGCGCCAAGGTGGTCTTCGCCGTCGGAACGCCGATGTCCGCGTTTCTGACCGACGCCGACTTTCGATGGTCGCGTCCGTGGAATCGCTGGATGCTGGCGACGGCGATGCGCATCGGCTGCACGGTGACCGATCTCGTGCTCGCGACCTCACAAGGCGTCGCCGACGATCTGATCGAATCGTTTCGCGGCCAGTCGGCGCGCGTCCGCGTGGTCAACAATCCAGTCGATCTCGCCTCGGTCGCCGCCGCGGCGCGAGAGCCGCTCGATGCCGCCGACGCCGCGCGGTGGCGTCGTCCCGTGATCGTCGCCGCGGGCCGCCTTGCGGCCGTGAAGAACTTTCCGCTCCTCGTCGAAGCCGTCGCGATCCTGCGACACGAGATGCCGGCGTCGCTGTTCATCCTCGGCGAAGGCGATCAGGAAGCGGAGCTGCGGCGGCTGATTCACGATCGCGGTCTCGACGACAGCGTTCACCTGTGCGGTTTTCGGACCAACCCCTGGAGCTACATCGCTCGCGCCGACGTGTTCGCGTTGACGTCGCGATACGAAGGATTCGGCAACGTGATCGTCGAGGCGATGGCGTGCGGCGTCCCGGTCGTCGCCACCAGCTCGCCGGGCACGCGTGAAATCGTGACGTCGGGCGCGAACGGGTTGCTGGTCGACGATCACGACCCCGCTGCCTTTGCCGCGGCGCTCGCGTCGCTCCTGCACGACGCCGCGCTCCGCCAGAAGATGGCCGATGGTGCGCGGCGACACGCCGAGCAGTACCGGACCGAGTCGATCGCGCTCGTCTACGACCGCGTGCTCACCGAGGCGCTGGCGTGAGCTCGAAACCCATCCTTGTGGCCACGCTCGCGCTGATGGCCATCGGCATCGCGTGGGCGCTGTCGCCGCTGACGGTCTTGTTCGCGTTGGCGATCGTCGGGATCGTGCGGCTCGGCATGCGCGATCTGGACGGCGACGAGCGACGCTGGGCGACGACGCTCGTCGTCTTGGCGATCGCCCTGCGCGTGCTGGCCATCGCGGCGCTGTTTCTCGTCACCAATCACGATCAGGTCGCGTTCGGGCGCTTCTTCGCCGACGAGGAGTACTACATCAAGCGGTCGCTGTGGCTGCGCAACGTCACGCTCGGCATCTCGATGTACAACTTCGACATCGAGTACGCGTTCGAGCCGAACGCCAGCTCGAGCTTCGTCGACCTGCTCGCCTTCATCCAAATGATCGTCGGGCCGTCGCCGTACGGCCTGCATCTCCTCAGCATCGCGCTCTACATCGCCGCTGTGCTGCTGTTGTATCGAGCCGTGCGCGTCACGCTCGGCCGCATGCCGGCGCTCTTCGGTCTCGCGGTCCTGTTGTATCTCCCGAGTCTCTTCGCGTGGTCGGTGTCGGTGCTGAAGGAGCCGCTGTTCGTGTTCGTCAGCGCGCTCGGCATTGTGCTCGCCTCCGGGCTGGCACGCGCCGACTCATTACTGCGGCGCGCGTCCATCGCGATCGCGCTCGTCGGAGTCGCGGCGATCCTGCAGACGATTCGCGCCGGCGGCGCATCGTTTCTGGCGTTGGCCGCGGCTGGCGGCCTGGTGACCGGCTTGCTCGCGTCGCGACGTCGGCTGATGATCGCGACGCTCGTCGCCGCTCCGATTCTGTTCGGCGCGCTCGTGCGCATCCCGGCGGTTCAACTGCGGCTCTACGTCGCCGTCCAACGCGCGGCCCGCCAGCACTGGGGAGCGGTCGTCGTCTCGAGCGGCTACCGGTATCGCCTGCTCGACGACCGGTTCTATCCCGACATCAATCAGGTCTCCAGCCTCGAATTCAAGGAGACGATGCGTTTTCTCGGGCGCGGTGCCGCGGCGTTCCTGACGGTGCCGCGGCCGTGGGATTCTCCATCGCCAGCCGCCGCCGCGTATATTCCTGAACAGATCGTCTGGTACGTCCTGGTCATCCTCGCGGTCGTCGGCACGCGATCCGGATTGCGGCGCGACGCGGCGATGACCGGGTTGCTCGTGACGAGTACGGTGCTGATCGCGGCGGCCGCCGCGTTCACCGATGGCAACGTCGGCACGCTCGTCCGCCACCGCTCGCTCGCGCTGCCGTACCTCGTGTGGCTGAGCGGAGTCGGCGCCTGTGAACTGCTCGGCGCGCTTCATCGACGGTGGTCGACGCCTCCGAACGAGTTTCCACCCGGTCTTCGCATGAGGCCGGCGTGACACTGCTCGACGAACGTGGCCGCGTCGCGGGCCGCCTCAACGTCGTCGACGTCGCGGCGGCGATCGTGCTTCTCGGGTTGATTCCATTCGCGATCGGTCTCTACCTGGTGTTCCGCCCGCCGACGCCGACGCTCGTCAACATCGTGCCGAAGACGCTCGTCCAGGGACCAAACCAGCGGCTCGAGATCGACGGCACGAATTTCCGGCCGTTCATGCGCGTGTCGTTCAACACGATCCCGGCCAACTCGTTTCTGCTCGGCAGCACGAAATACGCGATCGTCGACGTCCCCGATCTGAAGCCCGGCGTGTACGACGTCGTCCTCTACGACTACATGCAGGAGATCGCGCGCCTGCCGAAGGCCTTGACCGTGTCGCCGACGTCAACTGACGTCGAGCTCGAGGTGACCGGCACGCTCAAGTCGCCGCCTGAGGGCTCGACGCTGCAACTGAAGGTGGGCGACAAGTTCCCGCCGGCTGCGCCGCACATCGCGGAAGTCGTCGCCGTGGGTCCGCACGTGCCGGGCGAGCTGGGCGTGCGCGTCGGAGAGGGCACCGTCGTCGTTCCGCTTCGTCAGCAGGATCTTTCGGCGACGCTGCGCATTCGATGTTCCTCGATCCGAATCGTCGACGGTGCGCCGCGCTGCATGTTCCCGGGTCCGGACCAGCCGGTCGCCATCGCACCCGGGGTACTGCTCACCCTACCGACGAGCGGCGGTCCGGTGTTCTTTCAAATCGCGACGGCGCATGCGCCGAAACCGGCTGCGACAGAGAGTCGATGATCCGATGAAGCACCTTTCCGAATGGTGGTCGGTGGCCGGACGGGCGTGCGAATCGATCTTCGAGCCTCGGACCGACGTGGCGGCCTCGGACCGCGACATCGAAGCCCTGCTGCGCGGAAGCTGGATCGTCTCAACCGGTGAATCGTTGGCCGCGAGGCTTCACGCCGCGTGGCTCGACTCCGTCTGCCGCTCGCTGCTCCGCCGCGCTGTTTCGATCGAATGAACGTGAACGATCGCCTTCGCGTCCTGGCGCTGTCGCCCATCCCTGAGGAAGGTGCGGGCTGCCGGTTCCGCATCGCGCAGTACATTCCGTACCTGCGCTCGGTGGGCATCGACGTGACGCTGCGATCGCTGTTCGACGCCGACTTCTTCCATCTCGTCTACAAGCCGGGTCAATACATCCGCAAGGCCTCGACGTTCGCCTCGCTGTCGCTGCGGCATCTGAGCGCGCTGCACGATGCCGCCAGTTTCGACGCCATTCTCATCTATCGCGAGATTTTTCCGATCGGACCGGCGCTGGTCGAGTGGCTGCTCGGCCGCCGCGAAACGCCGCCGGTCGTCTTCGATTTCGACGACGCGATTTTTCTGCCGAGCGTCAGCGACGCGAATCGTCCGATCCTGCCGCTCAAATCGCCGGGCAAGGTCGCTACGACCATCCGCCACAGCGATCACATCATCGCCGGCAACGAGTACCTGGCGGCCTACGCGCGCCGCTTCAACGACGCGGTCACCGTCATCCCGACCTGCGTCGACACGACGAGGTTCGTGCCGCGCCCCGACGCGTTCTCGGCGAACGGATCGAGCGGCGATCGCGACCTGATTGTCGGCTGGATCGGCAGTCCGACGACCGCATCGTACGTGCAGGGCCTGACCGGAGTGCTGCAGCGCGTCGCCGAGCGGCATCGATTCATCCTGCGCGTCAGCGGCCCGAACGAACCGCTGACCATTCCCGGCCTCACCACCGATCAGCCGCCGTGGAAGCTCGATCGCGAGGTCGAGCTGTTCAACACCTGCGACATCGGCGTCTACCCGCTCGCCGACGACGAGTGGTCGAAAGGGAAGTGCGGGTTCAAGGCCATCGAATTCATGGCGTGCGGCGTGCCGGTCGTGGCGTCGGCGATTGGCGTCAATCGCGAGATCATCGCCGAAGGCGTCAACGGATTTCTCGCCTCCAGCGAAGACGAATGGGTGGGGAAGCTCGAACGGCTGCTCACCGATCGCGAGTTGCGCCTCCGGATGGGCGAGGCGGGCCGCCGGACGATCGACGAGCGCTATTCGCTGCGTGTGCACGCGCCGACGCTCGCCGCCACGCTTCGCGGCATTGTCGAACGGTCGCGCGCTGCGGCAGGAAGGCGATGAGCGAGGCCGTCAACGCCGCGGCGGTGGTCAGTCGCGTCGATGCCGCTGACGTCGGCGAGGTCGTGATCCGGGCGACGGACTTGAAGAAGGTCTACCGGCTCTACGCGAAGCCGTCGTATCGATTTCTCGACATGTTCGGGATGCTCGGCGACCGGCCGGGCGCGTACACGGAGCACGCGGCGCTCGACGGCATCACGCTCGAGATCCGCCGCCGCGAGAAGATTGCGGTGATCGGCCGCAACGGCGCCGGCAAGAGCACGTTCCTCAAGCTCGTCACCAGGGTGATCGAACCGACGTCGGGCACGCTCGAGGTGAAGGGCGACGTGCACGCGCTCCTGCAGATCGGCACCGGTTTCCATCCCGATTTCACCGGCCGGCAGAACGTCGAGGCGTACCTCGCGCAGCTTGGTGTGACCGGCCGCGACGCCGAGCGGCGCTGTGCCGACGCCATCGCCTTTGCCGAACTCGAGGAGTACATCGACCAGCCGGTGAAGACCTACTCGACGGGGATGGCGATGCGGCTGATGTTCTCCGCGTCGACGGCAATCTCGCCCGACCTGCTCGTCCTCGACGAAGTGCTCGGCGTCGGCGACGCCTACTTCGCGCAGAAAAGCTACGACCGCATGCGCGATCTGTGCGAACGGCACGACGCGACGCTGCTGCTGGTGACGCACGACGTGTATTCGGCGGTGCGCATGTGCGACCGCGTCATCTGGTTCGATCGCGGCCGCGTGCTGATGGACGGCGACGGACCGACCGTCGTCAAGGCGTACGAGGACTCCATCCGCCGCCAGGAAGAACATCGCCTGCGGCTGAAAAAACAGCAGAAGCTGGAGGAGCTCGCTGCCGCGAATCCGAAAGCGCGCACGGTCGATCACATCGTCCTCGAAATCGCGAGCGCCGATGGCCGGCCGCAGCCCGGGCTGATCTACCTCAGCGACGTGTCTCTGCTCGTGGGCGGCGAGCGCGTGGCCGCGTGGCCGCTCGATCCCGATGCATTCAACCCGGATCGCGGCACGCATCTCGAGCGCGAAGGCACCAGCTGGGGTGATCTGACGACGTGGCAGGGGCGGGTCTGCTGGCCGATGCTGAACTACGGCAGCCCGTTCCACAAGGTCGCCGGCGTGTTCGCCGTGCCGGCCGATCTGCTCGACTCGGACGAGCCGCTCGCGTGTTCAATCGACTACGCGTCGCCCGAGCGGTGCGATGTGAGCGTTCGCCTCTACGTCCGCGGCAGCGAGCTCTCGCTCGGCCGCATCGCCGATACCGCCGCGGACTGGACGACGCATCGTGCCATGGCGTCATCGAGCGGCAGCGAGGCGGCCATGCGCACGCTGAACGTCTCCGGCGTCCACGGCACCGGCGCCGTCGTCGTCACCGGCGCGAGGTTCGTGTCCGCCGACGGCGGCGAACTGCACATCCTCGAGCACGGCGAGCGGGCGCGGCTCGACATCGATTACGCGATCTTTCAACCCGATTTGCGCGAGCGGTGTCAGGTGGTCATCGCGCTGCACAAGGACGGCATCGAGGACGTGTGCCGCTACATCACGCGCGACCTGCTGTTCGATGCATCGAGGCGGCAGCGCGGCACCGTGCGGCTGACGATTCCGCAGTTGACGCTGACCAACGGGTCGTACTCGGTGACCGTGATGATCGCCAGGGAAGGCTATTACGACACCGAGCAAGTGGTGTTCTACTCGATCAACCCGTCGGTGTATTCCTGCGTGTCGCGTCTGTTCGACGTGTCGGTCGTCGGGTCCGGTCTGATCGGCAGCGGCACACGACACGTGCTCGAAGGGGTGTGGAGTCTCGAGTGATGGAAGTTCAGGAACGGCTCGCCTTGAACTTTCCGGAATGCCTCGAGGCGGATTTTCCGGACGATCTGCCGGGCGCGCGGTCGGCGTTCGACTCGATCGCGGCGGCGATCGCCGGCGTTGACTTCAGCCCGCTCGCGCGGCGGTCGCCGGCGCTCGCCGGCTTCGACTGGCCGGCCTATCTCCGCTGCAGCATCGCGCGCATGGTCCACGCGGCGGCCGCGCTGCGGCGACGCGGGATCACGTCCGGGCGGATGCTCGACTACGGATCGTATTTCGGCAACTTCGCGTTGATGTTCGCGCGCGCCGGGTTCTCGGTCGACGCCGTCGATTCGTATCGCACCTATCAGCCGGCATTCGATCGCGTCACACCACTGTTGGCGCACGCCGGCGTTCGCGTGCTCGATTTCGGCGATGTCGGATACGAGCTCGCCAGCGTCGGCGGCGCGTACGACGTCGTCTTGTGCATGGGCGTCATCGAGCACATCCCGAGCTCGCCGCGGCCGCTGCTCGAGACGCTCAATCGCGTGCTCGCCGGCGGCGGCGTCCTCGTCCTCGACACGCCGAACCTCGTCCACCTCTACAACCGCCAGAAGTTCGCGCGCGGCGAGACGGTGCTCGCCGGCATCGACGCGCAATACGAGACGGAGCTGCCGTTCGAAGGACATCACCGCGAGTACACGATCCCCGAGCTGGTGTGGATGCTGCACCGGATCGGCCACCGGCAGATTTCAGTCGAGGCGTTCAACTACAGCTCGTACGCGCTCGGCACGCTCTCGTCCCGCGACGTCCACAACCACTGGAACATGGTTCGGGATCCGACGATGCGCGAGTACTTGATGACGTTGTCGGTCAAACCCGCCGCCGGCGCCGCGCCGGCCGACAGCGGCGATGCGGCCAACTGGCGCACGCTGATCGAAGATCCGGAGCAATCGTGGCGGCGATCGCTGCCGGAGGTGATGACCACTCAGCCGGCGGGCGTCGACGTCGATCGCGAACTGCAGCTCGTCAAGATGCAGGACGAGATCAACAGGCGCGACCTCGAACGGGCGGCGGTCCAGCAGGAAGTCAACCGCCGCGACGACATCATCCGCGAAATCCACGATCGCATGGTGCGCGAGGTGCAGCGCCGCGACGACACCATCGACGAGCTGCGGCGCGAGCAGGACTGGATGCGCAGCGGCTGGCAGCGCTGGATTATCCGGATGATCCGGCCGTCACGGTAACTGTGGGGCGGCCCTTTCAGGGTCGCCGACGCGGGGCCTGAAAGCCCCGCGCCGCGACTCCGTTCTCAGGATCCATATATGTGCGGCATTGTCGGAGCGTTCAAGCCGGGCGGCGCCAGCGGCGGACCGGATGTGGTAGTGCAGATGCGCGATCGGATGGCCCATCGCGGCCCGGACGGCGTCGGCATCTGGTGCGCGCGCGATCGCCGCTGCACGCTCGGTCATCGCCGGCTGTCGATCATCGACGTCTCGACCAACGCGTCGCAGCCGATGAGCAACGACGACGAGACCGTGTCGCTGGTGTTCAACGGCGAGATCTACAACCACGCCGAGATCCGCAAAGAGCTCGAAGCGCTCGGCAAGTACCGCTGGCGCACCGACCACTCCGACACCGAGATGCTCCTGCACGCGTACGAAGAGTGGGGGCTCGACTGCCTGCACAAGCTTTACGGGATGTTCGCGTTCGCGCTCTACGACTGCCGCGACCGCGACCGTCCGGTCGTCCACCTCGTGCGCGATCGCGTCGGCATCAAGCCGCTCTACGTCACCAGGACGGCGTCGGGTGAGTGGCTGTTCGCGTCGGAGATTCGCGCGCTGCTCGCGCATCCGGACGTGTCGCCGGAGATGGATCGCACCGCGTTCTGGCACTACCTGACCTTCATCGTCGCCCCGGCGCCGCTGACGATGTTCCGCGGCATCTTCAAGATTCCGGCGGGGCACCGCATCACGATCGACGGGCGCGGCGAGGCGCGCACGACCCAGTGGTGGGACTGCCAGCCCGATCGATCGCGGTTCCTCTCCGAGCGCGACCTCAGCGAGTCCGAGGCCGTCGGCGAGGTGACGCGCCTCCTCAAGCAGTCGATTGCGAGACGCATGGTGTCCGACGTGCCGTTCGGCGTGCTGCTGTCGGGCGGCGTCGATTCGTCGTTGAACGTCGCGCTGATGAGCGAACTGATGACGCGTCCGGTGACGACGTTCACGATCGGCTACGAAGGCAAAGAGGACTACAACGAGTTTCAGTTCGCCCGCCGGGTGAGCGAGCGCTATCGCACCGATCACCACGAGACGTTCATCAACGGCGAAGAGGCGCAGAACTTCCTGCCGCTGCTCGTCCGGCTGCAGGACGAGCCGATCGCCGACAACGTGTGCATCCCGCTCTACTTCCTCGCCCGTCTGGTGAAAGAACGCGGGACGACGGTGGTGCAGGTGGGCGAAGGCGCCGACGAGAATTTCCTCGGCTACTGGTGGTGCGAACACTACCGTCAGAAATACGAGTCGGTGTACCGCCCCGCCCGCAACGGCGCCAACGGCTGGCGTCGCTGGATGCCGGCCGTGAAGGCGCGCACGCCCGGCTTCAGCGGCGAGGATCTCGAAATCCGGCGCCGCGGCGAAGCAGGACGCGAGATGTTCTGGGGCGGCGCCGTCTGCTGGTGGGGAGAGGCGCGCGCACGCCTCACGCCGAGGCGCGATCCATTCGTCCAGTCGATCAGCTGTCCGGTCGCGGACTTGCTGCCTGAGTCATTGACGACGCTCGACAGCCACGACGTCGTTCGCCACTACGTCGCGCCGCTGGACGGGCGCGTCTGTGAACCCGAGGTCCTGTACAAGATTCCCTATCTCGAGATGAAGCTTCGTCTGCCCGAGCATCTGCTGATGCGGGTCGACAAATTGACGATGGCCCACGCCGTCGAGGCGCGTGTGCCGTTTCTCGATCACGACGTGGTCGACTTCGCGATGCGGCTGCCGCCCTCCTACAAACTGCGCGACGGCGTCGGCAAGCGACTGCTCAAGAAAGCGGCGGAGCCGTATCTCGATCACGACATGATCTACCGCCGCAAACAGGGCTTCGGCGCGCCGATGGAAGACTGGTTCCGCGAAGGCGACTTCGGGCGGCGAAGTCTCGCGGCCTTCGATCGGTCGGAGCTGAAGAAGGACGGCTTCTTCGACAACGACTACTTCCGCCGATTGCTCACGGCGCAGATCGACGGATCGGGCGGCCACAGTTTCCAGTTGTGGACCGTGTTGAACGCAGTGCTGTGGCACGCGTCGTGGCTGGAAGGACGGGAAGACTGCTTTTGAGCCGGCTGCGCGGGTTCGCGACGCTCGCCATCGCCGCCGCCGGACTCTGGCTGCTGTGGTCGCAATACCTGGATTTGGCGCGCTTGTCGTGGTGGTACAACAGCACCAACGTTCTTCAGGCTGCGCCGGTGAATCCTGATTACGACCTCACCACGCTGCCGTGGCAGACGGTCCATCCACGAATCTTCGAACTCCGCGAAGGCGCGCTCACGCTCACGACCAGCGACGAGCCGTATGGATATCAGGCCTTCGCCACGATCCGCGCCAACGGCGCACATACGGCCGGGATCAAGTTCGACGCCGACGTCGAGCGGGGCGGCGTGACGATCGGGATTCAACAAGGCGGCGAGTGGATCGCGATCAACTCGTCACAGAGCACGGGCCCGTTTTCGGGGTTGAACTCGGCCCTCCTCGGATTCCGCCGGTCGCTGATGGTGACGATCGCGAACAGGAACGCGGCGGGCGAGTCGCGCGTCACCATCAAGTCACTGCGCCTGTACTTGCGCCGATGACCTCGCTGTCGCGGATCGGCCGGACGGCGATCGCCGGCGAGTTCGTGCTCGCCGTCGCGGTCATCATCTATGCGGGAATGCACGACGTGAAAGGCGTGTTTGTCGGCGCGCCTCCTGGACTCGCCGCGCATGTCGCCGGCACCTGTGAGGCCGCTGAATCGGAATCGACCTGCCATGTGACGGTCACGGAACTCTCGCAGGGACGATATCGCGTGGCCACTGACGCGCCAGCGACGCTGCTGACGGTCGCATTCGAGGCGCCGGCGGTGATGACGAAGGCGCACCATCTCCTCGTCAGCGTGCCGTCGCCGACCACGCTCCAGTGGCACCATGCGTCGCACGGCAACGCGGCGGCCATCGAACCGATCAAGCTGCCAGGCAGTTTCGCTCGGACCGCGATCCCGCTTCCTGCTCACGACGCCATCACGGCGATCTCGTTCGCGCCGGCAACGCCGGCGCCGATCGTCGTCGCCGAGCTGGGATTGTTCGAGGACACTCGAGGGTTGCTGTCGGACGAGCGTCCGCTCTTTCAATTCATCCCGCCTCAGAGATATCACGGGACTCTGGTTCCAAGAGCGGTGATGCGACTCTGTTTCTTCACGATCATCGCGGCGTTCTTCGTGCCGGCTTCGCTGCTCAGGAGATTCAATCCGTTCATCCTGGCGGTCGTCTGTTTCTCGCTGTGCCTGCTCGATCTGGCAGTGCTGTACTCGCCGTACACGGCCCGGGATCTTCGCGCGTCCTACGCGAGCGGACCGATGCAGGAAATCGCCGGCAGCAACCTGAACGGCGCGCTGTGGGAAGCGACGCGTCTCCTCCACGGCCAGGGCCTCACGGTGGCAGACGGCCTGGTGTCATGGGCGAAGATGCCTGGCTACGGTCTCTTCGCCTCGGCCGCCGCGCTGTTGTTCGGCGCGCGGACCTTCGTCGATCTCGCCACCGCCACTGTCTTGCTGCAGGTGTTGTTCTACAGCGGTGCGCTCGGCTTCTTCACATGGGCGGCGGGCCGGCTCTGGCGACCGCCGGTCGTCTGGACGCTCGGCCTGCTGCTCGCGATGTTGCCCAAACAACTCGGCTACACGCAGGTCGATTCGATCATCGCGCCGATCGCACTGCTGATTCTCGCGACGCTGTGCCTGCGGCTTGCCGCACGTGAGGAGGACCGGCCGGTCGCGCGGATCGATCTGGTCCTGCATCTGCTCTTTGCCGTGTGGTTCCTGATGCGGCCCGACGTGCTGCCCGGATGGGCGATCGTCTCGCTGATCCTGCACGCGCGCGATCCGCGCCGCCTGCTGATCCCGATCGCGCTGGCCGCGGCGATCGGCATCGGCTGGGCGGGCTACAAGATGCGCTACACCGGAGAGTTCGTGCCGACGACGTCGACGACCGGTGCGTCGCTGCTGTGCGGGCTATGGGAAGTGCCGAGCCGTTTTCCGTGGGTCTGTTCGGACGAATCGTATTTCGCATGGGTGTCGGCGCACACACCGTTCGAGCAGAAATCGCAGGCCGCCAGCAACGTCGTCGTGCGCGAAGTGTTCAAGTTCTGGCTGACGTATCCGGGCCACGTCATCGTCATGGTCTACAACAAGCTGATGCGATGCGTGGGCGGCGACCTGTGGCCCGGCATCCCCACCGATCTGCAGCAGTCGGTGTTTCAGATCGTGGGACGAGGATCGCTGATTCTGCTGTTCCTGACGACGATTGCGCTGGCCGCGGCGACCGGATATCAGCGGGCGCGCACGCTGCTCCTCGCTTGGCCGCTGTTCCTCAACGCGCCGCTGTTCTGGATCATGCAAACGAGCGAAGGCCGGTACTACGGTGCGGTTGGCGTGGCGATTCTCGTTGCCGCCGTGCCGCTGCTCTTCGATCCAGATTTCTATCGAGCGCTCCTCGAACGCCATCGCGCGACGGCCGCGGTACTGGTCGGCGTCTCGGTTCTCGCCATCGGCGCGTGGCCGCTTCATGACTGGCTGCTGCGAAACGACGCGTTTCACTACTGGACGCCCTTTCTCGACGCGTCCCGTTCGTCCTGGGGTGTCGTCAGGTAGCTGACGCCGTTCGTCGATGAACATCGCCGTCACCGGAATCTGCGGGTTCGTTGGCAGCGAGCTCGCGCTGCAGCTGGCTCATCGCATCGACGGCGCACGAGTGGCCGGCGTCGACAACTTCAGCAGACCGGGCAGCGAGACGACGCGCGGCCGGCTCAAGGCCGCGGGCATCGTGGTCAAGTACGGCGACATCAGATGTGCGAGCGATCTCGACGTGCTCGGAAGTGCCGACTGGGTGATCGACGCCGCGGCGCAGCCGAGCGTGCTTGCCGGCATCGACGGCCGCACGAGCAGCCGTCAAACCGTCGAGCACAACCTGGCCGGTACGCTGAACGTCCTGGAGTTCTGCAAGCAGCGTGGCGCCGGTCTCGTGCTGCTGTCGACCAGTCGCGTCTACAGCATCAACTCGCTCAACACGCTGCCGCTCCTGGTGGACGGCAACGCCTTCGTGCCCGATCGATCCGCGGCGTGGCCATGCGGCGCGTCGCCCATGGGAGTCGCCGAGGAGTTTTCGACGTCGGCGCCCGTGTCGTTGTACGGCGCGACGAAAGTCGCCTCCGAAGTCATGGCGCGCGAATATGGAACGGCATTTGGTCTGCCGATCGTCATCGACCGATGCGGCGTGCTCGCCGGCGGCGGCCAGTTCGGAACGGCCGAACAAGGCATTTTTTCCTACTGGGTCCGCGCCTGGGCGTCCGGTCGCTCGCTCACGTATCTCGGCTTCGACGGCACCGGTCGCCAGGTCCGCGACGCGCTGCATCCCGCGGATCTCTGCGCGCTGATCGAGCGGCAAATCGCATCGGGATCGGCGGCGGGGGGAACGTGGAACGTCGGCGGCGGCGTCGCCAACGCGATGTCGCTGGCGCAGCTGAGCGAGTGGTGCGCCGGGCGATTCGGTCCGCGGACGGTGCGGACCGACGGAAGCGCGCGCAAGTACGACGTGCCGTGGCTGGCGATGGATCACGCGCGCGCCACTGAGACGTTCGGCTGGCGTCCAGCGCGCGGCGTGGCCGGCGTTCTCGACGAGATCGCCGACCACGCCCGACTGAATCCGGAATGGCTGTCGCTCACGGAACCGTTCTGACGATGGCTGACGCGCCTGCGCGCGATGAGTCGCTTCGCTGCTTCAGCATCGTGATTCCGGCCCGCGACGAAGAGGCAGCCATCGCGACCACCGTTCAACATCTGCACATCGAGCTGGCGCACCACCGCGTGCCGCACGAGATCGTCGTCGTCGACGACGGCAGCAGCGATGGAACGTGGGAGGCGCTGACTGAGCTCCAGCAGTCGGTTCCCGAGCTGCGCGCCGTCAAGAACAACGGATCGCACGGCTTCGGCCGTGCCGTCGTCCGCGGGATCGACGCGGCCAGAGGCGACGCGGTCGCCATCGTCATGGGCGACGAGTCCGATGACTGCCGCGACGTGGTGCGCTACTGGCACAAGCTGCACGAGGGGTACGACGCGGTCTTCGGCAGCCGGTTCATGCCCGGCGGCGGCACGATCGACTATCCGTTCCCGAAGCTCGTGCTCAACCGCGCGTTCAACTGGTTCATCCGGATTCTCTTCGGTCTGAAACTGAACGACACGACGAACGCGTTCAAGGCCTACCGCAGAACGACGCTGGAGGGTCTACGGCCGTTCCTGTCGCCGCATTTCAACCTGACCGTCGAGCTGCCGCTGAAGACGATCGTCCGTGGCTATTCGTGGACCGTGATTCCGATTACGTGGCGCAACCGCCGCACCGGGATTGCCAAGCTCCAGATCAAGGAGATGGGCGCGCGCTATATGTTCATCGTGCTCTACGTGTGGCTGGAGAAATATTTCAGCCGCGGCGATTTTCGCAAGACGGCGGCTCCGTCGAAATGAAGTTCGCGCTCTTGATCGCCTACGTGATGCTCTGTCTCGTCGTCGATGCGATGGAGCGGGTCTGGGCCGTGCTGTTCGGTGAGATCTTCATGCGCGTCTACGAGAAGATCCGGCTCGTCGCGCGCACGCGGTTGAGCGCGCGTAGGGCGGCATCGGTGGGGCGCGTGTTGATCGGCATCGCGATCGTGACGGTCGCGACGTGGCTGGGCCTGGTGTATCGAGACGTGGTCGCGCTCTCGCGTGCATCCGCGTCCGCCGACGACGTTCGGAATGGACGGGTCGCTGCGAACTACGACGTGTCGACGCTGCACTGGTCCACGCTCGACGCTCGCACGGTGTCGGTGACGCAGGGACGTCTCGAGATTCTCACCGGCGACGGACCGTATCTGTACGATGCGGTGGCCCGCGTGCCGGTCGACCGCGCCGCCATCGCGCATCTCACGGTTCGCGGGTACGTCGGGAAGGGCGGTATCACCATCGGTCTCATGGCCGGCGGCAAGTGGCTGGGGTTCCGATCGTTTCAGAGCCCCGGCCCGTTCGAGGATCTCGTGACCGGCCGGCTCGCCGGCGCCTCCTCGCTCGACATCGTCGTCGCGAACTGCAATCCTGCCGGCGAGTCCGCGGCGGCGTTGGACGACCTGAAGCTGTATGTGGTCAGGTAACGGTCTGGATACGTTGTCGGTTGTCGCACCCTGCTACAACGAAGCGGTGGTCCTGCCGCTGTTCATCGAGCGGCTCGAGCGATCGGCCGCAGCATGGGATATGCCGTGGGAGATCCTTCTCGTCGACGACGGATCGGTCGACGAGACATGGCAGATGATTCGGGATCAGCATCGACGGGATCCACGATGGCGCGGCCTTCGATTGTCGCGAAACTTCGGCCACCAGGCGGCGATCTCCGCCGGGCTGAAGCACACCACCGGTTCGGCGGTCGTGATCATGGATTCGGATCTCCAGGATCCGCCAGAGCTCATCGCGACGTTCATCGCCGAGTGGCGCAAAGGATTCGAGATCGTCTACGCGATCCGGTGTCACCGCAAAGAAGGCCGCGCCAAGCGCCTCGCCTACGATACGTTCTACCGTCTGCTCGCGCACATCGCCGAGATTCGCATTCCGCTCGACTCGGGCGATTTTTGCCTCGTCGATCGGAAGGTCGCGGATCTGCTGAACGCACTTCCGGAACGGAACCGGTTCCTCCGCGGCCTCAGAGCCTGGGTCGGCTTTCAACAGATCGGCGTGCCCTACGCGCGCGCCAATCGTGCCGCGGGCGAGCCGAAGTTCACGCTCCGCCAGCTGGTGCAACTGGCGATTGACGGGCTGCTCTCGTTCTCGATGTTTCCGCTTCGACTGGCGGCATGGGTCGGCGTGGCGACGTCGGTGGCATCGCTGGCGCTGTTGATGGCTCGGGTGATCGGCATCGCCGCCGTCGCCGATTCGCGGCTCGTTCTCGCGGCCGCGCTCGTGTTCTTCGGCGGCGTGCAGCTGATGTTCCTCGGCATCCTCGGCGAATACGTCGGCCGCATTTACGACGAAGTGCGGCTGCGCCCGTCGTCGATCGTCTGGGAGAGCGTCGGCTTGCCGGCCGTCGCGTCGGATGCCCGCGTGGTATGAGGGCGCGCGCCACTGCGGCTGGATTGTTGTCCTTCGTGATCGTATTCGGCGGCATCACCAGCCTTGGCGTCGTCCCGCTGTTCATGCACGACGATTACGAATACACCTATCCGTCGTTCAGTCTCGTCCGCGCCGGCGACTTCGGGTCGCCGCTGATGGGATCCGGCCTGAACATCGCGCACCGCACCTACAACTTCACGATGTACTACTACGCGACCGTTCACGCCGCCTTGATCCGGCTGTACGGTGAACGTTCCGAGTCGATCGCGCTGGCCAACATTTTTCATTTCGCCTTGTTGATCGCGTCGGCGATGGCTTACGCGGTCTACCGTGGCGACCTCGTGATCGGACTCGTCTTCGTCGCGGCGTTTGTCTCCGATCGGTTGGTGATTGCCGCCGCGCTCGCGGGCCGGCCGGAAATGACCGCCGCGTTCGGATACTTCGCCGCCACGGTCATGCTGCTGGAGTGGCACGTATGGCGCAACCACCGGCCTGTCGTGCTCGCCGCGGCGAGCGCCGGCGCGATCGTCTGCGCGTTGACGCATCCCGCTGCGGCGATCGTGCTGTTGCCGATTTTCGTGCTGTTCGTGGCCATCCATTTTCGTGACCTGCTCGATGTGCGGCATGCCGCTGCGTTCCTCGCGCCCTGTGCGATCCCGGCGCTTCTCTACGGATACTTCGCTGCGACGGATGACTGGCGGAACATCGTGGTGCAGATGCTCGGCAACGCGGCGACCGGCAACGTCGCGTGGCCGCAGCGGTACGAGATGGCGGCGGCCGGACGCGTTGGCGAGTTGCTGTCGTCGGCGCAGCCGGTCTGGGAGCACTTTGCCAACGTCCATTTCGCCTACGCGCTGCCCGGTGTGATGGTCGGCCTCGTCGCGGCGGCCATGCGCGATCGGCTGCCCTCGTGGCCAACGCTCCGAGTGTATCTCCACGGGGTCATCGTTCTGTCCGTCGCGTTCGCGCTGTCGTTCATCATGGACTGGCTGTTCCTGAAGAATTTCGTCGGCAGCTACACGGTCATCTATCGATCGGCTTGGTACCTGGCGTTGGCGCTGTCGGTGTCGATGCTGCTATTCCCAGTCCGCGCGTGGTTCGAGGTCCAGCACTCGACGCCGTTGACGGCCGGCGCGGTCGCGCTCGCGGTGGCGATGTTCATCGCCGCCCACGACACGACGGTTGCCGCCGAGCGACTGCACAACGGGTTCAAGTTCGCGGAATACGGCAGATTTCGCGCGGAGCTGAACGGCGCGATGCTGTCGGCCGGCGCCAAACCCGCCGACCGCGTCTACTGCCCGAGCCCGTTCGGAACCTACCTGAGCCCGCCGTATCACGTCGTCACCTACGGCGGCGAGCGCTACTTCGCCGGGATGTGGCCGGCATCGTTCGATGCGGCGCTGGCGGCGAAGCGCGCCGTCGCCCCGAATCCTTCGTCGCTGGCCTATCTCAAGAAGATCGTGTTTCTCAATCCGCGATGGATCGTCACCTGGGACGGCGACTACTCGGATTTGTACGACTACATGCGCTTCGTGAAGTCGTTCCCGACGACCGACCCCGAGATTCGAATCGTGGAGGCGACGTCGTACGTCTCTCCGCACACGTACCTCGGACGGATTCATGTGTTCCGCGTCGAGCTCGCCGATGAATTCTCGCGATCGCTGGACCGCAGCATGGATCCCGAACGGCGCCTCGCGCACTACCGATGAGCCCCTCGACTCCGATCACGCTGGCCGGCCGGCATCTGCAGTGGATCGACGATGCCGGTGCACTCCTCTCAGATGATGCGCGGCTGCAGCAGGTGAGAGCGGACATCGCCGCCGGCGACATCTACATCGCGCGGCGCCAGTTCGACGCGGCGCTGCTGCAGGAGATCCGTGGCTACCTCGAGGGCGTCGGCCGCGGATCGCTGCCCAACTACGCGCCAATCCAGGCGGGCGCGCCGAACTTCCATCGGATGAACCGGAACGACAGCCGCGCCTACGTGCCCGGCAGTTTCCATCAGTTCGTGTTCTTCCCGTGGAATCAGGACCCGTTCGATCTGTTCACGCTGTGCGCGCCGATCTACCACATGAAGAATCGGTTGAGCGGGCTGCCAGCCGACAGCTTTCTCAGTCTCGCGCCGCAGGACGGCTGCACCGCCCGCATCGCGTTCCAGGTGTACCCGCGCGGCGGCGGCTTTCTCGCGCGGCATGCCGACCCGGTGGACTACCACCAGCTGACGGTGCCGATCATGCAGATGACGCGCAAGGGCGTCGACTTCCAGTCTGGCGGCTTGTTCGTGCAGATGGCCGACGGACGCGACCTGGTCATCGACGATCTCGCCGAGCCCGGCGACGTCGTCTACTTCAACGCGGCGTGTCCGCACGGCGTCGCGGCCATCGATCCCGACGCGCCGATGAAATGGACGACGTTCGCGGGCCGCTGGATGATGTTGTTCGCGGTGAACCGCGTCGCCGGCAACACGGCGATTGGCAACGCCGTGACCCTGCCGGCGTGACGCGGTTCGATTCCCTCGTGCACGTAACCCGCGACGGGACGTGGATCAACGGCCGCGACGATGCGAGCTACGCGCGGCTGATCGCGGAGCTGGATCGTGCCCTCGTTTCACGCGCCTGCCTCGTCGGACTGGCCGGTGTCGTCGACAATGACTACGTGCTGCAGTGCGCCCGCACCGCGAACGGACGCCTCGTCCCGATCGCCGGGATCGATCCCTCGAGCGCCAGAGACGAGAGCGGCATCGCCGATCAGGTTGCGCGCGCGCGGCGCGACGGCTTCGCCGGGATCAAGCTTCATCCGCGGTTGAACGGCTACGATCCGCTCGGCGCGCAGTGCCTGCGGGCTATCGCCGCGTCAGCAGAGCAGGGATTGATCGTGTTTCTGGACACGCTGTTCCGCCAACCGTCCCGATCGACCGGCTACGCGGCCGACATCATCGACAGCATCGCGCACCGGTGCGCGGGCGCGTCGATGGTGCTGCTGCACGGCGGCGGCGCGGCACTGCTCGACGTGGCCGAAGTCGTCAGGCTGCATGGCGCGCTGACGCTCGATCTATCGTTCACGCTGCTTCGCTACGCGGGCAGCTCCCTCGATGCGGACCTGCGCTGGGTGATGGGACGGCTCGATCAGCGGATCGTCATTGGATCGGACATGCCCGAGTACACGCCCGCCGAGACATTTCACCGCGCGGAACAGCTCGCCGATGGTCTGGCGCCGGAGAAATGGGCCAACATCGCGCATCGAAATCTCGACCGGATGTTTCCGATCACCACCGGCTCACCGGCGTGATGGCGATTGACGTCAATCCCGTGAAGCTGTCGACGGACCGCGATCCGGAGCTTGCCGGCAAGCGGCTGCTCATTCTCGGCGGCGGCTTGTGGCAGCTCGAATACGTGCGGCGCGCGCGTGCGCTGGGGCTCGAGACGTGGGTCACCGACTGGTCGGCCGATGCGAACGCGGCCGCAGACGCCGATCATTTCGAAGCGATCGATTTGAAGGATCGCGAAGCGACGCTGGCGTTGGCCCGCCGCGCCCGCGTCGACGGCGTGCTGACCTCCGCCGACATCGGTGTGCCAACCGCAGCCTTCGTCGTCGAGCAGCTCGGCCTTCCCGGCCACTCGACCACGCTCGCCGCGCATGCGACGAACAAGTTCCTGATGCGGCAGCGAAGCGAACGGCTCGGCATTGCCTGTCCCTGGTATCGCCGCGTGCGCTCCGCGAACGAGGCGCGGCAAGCGGTCGATCGACGTTCGCTGCCGGTCATCGTCAAGCCGGTGGACAACTGTTCGAGCCGGGCCGTGCGCTGGGTCGAGCGGCTGTCGGACGTGGCGCCGGCCGCCGCGTCGGCGATTGCCGCGTCGCGCTGCGGGGAGGCGCTCGTCGAGCAGTTTCTCGTCGGCGACGAAGGATCGATCGAAGCGCTCGTGCAGAACGGCGAGGTGAGCATTCTCGGCGTCTGCGACAAGACGAAGTCGCCGCTCCCCGATCGCTACGACCTCGAGCTGCGCTACCCAGGTGCGTACAACCAATCGATTCGTCGCGACATCGATACGCTCGTGCGACGGATCGCCGGCGGGTTCGAGGTCGTCAACGGGATCCTTCACATCGAGTTTCTCGTCTCTCGTGACACGCAAACGGTCTACCTGATCGAGTTCGCAGTCCGCGGCTGCGGCAGCAAGGTGGCGACGCACCTGATGCCGGTGCTGACCGGCGTCGACGTGGTCCGCGCGGTCATCCGCCAGGCGTTCGGGTTGACGACGCGGATTCAGCCGTCGCGCGCGCTCGACGGCGCCCTGCACTTTCTGATGTTTCCTCGCGGCCGCATCGTCGCCGTCAGAGGCGTCGACACGGCAAAGCGGCTGCCCGGCGTCATCGACGTCTGCGTGGAGCGCGTGCCCGGCGACACGATCGACGAGGTGCGCGATGGCCGCAGCCGTCCGGGTCACGTGCTGGCGTGGGGAGCGGATCGCGAGGCTGTTCAGCGCACGCTCGCGGAGGTCCGCGGATCGATCAGGCTCGACTACGAGCATGCGCGCGACGTCGCGCCCGTCGCGCCGCTCGAGCGGAGCGAAGCGGCCCGATGAAGATTCTCGAGTGCACGATTCGAGACGGCGGATACGCGATCGATTTCCAATGGCCGCCGGACGAGATCACCGAAATCGTACGCGGGCTCGCGAACGCCGGCTTCGAGTACATCGAGATCGGCCACGGACTCGGTCTCGGCGCCTCGAAGACGTCGACGCCGGCGCGCTGCTCGGACGACGAGATGGCGGCGCTCGCATCCGCGGCGAAGGGTCGCGCGCGCATCGGCGCGTTCTTCATTCCTGGCGTCGGAGAGGCCGACGACCTGCGGCGCTTTCGCGACGGCGGCGGCGACTTCGTCCGCGTCGGCACCGACGTGTCGAAGAGCGAGTCGGCGTGGGCATTCGTCGAGCTCGCCTCGTCGCTCGGCTTCGAAGTGTTCTACAACTTCATGAAGTCGTACGCGGCGGCGCCGTTCGAGCTGCTGCACCGTGCCATACCGATTGTCGACCGCGGCGCGACCGCGGTGACCGTCGTCGACAGCGCGGGTGGGATGCTGCCGAACCAGGTGGCGGCGTACGTCGAAGTGCTGAAAGCCGGTCTTCACGCCGCTGTCGGATTTCATGGCCACAACAACCTGCTGCTCGCAAACGCGAACAGCCTCGCGGCGGTCGAGGCGGGGGCGACGGTCATCGACACGACGCTGCTCGGCATGGGACGGGGCGGCGGCAATGCGCAGACCGAAACGATGCTCGTGATTCTCGAGAAGGCGGGCTACCCGACAGGGATCAGTCCGCTCGATGTCGCGAAAATCGCCGAGCGCTTCGTGAGCCCCAAGCCGACGCGATTGAAAGGCGCCAACGAGCTCGAGCTGATCTACGGCTTCGCGCTGTTTCACAGCGGATTCACCAAGCGCGTGCAGGACGTCGCCGCCGCGTACGGCGTGCCCTATCAGGATCTGATTCTCGAAGTCAGCCGCTACGCGAAGGAGAACCCGTCGCAGGCGCTCGTCGAAGAAGTCGCCGCGCAGTTGAAGCAGAACGGCCGCGTCGAGATTCATTTTCCGAAGTTCTTTCACAAGACCTGGAGCTGACGTTCATGTGGCCGGCCGAGCAGGCCGCGGCGCTGCGAGCACGATTCGACGACGTGGCCAGCCTCGCCGCGCGGACGAACAAGGCGACGGTGCTGGTCGTGCAGCAGTTTCCGGTGCCGGCCGACTCCGGCGTCTCGTTTCCGCCGGTCCGCGAGAGCATCGCCAACGTCCTGGCCTTCGTCGAGCTCGGCGCCGCGCGCGATCTGGAGTCGGTTCTCGACGCGGCCGGGCCGTTCAATTGGATCGCCGTCGACTGCGATCGCAAGCTGCCCGAATCGGCGGCGATCGTGAGGACGGCGCGGTCGTCGGTCGCGCCAGAACGTCTGCTGTTCTTCAGCGACAACCAGGTGTGGTTCGACTCCGCGCTCGACATGGTCCAGCGGCTGGAACACGGGCTCAGCGACAAACGCGTCGTCCTGTGCGGCGACGGTCCGCTTGCGGACACGTTCGCATCGGTCCTTCCACGAATCGGGGCGTCGATGGTCGAGGCCGATCCCCGCGCGTCGCGCCTCGACGCGTCGATCGTCCTCGGCACGTCGCAGAAGCGGGAAAGCGTCGACGCCTCGCTCGTCGGGCGGCTGCCGCCAGGTGCGTCGATCTACGACCTCGGCATCGGGAATCTCACCGCCGACGCCGCCGATCTGGCGCGCACGCGTGGATTCTCGCTCTATCGGCTCGACAACCGCGCCGGGATTTCGAGTGGAATCGTCCGGATGCTCGAAACCGACAACATGGTGACGCAGCACATGGGGCGTGTCCGTCTCCGCGACGTGGACGTCGTCGCCGGCGGTCTCCTGGCGCCGTCGGGAGCGGTGATCGTCGACGACATTCGACGGCCGACGATGATCTTCGGCGTCGCCGACGGTCGAGGACGATTCAAGCACGAACCGCTCGATGCCGCCGACCGTGAGCGCGTGGACTACGTCCGCGGGATCATCGCGCACGCGCTCGACGCGAGCCCGGTCGCGTCCGAGCGGCGTCGAGGCTGATGCGCAATGCCAGAGGCGGGTGGAAGAAGCTCGGCCGGATCCTCGAGCCCGACGCCGCGCGCGAATGGATGGCGACCTACACCGGCCCATCGTTCGCCGTGCCGCGCGACGACGCAGGCGTCGTTGAGATCTACGTGACCGGACGCGATTCGCAGAATCGTTCGCGCATCGGCACGATCACGATCGATCCCGATCGGCCGGCGACACCGGTTGCGATCTCGGCGGCGCCGGTGTTCGACATCGGTGAGCTGGGCGCGTTCGACGAGAACGGCGTCTCGTATCCCTGGATCGTCACCGCTGGCGGCGTGGAGTTCATGTATTACGTCGGGTGGATGCCATCGGTCCTCACGCCGTTCCAGAATCACGTCGGCCTCGCGGTGCGAAACGGCGGCGGCGCGTGGCAGCGGTGGTCGCGGGCGCCGATTCTCGAGCGGACCGACGACGATTTTCTCTCAATCGGTTCGACGGCGGTGATGCACAGGGCGGATCGATGGCGGATGTGGTACACCTCGTTTCGGCGCTGGGGTCGAACCGCCGCCGATCCGAAGCACGTCTACGTCATCAAGTTCGCGGAATCGTCGGACGGGATCCACTGGACGCGGCCCAACCGCGTGTGTATCGACGCGGCGTCACCGTCGGAGTATTCGATCAGCCGGCCGTCGGTGTTGTTCGACGACGGCGTCTATCACATGTGGTTCAGCCATCGCGGCGAGGCGTACCGCATCGGCTACGCCTGGTCCGAGAACGGCATCGACTGGATCCGCCGCGACGATCTGGCCGGCATCGACGTCTCGGCGAGCGGCTGGGACAGCGAATCGATCTGCTATAGCCACGTCTTTCGGTGGAAGGACGCGCTCTACATGCTCTATTGCGGCAATCACTACGGCCGCGACGGCCTGGGCCTCGCGGTGCTGACGCGATGAGCGAACCGGAGCGTCCATTGCTCTCGATCGCGAGTCCCGTCTACGGGACCGCGCCGCTCGTCGGCGAGCTCGTGAATCGCATCTGCGCCGCGGCGCGGCGCATCACCGACAACTACGAGGTGCTGCTCGTCGAAGACGGCAGCCCGGACGATTCGTGGACGGCAATCGCGCGCGAGTGCGATCGCAATCCGCGCGTCAAAGGCGTTCGACTCAGCCGGAATTTCGGCCAGCATCCGGCGATCACTGCCGCGCTGCATCACGCGCGCGGCGACTACGTGGTCGTCCTCGACTGCGACCTGCAGGACGATCCGGCGCATATCCCCGATCTCTACGCGAAGTGCCGCGACGGCTTCGACATCGTCTTCGCGCGCCGACGGGTGCGGCGATACAGCTGGTGGAAGAATCTGACGGCGCGGACCTACTACGCCTTGTTCCGCTGGCTGGCGGACATCGATTACGACCCGAAGATCGGATCGTATTCAATCGTCTCGCGCAAGGTGGTGGAGGCGTTTCTCCACTTCGGCGACTACCGCCGCGGCTACGTCGTCGTGCTGCAGTGGCTTGGATTCTCGCGCGGCTACGTGGACGTGGAGCACCACGAACGGCCAGGCGGGAAGAGCTCGTACACGACGTGGCGCCTGCTCGGTCACGCCTTGACCATCGCGCTGACCTACTCGGAGAAGCCGCTGCATCTGTCGATTTACGTCGGCACCGTGCTGTCGCTCTTTTCGTTCGTGCTCGGGGTGTGGCTGATCGTCCACTACTTCACCAGCAATGTCGGTCAGTTGGCGCTGGGGTGGACGAGCCTCGCCATCAGCCAGCTCTTTCTCAGCGGCCTGATTCTGATCGGCCTTGGCGTCATCGGGCTCTACATCGGCCGTGTGTTCGAGCAGGTGAAGCACCGGCCGATCTTCGTCGTCCGTGAAACGAAGAACGTCTTCGCCGCGTCCGAGGAGCGCGACGAGTCGCCGCGGCCTTCGGCCTGGGCATGACCGGACCAATCCGCCGCGCCATCATTCCGTTCAATCGGCCGCTCGTCGGCGGCCGCGAGCTGGAATACGTCCGCGATGCGATCGCCAATCACCATCTCGCCGGCAACGGTCCGTTCACCGCGAAGTGCCATCGCTGGCTGGAGGAGCAGCTGAGGGTCGGGAAGGCGCTGCTCACGCATTCGTGCACCGCGGCGCTGGAGATGTCCGCGATTCTCACCGACGTCGGACCCGGCGACGAAGTGATCATGCCGTCGTTCACGTTCGTGTCGACGGCGAACGCCTTCGTCCTGCGCGGTGCGACGCCGGTGTTCGTCGACATCCGCCACGATACGTGCAATATCGACGATTCGCTGATCGAGGCGGCCATCACGCCGCAGACGAAGGCGATCGTCGCCGTTCACTACGCCGGCATCGCCTGCGAGATGGATCGCATTCTCGAGGTCGCGCGGCGGCACGGTCTGTTCGTCGTCGAAGACGCGGCGCAAGGCGTGCTCGCCACGTATCGCGGCCGCCCGCTCGGAAGCCTCGGCGATCTCGCGGCCCTGAGTTTTCACGAGACCAAGAACGTGGTCGCCGGCGAAGGCGGCGCGCTGATCGTCAACGAGGCGCGCTGGTCGGCCCGCGCCGAAATCCTCTGGGAGAAGGGGACCAACCGGACCCAGTTCTATCGCGGCGAAGTCGACAAATACACATGGGTCGACATCGGATCGTCGTATCTGCCGAGCGAAATCACCGCCGCCTTCCTGCTGGCGCAGCTCGAAGCCGCACACGCGATCACCGATCGGCGGCTCGAGGTGTGGGCGACGTATCACGACGCGTTTGCCGAGTGGGAGCGCAAGGGCCTGGTGCGGCGGCCGATCGTGCCAGCCGAATGCGGCCACAACGGGCACCTCTACTATCTGCTGTTCGACGACCTCTCGCACCGTTCCGCGGTGCAGGCGTTTTTACGGCGTGCCGGCATCGACGCGGTCTTCCACTACGTGCCGCTCCACTCGTCGCCGGCCGGCCGCAAGTACACGCGGACGGCCGGCGCATTGCCGGTCACCGAGCGCACCGCCGATCGGCTGCTGCGCCTGCCGCTGTGGGCGACGATGAGCGAGGCGGACATCGAGCTGGTGACGAACACGATCTCGGAGGCGCTTGTCGCAGCCGGCGTTCGATAGCGCGCACGAGCGCGCGCTCTGTGAACGCGGCTGGACGCTGCTGCCGTCTGCGCTGCCGCGAGATTTCGTCGATCGTCTCGCACGCGAGCTCGAAGCGGCGTACGCGCAGCAGCGCGCCATCCAGCTGCGAAACGGCGTCGGTGATGGCGCTGACGGGACGGTGCATCACCTGCCGTGCGCCGGCGGCGCGTTTCTCGAGCTGCTCGCCTGGCTTCCGGGGCGTGCGCTGCTCGAACGGTATTTCGACGGCCCCTACATCCTCAATACCTTCGGCGGCGTCCTCAACCTTCCGACCAACGTCTCGTACGTCGGCCGCGTGCATCGCGATCAGCGGACGTTCTCGGACGATCTCCACCTGATGGTGCAGCTGCTGGTCATGCTCGACGACTTCACGGAGGAGAACGGCGCGACCTACTTCCTGAACGGATCGCATCGGCTGGCGACGCCGCCGACCGACGATGCGTTCTTCCGCGATGCGGCGCGCGCGACCGGATCCGCGGGCTCGGTGGTCGTGTTCAACTCCAATCTGTGGCACGCGGCGGGCGTCAACCGCACCGACCGATCGCGTCGCGCGCTGACCCTGGCCTTCACACGACCGTTCGTGAAACAGCAGCTGGACTATCCGCGCGCGCTCGGCTACGAGCGCGGTGACTCGCTGGCGCCGGAGCTTCGTCAGCTGCTTGGCTACAACGCACGCGTGCCGGCTTCGCTTGACGAGTGGTATCAGCCGCCGGAGAAACGTCTTTACCGGCGCGATCAGGGCTGAACACCCGCGCGACCTGAAACGCATGACCTTACTGAAGAGAGTTCTCGTCACCGGCGGCGCCGGCTATGTCGGCGCCATCCTCGTTCCGCAACTCCTCGACCGCGGCTATCAGGTTCGCGTGCTCGATCTCTACCTGTACGGCGACGACGTCCTGAAGAGCGTGGCCGATCGTCCGGCACTCGAGCAGGTCAAGGGCGACATCCGCGATCGTCGTCTGCTCGAACGCGTGATGCCGGGCTGCGACGCCGTCGTTCACCTCGCCTGCATCTCCAACGATCCGAGCTTCGAGTTGAATCCCGAGCTCGGCAAGTCGATCAACTACGATGCGTTTTTCGACCTCGTCGCCGTCGCGAAGGACAGCGGCGTCCAGCGATTCATCTACGCCTCTTCATCGAGCGTCTACGGCGTGAAGTCAGAGGAAAGCGTCACTGAAAAGCTCGCGCTCGAGCCGCTGACCGACTACTCGAAGTACAAGGCGCTCTGTGAAGAGGTGCTGCTGAAGGAGCAGTCGCCCGGCTTCACGACCGTCGTGCTGAGGCCGGCGACCGTCTGCGGCTACTCGCCGCGGCTGCGGCTCGACCTGACCGTGAACATCCTGACCAACTACGCGGTGAACGCGCGCCGCATCACCGTGTTCGGCGGGAGCCAGAAGCGGCCGAACATCCACATCGCCGACATGGCCGACGTCTATCTACGCGTGCTCGACGCGCCGGCCGAGCAGGTTGCCGGCCAGACGTTCAACGCCGGCTACGAGAACCACACGGTGACGCAGCTCGCGGAGACGATTCGATCGGTGGTCGGACGGTCGACCGAGATCGTCACGACGCCGAGCGACGACAACCGGTCCTATCACATCTCCTCCGACAAGATCCGCCGCGAGCTCGGCTTCGCGCCGGCGCGCACGATCGAAGACGCTGTGCGCGGGCTCGTCGAGAGCTTCGACGCGGGCCGGATTCCGAATCCGATGACGGACATCCGCTACTACAACATCAAGACGATGCAGGCGCTCGATCTCAAGTAGATGTGCGCGCTCGTCATCGACAGTTTCGCGGTGTTCGTCCTGTGCCTGGCGCTGCACGCGATCGCCTGGCGGATTCGTCGTCCCGCGTCGTACGGCGGATGGCTTCCGACGCTGGTCGTGATCTTCGGCCCGGTCGGCGCCGCCGTGGCATGGCTCATCGTGCCGGCGCCGCTGGAGTGGGCGGCGGTGCTTCTGCTGCACGGAACGTTCGCGGCCGTCTACGTGGTTGGCTACACGCTCGTGTCGGCGTTCAGCCCGTCGATCGAGCTGTTGAAGCTGCTGGATCGCACGCCGGCCGGCATTCCCGCATCGTCGCTCCGGCTGCCGTTTCTCGCCGGCGCGCTGACCAGCGACCGCATCGACAACCTGGCGGCCGCCGGCCTCGTGCGGCAGAACGGCGCCCGGCTGCAGCTGGGGCCTCGCGGTGTGACGATGACGCGGATGGTGCTTCTGTATCGCCATGCCGTCGGCCTCCGCGATGGGGAGGGCGGTTAGCGGAGTGTCTCCTCGAAACGTAAAGCGGGCCGTTCCGTTGGAACGGCCCGGAAATCGCGGTCCAACGCTTGTTGTGGCTGGTCCTGCTTCAGGTCAAACGGTCCACTAGATGTCCTGGCTCGGGCCGCTCCTGCTGATCCTGATCGCGTCGCCGCTGCTGATGTTCGTCGCGCATGCGATCGCGTTCCGCCTGCTCGACCGCGCCGCTGCGAAACCGACGGCGCATTCATCGGCTTTCGTCGCGCTGCTGTGTGCGTTCGTGCCCGTGGCAGCGGCCGCCTGGTTTCTCGATGTGTCGCTGTGCGGCTTCGCGTATCTCGCGGCGGTCTACGCCGGCATGGCCATCCTGTACGTCGACGTCGTGAACATCGCCGAAACGTCGCTCCATATGCACCTCTTGCTGGAGCTCGCGTGGTCGGGCGGCGTAAACCTCGATGATCTCCTCGATCGCTACAGCGCCGAGCGGATGATCGCGGCGCGGCTCGAGCGGCTGACCTCAATCGGTCAGGTTCGCGTCGCCGATGGCCGCTGCTATATCGCCAACCGCTCGACGCTCCATTTCGCCCGCGCGCTCGACGCCTGGCGCACGATCCTCGGTCTGCCGACGCAACCGCCCGATGTCGCCGACGGCCACGGCGCCGCCGCAGCGCCCCGACCGATGTGAGCATCACGATCGGCATCGACTTCGACAACACGATCGTCAGCTATGACGATTTGATGTACCGCGCGGCCGTCGATCACGGGCTGATCGGCGACGGCGCCGAAGCGGTGGCGAAAACCAAGCGCGCGGTCCGCGACCGCGTTCGCATGCTGCCCGGCGGCGAGATCGCGTGGCAGGAGCTGCAGGCGCTCGTCTACGGTCCGCTGATGTCTCAGGCGCGGGCGACCGACGGCGCCGAAGACTTCATTCGTTGGTGCCGCGAGGCCGGATTCGCCGTGCGCATCGTGAGCCACAAGACCGAATACGCCAACTACGATCGGACGCGCACGAACCTGCGAACCGCGGCCCTCGACTGGATGGCGGCGCGCCGCTTCTTCGACCGCGACGGACTGAACCTCGGTACAGACGACGTGTTTTTCGAGTCGACGCGCGCCGGCAAGATCGCGCGCATCGCCGCCATCGGCTGCTCGCATTTCATCGACGACCTCGAGGAAGTGTTTCTCGAGCCGGCTTTTCCGCCTTCCGTGCACCGGATTCTCTACGCGCCGGGTCCGTCGATCGTCTCAACCGCCTCGGTGCGCGTGATGCGCAGCTGGGAAGACGTTCGTGAATATTTCTTCGACCATCGCGCCTGACCTGCAGGCGATCTGTCGCACCGCGCTCAGCCGTGACGTCGCCGCGTCGGCGCCGATCGGCACGGGCCGAAACAGTCGTGTGTTTCGTGTCGAGCTCGGCGACGGCGTGCGCCACGAGCCTGCGCAGGTCGTCGTGAAGTTCTACCGCCGCGACGCCGGCGACGTTCGCGATCGGCTCGGCACCGAGTTCGGGACGCTGAAGTTTCTGTGGCAGAATGGCATGCGCTCGGTTCCTCGCCCGATTGCCGTCGCTCCCGATCGCGAGTGCGCCATCTACGAATTCATTGCCGGGGAACCGGTGTCGCCGGGCGCCGCCACCGCGGAGGACGTCGACGCGTCGGTCGCCTTTCTTGCCGCGCTCAGGCAGCTGCGCGGCGCGAGGGGAAGCGAAGCCGTGCGGCCGGCTTCCGAGGCGTGCTTCACGCTCGGCGAGATCGTGGCGAGCGTGGATCAGCGCGTCGCTCGCCTGCGGAGCGCGACGTCAGCAGGCGATGATGTCGCCCGACGGCTCCATGACTGGATCGATGCCACCTTCGCGCCGCTCAGAGATGAAATCGTCGAATGGTGCGCCCGAACGGCCGGGTCGTGCGGGATTGGCTTCGACGATCCGATCGATCGAGAGGCGCGAACGCTGAGCCCGTCCGACTTCGGCTTTCACAACGTCATCCGCCGGCCCGATGGATCGCTGGCCTTCGTCGACTTCGAGTACTTCGGCTGGGACGATCCGGCGAAGACGATCGTCGACTACCTGCTTCACCCCGGCATGGCGCTCGACGATCGGCTGAAGCATCGGTTCGCCGAGCGGGCACTCGCGGCGTTTGCCGATGTGCGCTCGCTCCCCGCGCGAGCCCGCGTCGTGTATCCCCTGTTCGGCCTCAAGTGGACGGCGATTCTGTTGAACGATTTTCTCCCCGAGCGCGCGTCGCAGTCCGACGGCGATCGGCGAACGACGCAGTTCGCGAAAGCGCGCACGTTCGTCGCCGGCCTGGCCGGCGCGTACGCCGACAACGCATTTCTGTCCTGACATGACCGATCCTCTGACAATTCCGCTCGATGCGCGCTCGAAGGCGCTCCGCCGGACGATCATCCGGACGCTCGAGGCCGGCCAGCGCGGGCACGTCGGCGCCGCGTTCTCGCTCGTCGAGATCCTGCGCGTGCTCTACGACGACGTGATGACCTACGACGCGAAGAACCCGCGATGGCCCGAGCGCGACCGATTCCTGCTCAGCAAGGGGCACGGCTGCCTCGCGCTCTACGCGATCCTCGCCGACAAGGGCTTCTTCCCCGAGGCGGAGCTCTGGAAATTCTGCAAGAGCGACGGGCTCCTCGGCGGTCATCCCGAGCACCATATTCCCGGCGTCGAGGCGTCCACCGGCAGCCTCGGACACGGACTGTCGATCGCGCTCGGCTTCGCGTTGAACGCCCGCTACGAGCGCGCGTCATACCGCACCTTCGTTGTCATCGGCGATGGCGAGTCGAACGAGGGATCGATCTGGGAAGCGGCACTGTCGGCCGGCAAGCATCGCCTGAACAACCTCGTGGTCCTCACCGACTACAACAAGCATCAGTCGTACGGCGCGACGGCCGACGTGCAGAATCTCGAGCCGCTCGCCGACAAATGGCGTGCGTTCGGCTTCGCCGCGGTCGACGTGAACGGCCACGATGTCGGCGAGCTTCGCGAGGTGCTGGCCCGCGTCCCGCTCGACCCCTCGAAGCCGTCGGCGATCGTCTGCCACACGGTCAAAGGCAAGGGGGTCGCGTTTGCCGAGAACAACATGGCCTGGCACCATCAGAACAAAGTGACCGCGCAGGATGCCGAGCGATTGATCGCCGCGCTGGAGGCGCGCTGATGCGCAAGAAGTCCCTCGACATGGTCTACGAGCTCGCGAAGCAGGACACGCGCATCTTCTTCATCGGCTCCGACCTCGGCGTCGGCACCCTCGACAACTTCCGCAAGGAGATGCCGGAGCGCTTCTTCATGGAAGGCGTCAGCGAAGCGAACATCGTCGGTCTGGCCGCCGGGCTGGCGCTCGAAGGCAAGATCGTCTACGTCAACACGATCGCGACGTTTCTGACGCGGCGGTGCTTCGAGCAGGTCGTCCTCGATCTCGGCCTGCACAACGTGAACGTCCGACTCATCGCCAACGGCGGCGGCGTCGTCTACGCGCCGCTCGGTCCGACGCACCTCGCGATCGACGACATCGCGATCATGCGCGCGGTGCCGAACATGACCGTCGTCGCGCCGTGCGACGCCGACGAGATGGCGCGGCTGATGCCGCGGACGGTCGATCATCACGGTCCGATCTACATCCGCCTCGGAAAAGGCGGCGATCCGATCGTCTCGAGCGACGCGCATCCATTCAGCATCGGCCGCGCGATCCCGATGCTGACCGGCGACGACGTGCTCATGCTGACCACCGGGATCACGCTGAAGATTGCGCTCGAGGCCGCCGCCTCGTTGAAAAGCGATGGCATCGATGCCGCTGTTCTTCACATGCCCACGGTGAAGCCGTTTGACGTCGAGACGTTCCTGAGCTTCGCGCGCCGCGTCGACGCCATCGTCTCGATCGAAGAGCACAGCGTGGTCGGCGGACTCGGCGGCGCCGCCGCCGAGATCCTCGCCGAAGCCGGTTTCGAGCCGTCGAAGCGCTTCAAGCGTCTCGGCATTCCGGATCTGTTCCCGCACGGCTACGGATCGCAGGCGTCGATGATGGCGAAGTACGGGATCACGGCGGAGCGAGCGTCCGCGGTCGCGCGGGAACTGCTGGCGAACCGGCCAGCTCGAACGAACTGAGGATATGGGACAACTGCTGAATGTGGTGACGCCGCTGCACAAGCGAACCAAGCGCGACTACCTCGCCCGGATGGTCGACGACAAGGTTCACTGCATGCTGAAGGCGAAGGAATACGAGTTCGACTACTGGGATGGCGATCGTCGATACGGCTACGGCGGGTATCGCTACGACGGGCGCTGGAAGGTCGTCGCCCAGCACCTGATCGATCACTACGAGCTCGGAGCGAGCGCGCGGATTCTCGACGTCGGCTGCGGCAAGGCGCATCTCCTCCACGAGCTGAAGCTGCTCCTGCCCGATGCCGAGGTCACCGGATTCGACATCTCGCAACACGGTCTCGCCGACGCGCCCGAAGCGATCCGGCCGTATCTGTTCTCCTACCGCGCTCAGGATCCGTACCCATGGGGCGACAAGCACTTCGATCTCGTGATCTCGTTCGGCGCGCTGCACAATCTGCGCGTGTTCGAGCTGGAGACGGCGATTCGCGAGATCGAGCGCGTCGGCAAGCAGAAATACGTCATGGTCGAGAGCTACCGGAACGAGCTCGAGCAGTTCAATCTGCAGTGCTGGGCGCTGACGGCGGAAGCGTTCTTCGACACCGCCGAGTGGATCTGGCTCTACCGCCACTTCGGCTACACCGGCGACTACGAGTTCATCTACTTCGAATGAAAGCCGCCATTCTCACCGAGCTCAACGCGCCGCTCGTCGTTGCGGATCTCGATCCGCCCGATCCGCTGTCGTTCGGCCAGGTGCTCGTGCGCGTCCACTACAGCGGCATCTGCGGCGCCCAGATCAACGAGATCGAAGGGGCCAAGGGTCCTGACAGGTTTCTGCCGCATCTGCTCGGGCACGAAGGATCGGGAACGGTGCTCGACGTCGGACCTGGTGTCCGCAGCGTCAAGAAGGGCGACCGCGTCGTGATGCACTGGCGGCCGGGCGCCGGTCTGCAGTGCGATCCGCCCTCCTATCGGTGGAACGGCACGCGCGTCAACGCCGGATGGGTGACGACGTTCAACGACCAGGCGGTGGTGTCGGAGAACCGCGTGACCCCGATTCCGGCCGACTTCGATCTGCGGACGGCGCCGCTGTTCGGCTGCGCCGTGACGACGGCGATGGGCGTGGTGAACCGCGACGCGGCGGTCGAGGTCGGCCAGTCGGTCGTGGTCTTCGGCGTCGGCGGCGTCGGCGTGAACATCGTCCAGTCGGCGGCGATGGTCTCGGCGCATCCGATCGTCGCCGTCGATCTCGTCGACTCGAAGCTCGACTGGGCGAAGCGGTTCGGCGCGACGCACGTGTTCAATGCGGAGACGAGCGCGGATCTCGCGCGCGAGATCCGCGACGTGGTGGGCGCGGCCGGCGCCGACGTTGTCGTCGACACGACCGGGCGGGCGCGGGTGATCGAGCTGGCCTACGAGCTGACGCACGCGGACGGCAAGACCATCCTCGTCGGCGTGCCGCGCAAAGGCGACAACATCTCCATCTACTCGCTGCCGCTGCATTTCAAGAAGGTGCTGACCGGATCGCACGGCGGCGGCGCCGAGCCGCACGTCGACATCCCGCGCTACATCCGCCTGATCGGCGCCGGCAAAATGAGCCTCGACGGCCTTGTCACCCACGAGTTCCCCCTCGACCAGGTGAACGAGGCGATCGCCACGGTGCGGCGCGGCGAAGCCGGCCGTGTCTTGTTGAAGATGGACTGAGCGATGTCGGACAAGACATACGAGCCGCAGTACCAGGCGCACGTGGCGCTGCGCGATGCGAAAGGCTTCACCCGTCTCGGTCTGCGCGCGAACGCGGCGTGGCACGCCGATCCGAAGCGGCTCGGCATCGTGCTCGCGCGCTACAAGTTCGTCGCCAAGATGCTGAGCGGGAAGAAACGCGTCCTCGAAGTCGGCGTCGGCGACGCGTGGGCGAGCCGCGTCGTGAAGCAGGAGGTCGAGACGCTCGTGGGGATCGACATCGATCCCGTGTTCGTCCGCGACGCGAACGAGGCGATGGAGGAGCCGTGGGGATTCGAGTGCCGCGTGCACGACATGCTCGCCGGGCCGATCGTCCCGCCGTTCGACGCCGCCTACGCGCTCGACGTGCTCGAGCACATCGTCGAGAGCGACGAAGATCGATTCATCCACAACGTCGCGGAGTCGCTCGTGCGCCCGGGCGTTGCCATCGTCGGGATGCCGTCGTTGGAGTCGCAGCCTTACGCGTCGTCAGGCAGTAAAGAGGGGCACGTCAACTGCAAGTCGGCGCCGGATCTGAAGCGGGTCATGCAGCGGCACTTCCACGAGGTGTTCATCTTCTCGATGAACGACGAAGTCGTGCACACCGGCTTCCACAAGCTGGCGCACTACCTGTTCGCGCTGTGCGTCGGGGCGCGAAGCTGATGGCGCAGCCGGCGTTCAGCCGCATCGTGCTGCTCGGGCACACGGGATACATCGGCAGCCGGCTGGCGCCGGCGTTTCGGGCCGCCGCGCCCGGCGTGCCGATCGTCGGCCGCTCGGCGCCGACGCTCGATTTGACGACGCCCGGTGCATCGCAGGCGCTTGCCGATCTCGTCGACGCCGACGCGGCGTTGATCGTCTGCTCGGCGATCAAGAAACAGCTCGGCGACACGGCGGAGATTTTTCAGCAGAACCTCGCGATCGTGTTGAACGTCTGCGGCGCGCTGGCCGCGCGTCCGCTGCGGCGTGTCGTGTTCTTCAGTTCCGCCGCCGTCTACGGCGAGGACGTTCAGCACGGCGTCATCAGCGAAGCGACCGCCGTGCAGCCGACGTCGTTCTACGGCATCGGCAAGTTCACGGCAGAACGGCTGCTCGCGCGTACGGTCGCGGCGCTTCCGGACACGTCGCTCCTGATGCTGCGTCCCGCGCTCGTCTACGGGCCGCACGAACCCGGCTATTACTACGGTCCGTCCGGATTCCTGGGCAAGGCGATCGACAACTCGCCGATCACGTTGTGGGGAGACGGCTCTGAGCTTCGTGAGTTCCTCTTCGTCGACGACGTGGTGGCGCTCACCGTGAGGCTGACGCTCGGCGAGGCGAGCGGCGTGCTCAACGTTGTCAGCGGCACGAGCTACACCTACGTCGAGGCGCTCGCGGAAATCGCGGCGGTCGTCGGCCGCGACCCGCTCGTTCAGACGCGGGCGCGGACGAAGGAGAAGGTCGATCACCGGTTCGATGCGCGACGGCTGCAGCAGCTGTGTCCTGGCTTCGCGTTCACACCGCTCGCCGACGGCATCCGGCGGGTGGCGGCGGCGATCGCGGCGCCGGAGGCGCGCGCATGACGCGACGCTGTCTGCTGTGCGCGAGCGACAAGCTCGAACCGCTGATCGACATCGGGCCGCAGCCGATCGCGAACCGGTTCCTGCGGACGCCGGACGAGAAGGAGGAGCGGTTTCCGATCGCGCTCCAGCAGTGCGCAACCTGCGGGCTCGTGCAGATCGAGACGCCGGTTCCGGCGCGCGCGCTCGTCCCCCCGTTCGACTGGGTGACGTACAACGAGCCCGAAGCGCACCTGGACGATCTCGTCGATACGCTGATGACGCTGCCCGGCATCGGGCCGGGCGCCACGGCGGCCGGGGTCAGCTTCAAGGACGACACGACGCTCGCTCGGCTCGAGCGCAGGGGACTGCGGACGTGGCGGCTGGATCTCCGCGAGGATCTCGGCCTCAACGATGCCCACTCCGGCCTCGGCGTCGAGACGATTCAGGATCGCCTCACGCCGGACGCGGCGCATCAGATCGCCGCGCGCCGCGGCCGTGCCGACCTGCTGCTCGTGCGTCACATCGTCGAGCACGCGGCCCGGCCGCACGAATTCATGGACGCGCTGAAGGTCCTGATCGCGCCGAACGGCTACGTCGTCGTCGAAGTCCCCGACTGCAGCCGCGCCATGGACGCG
>DAIUKO010000005.1:23890-75190 GCA_036848175.1 Vicinamibacterales bacterium | reverse complement strand
ACGACAACCTGTTCGCGAACCCGCAGAACCTGTTCGTCGAGGACGCGATCGAGGAAACGCAGGTCCTGACGTCAGGCATCTCGGCGGAGTACGGCCGCTTCAGCGGCGGCGTCGTCAATGCCGTGACCAAGAGCGGGTCGAACAAGTTCCAGGGAAGTGGCCGCATCAACTTCAGCAACCCGGCATGGTCGACGGCCACTCCGTTCGAAGTGCAGCAGAATCGGGCCGACACCGCCCATCCCAACCAGGGGCTCCGCTCGTACGAAGGCACGTTCGGTGGTCCGATCGTCAAGGACCATATCTGGTTCTTCACCTCCGGCCGGTACCAGGCCAACACCTCGCCGCTGACGCTGCCGGTCAGCGCCGTGGTCGTCGACCAGGAAACCAACAACAAGCGCGGCTCCGTCAAGGTCACGGGTTCACCGGTGTCCGGTCACACGATTCAGGGCGAGTTCTTCAACGACCCACAGACCAGGACGAACACGTCAGGGTTGAGTACCTCGTTTCTCATCGACCCGCACGATCTCATCACGCGGTCCAATCCGAACAAGTCGTTCTACGGGAAATACAGCGGCGTGCTCAAGAGCAATCTGCTCGCCGAAGCGCAGTACTCGCAGCGCAGCTACACGTTCAATCAGTCTGGACCGTCGGGGAGCAGCATCCTGGATTCGCCGTTCTTCGACATCAACCAGACGGCGCTCTACAACGCGCCGTACTTCGACACGAACGATCCGGAAGAGCGGAACAACCGTCAGCTGACCGGGAACGTCACCGCCTACTGGAATCTGAAAGGCCGTCACGAAACCAAGAGTGGCTACGAATGGTTCCGCAGCCAGCGCACCGGCGGCAACTCGCAGTCGCCGACGTCGTACGTGTTCCTGTCCGACTTCGTCGCCGATGCGGCGGGCAACCCGGTGCTCGATTCGACGGGCAAGCCGATCCCGATGTTCGTGCCGGGGGAGTCGCTGATTCAGTTCTTCCCGGCCGTGAAGGGCGCCGTGCTGAACGTCGACAACAACTCGCTGTTCGTGCAGGACCATTGGGTGGTCAGCGGTCGGCTGTCGGCCGATCTCGGAGCGCGCTTCGAGCACGTGAAAGCGGTCTCGACCGGCGACATCGAAAGCATCAACAGCAGTCGCATCGTGCCGCGTCTGGGTCTGTCGTACAACCTGACTGGCAACGGCGATCAGGTCGTTCACGTCACCTACGCACAATATTCGGGTCGCTACAACGAGGCGCAGATTGCCCCGAACAGCCCCGTCGGCAATCCGGCGTTCATTCAATCCACCTATCGTGGACCGGCAGGTCAGGGTTATGCGTTCACGCCTGGCATCACGGTGGCGAACTACCCGGTCAGCTCGGCGAATTCGGTCGCGTCCGATCCGCTGCAGAACGTGTTCATCGCGCCAGGCATGAAATCGCCGCTCGTCCACGAGTTCTCGGCGTCGTACGGCTCGAACCTGTTTGCGCAGCGCGGATACGCCGAGGTCGCCTACGTCTTCCGCAAGACGACGAGTCTCATCGAGGACTTTCAGACGGTTGCAGGCGGTTTCACCGACGTCGTCGTGCAGGGCGTCGATGCCGGAACGTTCACGAACATCATCTACGACAACACCGACCAGGCGAACCGCGAATACCAGGGCATGGTGTTCCAGAGCCGCTACAACGTTTCGAACCGGTGGACGGTCAACGGGCAATACACGCTTCAACTCAAGAACGAGGGCAACTACGAGGGTGAAGGCACCAACACGCCCGGTTCGACGACGCAGATCGGCAACTACCCGGAGATTCTCACCGCCGATCGGAGCTTCCCCGACGGCCGGCTGCAGAATTTCCAGCGCTCCCGATTGAACGCGTGGACAGTCTACAACCTGGGGATGGGGAAGGCCGGCGACCTGTCGTTCTCCGGTCTCTGGAACTGGAACTCCGCGCGCGCGTTCACGTATGTGGCTCGCAATCAGCCGCTCACCGCGATTCAGAACGCCATCCTCAACCGAGCCGGCTATCCGGATTCTCCGGGTGTTCAGACGGTCTACTTCGGCGACCGCGGGACAGGGGACTTTGCCGGATACGGCATCGTGAGCCTGTCGGTCAACTACAACGTCCCGGTCTTCAAAGCGCTCCGGCCGTGGGTGAAGCTGGACCTGTTCAACATCTTCGACAACCGGAAGCTCATCGCCTGGAATACCACCGTCAGCCAGAACCGCGCGGCGGGCGTAGACAGCCTCGGGCTGGCGACGAACTTCACACAGGGCGCGAACTTCGGCAAGGGGACGGGCAACACGCAGGCGAATGCGTTCCTGAGCAACATCCCGACCTATCCGCTCGCGTTCTCCGGCGCCGACCCGGGCGGCCGGACAATGCGCCTGGCAGTCGGATTCCGTTTCTAACGTAATATCTCCCGGTTGAAGTGCGATCGGCGGGCCGCTCTATCGGAGCGGCCCGCTTTTTTACGGCGCGCGATCGCCGGCGTCATCGCCATCGCGCTCGCCCCGTCGATCGCGCGCGCGCAGATTCCTGCATCGGCATATCCGGCGCGGCGTGCGGCGGCGTTGACGCGCATCGCCGGCGATGTGCTGATCGTCCCGGCACGCGGATCGTTTCTCGCCGACGATCAGCTCGGCTTCGTCCAGGCTGCGGACTTCCAGTACCTGACCGGACTCGAGGAGCTCGTCGGCGCGGTTCTCGTGCTCGACGGCTCGACCTCCACCGCGACGCTGTTTCTCCCGCCACGCAATCCATTGCTCACTCGCGGCACCATGGCCGCCGATGCGGAGTCGGCGCGAAGCCTGCAGGTGTCCGACGTGAAGCCGATCGACGCACTCGAACCGTGGCTCCGTCAGCGATTCGCGCGCGGCGGCGTCAAGGTGTACGTTGCGCCCACGGATGCGCGCGGCGCGGTGGCGGCGCCGGTGCCGATCGCCGGATCGGTGGTCAGGTGGCAGGCTTGGCTCACCCCGATGGGCGCTGCCAGCGTGACGTCGGCCGTGGCGGTGCTGCGGCCGTTGCGCGACATCAAGGACGCCGACGAGCTCGTCTTGCTCCGCCGCGTCGGGCGCACGAGCGGTCAAGCATTTCTCGCCGGACTGCGCGCGCTCGCGCCCGGCAAGTGGCAGCACGAGACTGAGCTCGCCGTCGTGAACGCCTGCCGCGCCGCCGGCGCGCGCGGCGTCTCGTTCTGGCCGTGGACGATGAGCGGGCCAAACGCGCAGTTCACGTCGCTCTGGAACTCGTTTGTCGCCTACGACCACGTGGATCGCCAGATGAAGGCGGGCGAAGTCGTGCGAGTCGACGTTGGCTGTCAGGTCGCCCACTACATGGGCGACGTCGGACGAACGGCACCGGTCTCTGGATCGTTTACCGAAGGACAGCGCGAAGCGTGGGATCTGTTCATCGCCGGTTATCGCGCCGGACTGACCGCGATCAACGACGGTGTGAGCGCGAAGACCGTCTATGACGCGGCGCTCGCGGAAGTGCGGCGGCTTGCGTCATCACTGAAGACGCCGCAGGGAAAGCGCGCGGCTGAGGTTCTCCTCGGGCCGAAAGGGACCGAGCCGTGGGAACTTCACGGCGTCGGGCTCGACGACGCCGAAGGGTTGCCAGAGGTGTTGCGAGCGGGAATGGTCGTCGCGTACGAGCTGATGTTCACCGTTGACGGCGACGGCTTCTATCTCGAGGACATGATCGCGGTGAAACATGATGGCTACGAACTCCTTACGTCCGATCTCCCGTACACCGCACGCGAGATCGAGGCAGCGATGAAGCTGAAGCCTTCACGCTGAGGCGGAAACGCCACGCGCGGCTCGAGGTTCCCGTTTGGTCAGACCTATCCCAGGTTCGTCATTGACAATGACATCGCGCACGCGTTATTAGAGCGCGTCTTCGGCATCCATCATGAGAGGAGTTGGCAATGCGACCTTTCGCGCTGCTGGTTCTCACCGCCGTGCTGCTCCCCACCACCGCAGCCGCCCAATTCGATTCGGGTCAAATCTCGGGAATCGTTCGTGACGCTCAGCAAGGCGCGCTCCCCGGCGCCACTGTGACGGTGTCGAATGTACGGACCGGAACCAAGCGGACGACGGTCACCAACTCGACCGGCTTTTACGTCATTCCCGACATGCCGGTCGGCATCTACGACATCACCGTCGAGCTGCAGGGCTTCAAGAAATTCTCGCAGCCCGGTGTTCGCCTGAACGCCGCCAGCCAGATTGCCGTCGACGCGGTGCTCGAGCTCGGCAGTCTCGAAGAAACGGTCATCGTCACCGCCGCGCAGAGCTTCGTGCAGACGACGACGGCGCAGGTCGCGCGGACGATCGAGACGCGCCAGATTCAGGAGTTGACGCTCAACGGCCGCAACCCGATCTACCTCGCGTCGTTGAAGCCCGGGGTGCGCGGCGGGACGATCGGCACGTTCGATCCGGACAGCGTGTCGAACGGCAGCTTCAGCATCAACGGCGCGCGCGCCGATGAATACCTCGTGACGATCGACGGCGCGGTCGCGACCCGGACGCGCTCTTCCGGGTCGATGCTCGGCGCGCAGGATGTCGACACCGTCGAGGAGGTCCAGGTGCTGACGGCGAACTACCGCGCGGAATACGGCCGCTCCTCGGCCGGTCAGATTCGTTTCGTCACCAAGAGCGGCACGCAGCAGTTCCACGGCGACGGCCTCGAGAACTATCGCAACGCCGCCCTCGATGCCAACCAATGGCAGCGCAATCGCAGCGGCGATCCGCGATTGTCGAATGGCCCGGATCCGTACAGCTTCAACCAGTGGGGCTTTCATCTCGGCGGACCGGTGCTCCTGCCGGGCCATTTCAATGCCGATCGCAGCAAGCTGTTCTTCTTCTGGGGTGAGGAATGGATTCGGCGCCGCGACACGCCGACCTCGACCGCCACGGTCCCGACGGCCGCGATGCGGCGTGGCGACTTCAGCGAGCTGCTGAACCCGTCGAATCCATTCTTCAGCCGCGTGCGCACGATCCTCGATCCGCGGACCGGCCAGCCGTTCCCGAACAACGTCATCCCCGCCGATCGCATCAGCGCTAACGGTCAGGCGCTGTTGAACGTCTATCCGCTGCCGACGGCCGGCTTCCAGCAGGGGACCTCGAACTGGATCGGGACGCAGCCGCGCCATTCGGACCTTCGCAAGGACACGGTGAAATTCGACTACGTGCTGAAGCCGACCCAGCGCTTTTCGGCGCGGATTGGCTACACGCCGTGGACATTCAACGACCCGTTCGTCAACGGCACGGATCGCGTGCAGTGGGCCTGGTCGCGGCCGAACAAGCTCGGCGCCGCGAGCTGGAACAGCGTGCTGTCGTCGACTTTGCTCAACGAGTTCACCTTCGCGTTCAACTCGGACGGCACCGGAACCATCGATCTCGATCCCGACTGCGGCGCGCGCTGCGATCGCGCCACGTACGGCCTCGCCTATCCTTATCTGTTTCCCGGCACGAAGCTCGCAAACGGAAAGATTCCGACCATCCGGATCACCGGTCTGTCCACGCTCGATGCCGACGCCTATCCAGGTGCGTGGGCCGGATTCGTCTACACCTTCTCCGACAACCTGACGAAGGTGATCGGGAACCACACGACGAAGTTCGGCTTCGTCATCGAACGTTCCGGCCAGGACGACAACATCCAGTTCACCACGGCGAGTCAAGGCGCGACCAACAATCAGAACGGCGAAGTGCGATTCATCGACGCGGGGCACCCGCAGTCGACCGGCCTCGCGATGGCCAACGCCCTGCTCGGCAACTTCAACGACTACACCGAATTCGGCGCGAAGGCATCGACGCCGTGGGTGGCGACCGCCTTCGACTTCTACGCGCAGGACAGCTGGAAGGCGACCGGCAAGATGACGATCGAAGCCGGCGTCCGCTACTCGCTCTGGCCGCAGTGGTGGAGCCGCAACGGCAACCTCGCGTCGTTCGATCCGCGATTCTACGATCCGAGGGTGGCACAGACGGTCGATCCGGTGAGCGGGTTCGTTGTCGGCGGCGGCGTGCCGCTCAACGGCGTCACGCTGCCCGGCGAGCCGAACGTCAACGACGGATTCGATCGTCTCCGGCACGATTTGCCAGCGGGCCTGGCCCAGACGCACAAGAACATGTTTCAGCCGCGGCTCGGTGTTGCCTACGCGCTCACCGACAAGACCGCGCTCCGTTCGGGAGTCGGACTCTTCTACAACCGGCCGATGATCAACCGCGACACCGCCCTCGGCGGCAATCCGCCGTTCCAGGTGCAGCAGTCGGTCGTCAACGGATCGATTGATGCGCCGGGCGGCGCGACGCGGCGCGACTTCCCGCTGGTCGTGACCGCCCAGGATCCCGTCTTCGACATGCCGCGCGCCTGGGCCTGGAACGTGACCGTCGAGCGGCAGTTGCCGTGGCTCACGACCGTCGAGATCGGCTACGTCGGGCGCCGCGGCATCGACAACCAGAGAAAACGCAACATCAATCAACTGCAGCCGGGCACCTTGCAGGCCAACCCGGGCGTCAACGTGAGCGCGCTGCGGCCCTATCTCGGCTACGGCCCGATCGGCCTCGCCGAGAACAGCGGGCGATCGCAGTACCACGGTCTGCAGATCGGCGTCGAGCGCCGCGTCGCGCGCGGCTTCCACGCTGGCGTCGGCTACACGCTGTCGCGCACGAAAGACGATTCGTCGAGTTTGACCGACGTCCTGCCGAACACGTACGACGACAGCGCCTACTGGGGCATCTCGGATCTCGATCGCACGCACGTGCTGATCGCGAACTGGATCTACGAGCTGCCGTTCCTGCAGGGATCGGATTGGGCCGGCCGCGCGTTTGGCCGCTGGCAGATTACCGGCGTGTACCAATACCAGTCCGGTTCACCGTTCTCCGTGCGCAGCAACGACGACTTCGCCGGCGTCGGTGCGGGCAGCGGCAACCAGTTCTGGAACCTGGTCGGCGATCCGACCATCGAACCGAGCGCGTTCACGTCGTCGGCGCAGTGGTTCAATCCGGCGGCGTTCGCGCGTCCGGCCGCAGGCACCTTCGGCGTTCAACCGCGAAACATGCTGCGCAATCCGTCGACATGGAACTTCGACTTCGGCGTGCGCAAGAGCGTGCCGCTCGCCGGCACTCAGCAGGTGCAGTTCCGCGCTGAAGCGTTCAACGTGCTCAACCATCCGAACTGGGACGTCGCCAACAACAACCCGACCAGCGGCTCGTTCGGCCAGGTGACGAGAAAGCTCGGAGAGCGGACTGTGCAACTTTCGTTGAGGTACAGCTTCTAATCGTGTTCCGAGTCAGAAATCCGTTGACCAGGCGCGCGGTCAACGGCCGCTGCTGGCGGTCAGCTTCGGATCGAAGCGCGCCCGCAACTCGGCGGCAAGCAAGGCAGTGAATCGCCGCGCGCCGTCGGGACTCATGTGCTGGTAGTCGGAGAACTCGCGCGGCGATGAGAACGCGTCCGGGTCGCCACGCGTGACGTCGATGAACTCGAATCCTTCACTGTTCGCGAAGGCCCGCAGCAGCGTCAGATACGCCGCGTAGCGTTCGCCGCCATCGACGCCCGACCATCGGAAGGCGTGCTCGGGCACGTTGACCAGGATGTACTCGGCGCCGGTCCGGCGGACGGCGCGGGCACTCTGGCGAATCGCTTCGAGCGCGTCGCGACAGCAGTCACGGTCGTCGAGGCGCGGGTTCGGGTTCTCATTCCGCAGCAGCTGACGTGCGAGCACGACGTCGAGCGTCGGCGTGCGCGGCGTCCAGCCGCGTGAGTCGGTGAAGACGCGCACTTCGTCCTCTTCCACGGCGGCCGGAACGCCGTCCCGCCATCGCATCAGCCACGACGGCAGCGTGCCGCGGTACTGCAGGATGCGAAACGTCTCGAACGCCCATGCGGTCGCGCCGTTGAGCGGGCCGGGATGCTCCCAGGCGGATTCGACAACGCCTGTGACGATCCGGTCGAAGCGGCGCGCCCGTTTGGACGGAAACAGCTCGGCGAACCGGATTCCCTGGACGACGAGCGACGGTTTCGCGCGCGGGAGCCACAAATCCTCCAGATAGAGTCGGACGGATGCCGGCCAGAAACCGGACAACCCGGCGTTGAAGCTGACGATCGCTGGCTCGCCGCCGCCGCCGACGACCGAATCGAAGACCGACGGGTTGATGTTGCAGCGAACAACGGAACTTCCGACGAAGAGAACGTCCATTCGCCCGTAGCTCTCGAGCAGACGCGTCAGCGTGTCCAGCCGAACGACGACGCCGGTCTCGTGATAGAGCGTTCGGATCGGCAGTCGCGCTTCGACTGCCGGAATCCGAAGCACGAGCTCGATGCCGCCGACGATCGCGACGACGAGGAGCGCGTTGATGGCCCACCGGCGCAGCCGGTATCGCCGTTCAGAACTGGAAGTAGATGAAGGGTTCATTGCCGACGTTTCCGCTGAGGAGCAACAGAAGAAGACCGGCGGCGACAAACGCCGCGCGCACGGCAGGCCGCCACTCCACGAGCATGTGCTCGTTGTCGGACAGTGCCTGCGGCACGTCGATGCACATCGTCATCAGCGCGAGGACGAGAACGGGGACTATCGCGCCCTCGCCGCCAGGCTGGAACGAGAAGAGGCCGGCAAGGTACGCGGAAGTCGTCGCCATGTCGTGCGACCGGAAGAAGAGCCACGTGAAGGTGACGAGCACGTAGACGCCGATCGCCGAGGCAACGGCGCCGAGCGCGGAGGCCTCGCGACTGTCACCCGTTATGCCATGTCGGGCCCTCCACTCTCGCCACGAGTGGTATCCCACGAGATAGGTGCCGTGCAGGCCGCCCCAGATGACGAAGTTCCAGCTGGCGCCGTGCCACAACCCGCCGAGCAGCATCGTGATCATCAGATTCACTCGGGTGCGCACCGGACCGCGGCGATTGCCGCCAAGTGGGATGTACAGATAGTCGCGCAGCCACGTCGACAGCGAGATGTGCCACCGCTGCCAGAAATCCGAGATATTGCGCGCGAAGTACGGGTGGCGGAAGTTCCGCATGAGATCGAAGCCCATCAGGTTCGCGGAACCGCGCGCCATCTCACTGTAGCCAGCGAAGTCGTTGTATATCTGGAAACCGTACAGGAACAGACCGCACGCGAGCGGCACCGACGTGTATGCCGCCGGGTTCGCGAAGTACGCGTCGGCGAGTGCGCCGGCTGGGTCGGCAATCGCGACCTTTCGGATCAGGCCAATTGCGAATAGCGTCAATCCCCGCTCCCAGTAGTCGCATGTGACAATGCGCGGCCGCTCGATCTGCACGATCAGGCTGCGTGCACGCTGAATCGGCCCTGCGACCAGATGCGGGAAGAAGGCGACCGAGAGGGCGAAGTCGACGAAGTTGCGCGTCGGCGTGAAGGCGCCGCGGTAGATGTCGATCGTGTAGGACATCGTCTGGAAGGTGTAGAACGAAATGCCGACAGGCAGGACGACGTGGAGGAGCGGCAGCGACGGGTGCATGCCGAACCGGTCAAGCATCGCCATCAAGCTGTCGGCAAAGAAGTTGTAGTACTTGAAGAAGCCGAGAATGATCAGCTGGCCGCCGACGCTGAGGAGGAGCGCCGCGCGCATCGCGCGCGGACGCTGCAGCTCGCGGGCCCGGTGGATCTTCAATCCCGCCACGTAGTCGATGACCGTCGACAACCAGAGCAGTGAGAGGAAGCGCCAGTCCCAGGAGCCGTAGAACACGTAGCTCAGAGCGAGCAGCAGCAGATTCTGTTTGCGATGCGGCAGCGCGTAGTACGCGAGGAGCGTGAAACAGAAGAAGAAGAAATACTGCGGCGTGTTGAACAGCATCCGTCGCCCGGCCGCCGAACTTTGCAAGCTGCGGACCGGCTTGGCCACGCGGTGCCATGGTGCTCAGCAGCGTCCCCCCGGTGCGGCCGTGGTTGTTTCTTCCGGTCCGTCCGCGATGCATTCAACAGCAGCTTTCATTTGGCGGAGCATTTGCACCCGGCGGCGATGCGAATATGCGCGAGTCGTTGGTCAGCGTCGTCGTTCCCGCGTATCGCGGTGCGAGGTACATCGGTGCGGCGGTCAAATCGGTGCTCGCGCAGACGTTTCAAAACCACGAGTTGATCGTCGTCAACGACGGATCGCCCGATGTCGAGGAGCTGGAGGCTGCACTGGGACCGAATCGGCCGTCGCTCCCGTACCTTGTTCGGGAGAGTCACGGCGCGGCGGCGGCGCGCCACACTGGTCTCGGAATTGCCCGCGGCACCGATGTCGCGTCTCTCGACGCCGACGGCGCCTGGTTTCCAAATTTCCTAAAAGAGCAGGTCGCGTTCCTCGAGGCCGCGTCCCGAAGGACGGCCGGTTTGGGAGCTCTGAACTGAAGGGACCTATTGATGAGCGCGGCGCGGCGCGGCGTGATCAACCTTCTTCTGGCGTGCCTGGTCGCGGGATCGGTCTACGACATCGCGACCGATCAGGAGCACTGGCCGTTCTCGCAGTATCCGATGTTCTCGGGCATCTGGCGCGCGACGACATTCAAGTGGCACCGCCTCGTGGGGGTGCTGACGGACGGACGTGAGTGGACGATCGAGGATACGCGGTACATCTTTCCGTTCGATAATTCGCGGCTGCACCTTGCCATCGTCCGCATTGCGCTGCGGCCCGACGCCGAGCGGAAGCTGGCCGACGCGGTCGCCAACTGCCTCGAGCGGTACGAGCGGCGGCGCCGCGCGGGGCAACATGACGGCCCGCCGCTTCGGGCACTCCGGCTGTACGAGTTCGAGTGGGATCTGCAGCCCGATGCCGGCAACGTGGACAAGCCGGACGTGCGCAAGCTCGTCGCCGAGGTTCGCGTCAGACAGATCGCTGGAGTCGAGGCTGCGAATCGGGTCGGACAATGAAGACCCGGGACAAGTACGTCGAGACGTGGAACCGCTTCTGGTTCGAACCGGCCTCGGCGCTCCGGCTGGCGAGCGCGCGTGCGATGTTTTGCGGCGCGGCGTTCCTGTTCTATCTGCCGTACGATTTCACCGAATGGCCGAGTGCGGCGCCGACGTTCTGGATGCCGATGCGGACATTCGAGCTGCTGCACGTGCCGCTCATCCCGGCCGAGTGGCTGTTCGTCCTCCAGATCGTCTGGAAGGTGTCGCTCGGACTGTGCGCCATCGGTCTGTGGACGCGCGCCAGCGCCATCGTTGCCGCCGCCGGCGGCACGTATCTGCTGGGACTCCCGCACAATTTCGGCGCGACGCAGCATTACGACACGCTCGTCGTCTTCGCCCTCGTCATCCTCGCCTTCTCGCGCGCGGCCGACGTTCGCAGCGTCGACACAGCCCTGCGCGGACGCCGCGCCATCGCTGACGACGGCGAATACACATGGCCGATTCGCGCGATGTGGGTGCTGACGGCGCTGGTGTTCTTCGGGGCGGGCACGTCGAAGCTGCGCCACTCCGGTCTCGAGTGGGCCTTTTCGGACAACTTCCGCCTCCTCCTGATGCGGGCGTACTATCACGTGTCCGACGGCGACCCGCTTACCCGTATTGGATTGGAGATCGCGAAGCGATCGTGGCTTTCGCAGGCGATCGCGCTGACGTCGCTCGGGATCGAAACGTTCTACATCGTCGCGCTGTTCAGCCGCCGCGCGCGCCCCTACATCGCGGCGATCGGCATCCTCTTCTTTGTCGGCATTCGCGCCTTCATGGGGCCGACGTTCGAGCCGTATCTCATCTGCGGTCTGTTCCTCGTGCCATGGCACCGCATCGAATACCGCGCGCGCGCCTGGGCCCATCGCGTGGCGACAGCTACCAATGCGTCAATGATCCATCCGGACGACTGTAGACATTACTCGTCCGCGCCTGATCGAATTCCGCGATCTGCGCCAACGCCTTGAAGTCCACCGTCACACCGAGCCCGGGACGATCGTTCGGGTACAGCTTCCCGTTCTTGAAGGTGAGGAACTCAGGCAGGTAGGCCGGCGGCCGATCGCCGTAGTTGTATTCCATCAGCACCGGTCCGGAAAACGTCGACATCGTGTGGATGAGCGCGGCTGTCGCCACCGGGCCGGTGAAATGCGGGACGACGCCGACCGCCGAGGTCTCGCACAACGACATGACCTTGACCATCTCGGTGATGCCGCCGACGTTTGGAAGCGTCGCCCTGATGTAGTCGATGTCCTTGCCGTAGATCAGCCGGTGAAAATCCCAGCGCTGTCCCCATTCCTCGCCGTGGGCGAGCGGGCAGGTGGTCATCGTCCGTAGTTTCGGAATCTCCTCGAGCGCCTGTTCGTCGCGCACCGGATCCTCGACGAGATACGGTTCGTAGTCCTCGATCAGCTTGCAGCAGCGAAGCGCGTCGGCGAAGTCGAACTTCTGATGGAAGTCGATCATCCAGTCGCCGTGGCCCACGCCTTCTCTGATCTCTTTGCACGCCGCCGCGACGAGGCGCACGCGCTCGTGGGTATTGAAGATGTTGTCGGGAATCGCGCCGCCGATCGAGGCGTCGACGCGGAAGCAGCGGTAGCCTTCTTCCATCGCGGCCCGCGCGCGATCGCGGAGCGCCGTTCCTGATACGGCCGGCGGCGCGCCGCCGCGTCCACCGGCGCCCGGCGGCGGCGATCCGGCCGGCCGGAACGTCGTCGCGTAGCATTCGACGTAGTTCCGCGTGAGGCCGTGAAGCACGTCGTAGACGGGCAGCTGCAGCGCCTTGCCTTTGATGTCCCACAACGCCATGTCGATGGCGCCTTGCGCGTGGATTTTTTCGCGTCCGGGCGGATAAAACGTATCCATGTACATGTGATGCCAGATCCGCTCGATCCGGAACGGGTTCTGTCCCACCACGCTGCCGGCGAGATTCTCGATGAGATCCTTCGAACCGCCCTCGCCGATCCCGGTGATGCCGATGTCGGTCTCCACCGTCACGAGCATCGCGCTCTGATTGAAGCTTCGGTTCATGCTGGGGTGTTCCCAGCACTTCACGCGCGTGACTGTCGCTTTGGGGAGCGACGCTTCCGCGCGAGTTGGCCGGATGAGTCCGGCGCCCACACCGCCGACTCCGATCGCGAGGGATTTGAAGAGCGATCTGCGGTTCATCATCGGCGACCCCTCTCTGCGTACCCTCACGGGTACAGAAGCGTGAGCACCCACCCTTCGCCGTCGCGCTCGTACTGTTCACGCACGTGAAGGCGCGACTCGTCACGCGTCCAGAACTCGATCGACCGCGGGACCACCCGAAACCCCGACCAGAACGGCGGCCGGCTGACGGCCCCGCCGGCGAATCGCGCACGGGCCGCGGCGACGCGCGCGTCGAGATCCGCGCGCGAGGAGAGTACCGCGCTCTGCGCCGAGGCCCAGGCGCCAATCTGCGATTCGCGAGGCCGCGTGGCGAAGTACGCGTCGGCCTCCGCGTCCGAGACAGGCTCCACGCTGCCCTCGATGCGGACCTGCTTGTCGATCGACGGCCAATAAATGCACAGGGCGGCCTGCGGGTTGGCGCGCAGCGCGCGCGCTTTGCGGCTGTCGAGATTCGTGTAGAAGACGAAGCCGCGCTGGTCGACGGCTTTCAGCAGCACGAACCGCGCCGACGGCCGGCCGTCCTCGTCGATCGTCGCCAGCACCATCGCATCGGGTTCGGCCGAGGACGCAGCGGCGCGTTGGAAGAGCCCTTTGAAGATGTCGATCGGGTCGTCGGCCATCTGCTCTGGTCATAACCATACCTTCTCCACAGGCTCGCGTCACGGAAGGGGCGCCGCTTCGCGGCGCGGGCGCCTTCGGCGGTCAGCCTCGCGATCGCCGGATGCTCATATACACTTCATGCTGATATCGTGCGCCTTCCTCTACGAACATGAGACACGCGTCGACGGCGGGCTTGGTGTTCCGTGCGCTGGCGACGGCCGCGCTCGTCAGCGTGACCGCCGTTCGATCGCATGCGCAGGCGACCGACCCGAGCCAGGCTCCAATGCCGTCGTCAAGGCCGGACCTCGTCGCTCACGTGTTCGGCTCGGTGGACTGGTTCGCCGCCCAGCATTCGGAGCCGCCGAACTCGTTCGCGCTCGGCCAGCTGGCGTTGTTCGTCACCACGTCGATCAACGACCGCGTCAGCGTGCTCGCGGAAGTCGTGACGGAGGCGTCGGCGGCGGACACGAGGGTCATCGTCAATCTCGAGCGGCTTCAACTGACCTACCGGCTGAACGATCAACTGAACATCTCCGCCGGCCGCTACCACACGGGCATCGGCTTCTACAACGCGGCCTTTCATCACGGCTCGTACTTCGAGACGGCGGTCGGACGGCCGCGCATCTTCGCCTTCGAACACGAAGGCGGCGTCCTGCCGATCCACGAAGTCGGCGTGAGCGTGCGTGGCAAGGTCCCGAAGACGGAATCGGTCCTGCAGTACGTGGCCGAAGTCGGCAACGGACGGCGCTGGACGAATCTCGAAGACACCGACGTGTTCGATCAGAATCAAGCGAAGTCCACCAACGTCGGCTTGTCGCTGCGTCCACCGCGCTGGCGCGGCGTCGAGCTCGGCGGATCGTTTTATCGCGACGACATTCCGTCCGGACCCGAGGCGTCTGTCGATCATCACATCGCCGCGGTCTACGGCGTCTATCGCACGCCGTCCACGGAATTGATGGCCGAGTGGCTGCGCCTGTCCTACAGCCAGGCCGGCGAGGCCGCCACCTACAACGATCACGGTGGGTATTTCCAGGCATCGCAGGCGCTCGGCAAGCTGCGACCGTACTACCGATACGATCGACTCGACATCAATCCCGAGACGCCGTTCATCGGCAGTTTCGGATCGTCGATCAAGCACGTGGTCGGCATCCGCTTCGATCCCGCCGACTGGATCGGCATCAAGTCTCAATACGAGCGCCTGTACGCCAACGACGCTCCGGGCGCCAACGGCGTTCACGTCCAGCTGGTCTTCGTGTTCTGAGCACCATGGCACGCAATCGTGTGGTGCTGGTGGCATGGCTGTTCTGGATCCAGCATCTGGTGCATGGACAGTTGCCGCAGGTCGCGCCAGCGCCGGACTTCGCCATCATCGTTCACCGCTCGAACCCCGTCGACGGCCTGACCTTCAGCGAGCTGCGGCAGATTTTCATGCTCGACACGCAGACCTGGCCGCACGGCCGGAAAATCACGGTCGTGCTGCGCGAGAAGGGGCAGCCGGAGCGCGCAGATGCGATTCGGATCATCTGCGGGTTGTCGGAGACCGACTACGACAAATACATCCTGTTTCGAACCTTTCAGGGACGAGTGAACATCGGTCCGCGATCGATTCAATCCGCGGCCGCGATGGTGCGGTTCGTGTACAGCGCGCCTGGCGCCATCGGCTACGTCACCGCCGACCAGCTCAACTCCACCGTCAAGCTGCTGCGCATCGACGATCTGCAGCCCGGCGATCCGCGCTATCCGCTGCGCCGCTCCCGACCGGGCGGCGCCGGCATCGAGTGAACCCACGATCGGACTTGCTATTCACGGTTCCATGTAATAGCGTGCCGGAACCGCCGGACCCCTCAGCCTGAGTGGCGGAGCACGACGACTAGGGGACACGGATTGCGCTTACTTATTGTCGAAGACGAGGCCGCGACCCGCGGGCTCCTCGAGCGGAGCCTGAAAGAGGAGCTGTTTCACGTCGAAGCGGTCGCCGACGGCACCTCAGCCGAATCGCGCGCGCTCGCCGAACCCTTCGACGCGATCGTGCTCGACGTGATGCTGCCCGATCGCGACGGCTTCACGGTCTGCCGCCGTCTGCGGACGCGCGGCGTCGATACGCCGATCCTCTTTCTGAGCGGCCGCCACGGGCTCGCGGACCGTGTTCACGGTCTCGACGGCGGCGCCGACGACTATCTCGCCAAGCCGTTCGCGTTCGAGGAGCTGCTGGCGCGGCTGCGCGCGATCACGCGCCGCGGCCGGTCGCGCGCGCTCGACGCGGTGTTGTCGTACGGCCCGATCGAGCTCGATCAGCGAACCCGTCGCGTCACCGTGAACGGCAGTGCTGTCCTGCTGAGCCAGATGGAGTTCCGTCTGCTCGAATACCTGCTGCTTCACGCCGAGCAGCCAGTCTCGCGCGACGATCTCGCGCGGCATGTCTGGGACGCGAACGAGCACGGCGGATCCAACGTCATCGACGTCTATATCAGCTATCTGCGAAAGAGATTGGCGCCCGCCGGATCGTTGATTCGGACGGTGCGGCGCGTGGGCTACACGATCACGCGCGGGCGGCGCTCGCGGTGAGCGACCGCCCCGAGACGCCTTCGTCCGATCTCGATCAGTTTGCCGCGGCCGTTGCGCACGAGATCCGGACGCCGCTGACGGCCGTGGCCGGCGAAATCGAAGTCGCCTTGCGCCGCAATCGCTCGGCCGCGGAATACCGCGAAGTGCTGCGGCGGATCGCCGGCGGCGTCGCGGAGCTGGTCGCCATCTCCGGCGATCTCACGCTCCTCAACGAGCCGCTGAACCCGCGCCGGGACACATCGAAGTCGGTGCGCCTCGATACCATCCTCACGACGATCGGTCAGCACTACGCCGGCAACGAGAGAATCCGCGTGGCCGCGCCAGACGAAGGGGCGTGGTGCGCGGCCGGTGACGAACTGCGTCTCACCCGCGCGATCACGCTCGTCATCGAGCACGCGATACGGCATCGCCGGCCGGATGCGTGCGTGTCGGTTCGTGCGGTGACGACCTCCGGCGGCGTCGGCATCGTCATCGACGCGCAGCCGTCAGGGTTCTGGCCGCACGCCTGGAGCTCGCTGAACGCCGACGGAGGTCACGCGTCCGCGCCGCTGCGCCTCCGCGCCGCCCGGCGCATCCTCGACGAAAGCGCCGGCGTTCTCAGAGCGGCCACGGCGTCAGGAACAGATGTCATCCACATCGACCTGCGCGCGCCCGCCTGACGTGACGCAGCCCTGGGGGGCGGCCGCGAGTCGATTCTGCCGCGCGCTGATGACCGCCGCTCTCGTCATGGTGGCCGCCGGTCGATCGGACGCGCAGACGGATGACCAGCATCAGGAACCAATGCCAGTGGGACGGCCCGACCTCATCGCCCACGTGTTCGGCTCGGTGGACTGGGCCGCGGCGCAGCGGTCGGAGACGCCGAACTCATTCTCGCTCGGCCAGCTGGCGTTGTTCGTGACCGCCGGTATCAACGATCGCGTGAGCGTGCTCGCCGAAGTGGTGATCGAGGCGAGCGCGGCGGACACGGAAGTGACGGTCGATCTCGAACGACTTCAGCTGACCTACCGGCTCAACGATCAGCTCAACATCTCCGCCGGGCGGTACCACACCGGCATCGGCTTCTACAACGCCGCCTTCCACCACGGTTCCTATTTCGAGACGCCGGTCGGGCGGCCGCGTATTTTCAGATTCGAAGACGAAGGCGGCGTCCTGCCGATTCACGAAGTCGGCGTGAGCGTGCGTGGCAAGATCCCGAAGACCGGCTCGACGCTGCATTATGTCGCAGAGGTCGGAAACGGCCGCCGCTGGGCGAATCTCGAAGACAACGAGGTGCTCGATCAGAATCAGGCGAAATCCACCAACGTCGGCGTGTCGGTACGTCCGGACAGCTGGCGCGGCGTGGAGCTCGGCGCGTCGTTCTACCGTGATGACATTCCATCCGGGCCCGAGACGTCCGTCGATCATCACATCACCGCGCTGTACGCCGTCTATCGCACGCCGTCGACGGAACTGATGGGCGAGTGGCTGCGCCTGTCCTTTCGTCCGGCGGACGGCTTCACTCACTACGACGATCACGGCGGCTACCTGCAGGCGTCGCGGGCGTTCGGAAAGATCCGGCCGTACTACCGATACGATCGACTCGACATCAATCCCCTGACGCCATTCATCGGTGAATACGGATCGTCGATCAAGCACGTGGGCGGCGTCCGTTTCGATCCGGCCGCCTGGGTCGGCATCAAATCTCAGTACGAGTGGTTGTCCGAGAACGGCGGCCCGGGCGGCAACGGCGTTCACGTCCAGCTGGTGTTCGTGTTCTGAGCCTCATGGCACCCAATCGCGCCGCGCTCGTCGCGTTGCTGCTCTGGACCGGGCCGCTGGTGCCCGGGCACGTCCCGATCCCGCAGATCCCGCTGCCGCTGGCCCTTGCCGTCATCGTTCACCGCTCGAACCCGGTCGACGCCCTGAGCTTCGGCGAGCTGCGGCAGATTTTCATGCTCGACACGCAGACCTGGCCGCACGGCCGCAAGATCACGGTCGTCCTTCGTGAGAAAGGGCAGCCGGAGCGCGCCGACGCCATCCGGCTGATCTGCGGCTTGTCCGAAGAGGACTACGAGAAGCACATTCTGTTTCGCACGTTTCAGGGACGAGTCAATATCGGCCCGCGATCGATTCAATCGGCGTCGGCGATGCTGCGCTTCGTCTACAGCGCGCCCGGCGCGGTCGGCTATGTGGCGGCCGACGAAGTCGATGGAACCGTGAAGCTGCTCCGCATCGACGAGATGCTTCCCGACGATCCGCGCTATCCGCTTCGCCGCGGCAAGCGCCCGCCTCCCGAGGCCGAACCGTGACGGTGGCGCAGGCCCGCTCGATCAAGTCGTACCGGATGTTCGCCGTACTCGCGGCGGCGACGTTGACGGTGCTCGGGCTCGGCTGGATCGTCGCCGGCGACTTCCGCAAATCGGCAGAAGGCGCCAATCAGCTCTACGACCGCTTCGGCGAGGGGCTCGACCTCATCGACAACATGCTCTTCGAGACCGGCGAAGTGCGGCGCATTCTGCTCTACGCACTCCACACCTCGGATGCGAACCTTCAGCTCGACTATGTGGATCAATCGCGATCGGCGGAGGGGCGCGTCAAACGTCTGCTCGACAGCCGGCCGCCGATTCTGTTGACCGAGCGAACCCAGGCCGCGCGCGAGTCGGTCGCCGCCGCCTGGACCGAGTATCTCGAGACGCGCGACGAGGTCGTCGGTCTGATTCTCGAGGGCAGCCTGCGCGAAGCGGTCGATCTGGACGAAGCGCTCGGGACCGCGCGATTCAACCGCGTCCGGAACGCGATCGCCGATCTCAAGACGAGCTTCAAGGCCGACGCCGCCACGCAGGTCGAAGCGGAGCGCGCGCGTTCCGGCCGCGCCATCGGGCGCCTCGTGTTGATCGGCGTGAGCGCGCTCCTGCTGATGATGATCGGCGTGTATCTGGTGAACCGGCGCGCCTCGCTCGAAGTCGTGCTGCGGATCAAAACCGACTTTCTGACGACGATGAGCCACGAGCTGCGCACGCCGCTGACCGGCGTGATCGGCATCACCGATCTTCTGCAGACCGCGCGCATTCCTCCCGATCAACGCGAGCTCGTCCGCATGCTGCGCACGAACGCGACCACGCTGCTCGGCCTCGTCAACAACGTGCTCGACTACTCACGCATCGAAGCCGGACTGATGGCGCTCGCGCCGCGGCGCTTCGCGATCCAGGCGGCCGTCGAGCAGGCGCTCGATTCGGTCAGCGAGATCGCCGCGCGCAAGGGTCTCGCGCTCGGATACGTCATCGCGCCGGGCGTACCGGATGTGATCGCCGACGAGGAGCGCGTGCGCCAGGTGATCCTCAACTTTCTGTCGAACGACGTGAAGTACACCGAGACAGGTCAGATCGCGATTCATGTCGACGCGACGATCGAACGCGACGATGTGGTCGTGGTGGCGATCAAAGTCCGTGATACCGGCGTCGGCATTCGCGAGGAGCTTCAGCAGCGCCTCTTTCAGTGGTTCAGTCAGATCGAGCCGGCCGGCGGGCGGCGAGTCGGCGGCACGGGACTCGGGCTGGCCATCTCCGATCGACTCAGCCGGCTGCTCGGCGGATCGATGGCGGTCGAGAGCCGCCCCGCAGAAGGATCGACCTTCACCTTCGTCTTCCGCGGAACCGCTGCCGGCGCCGCGGCGTCCTCGACGATCGACGCCGCGGACGTCCGCGGCGCACGCGTGCTCATCGTCTTCGGCCCCGGAATCGTCAGCGATCAAGTTCAATCGCTGCTGCGCACCTGGAACGTGCACATCCTCGAGCACGACGGGCATCGCGTTCACGCCGGCGACGTCGACGCTGTGATCCTCGATGCCGATGCGGCCGACGGCGCGCTCGCTGAGTCATTCGTCGACCACCGCGCCGACTGGGGACTGCAGGACCTCCCGTTGATCACGATCGCGCAACTGCGTCCCGCCCGGAAACGTGCCCCCACTCCGACGGAGCACGTTGTCACCGCGCCGGTCCGGATGCAGGCGCTGTACGACGCGCTCTGCGCGGCGATCGGTCGCGCGTCGCCTGGAGGCGAACACGCGGCCGCTTTGACGCTGGCGCTCGACAAGCGGCTCGACGTCCTCCTCGTCGAAGACAACGAATCGAACCGCCGGGTCGTCGCGCTGATGCTCGCCGAGCTCGGACTCGAGGCTGACGAAGCGGGCGGAGGACACGAAGCGGTGGAGCAGGCCGCGCGCCGGCACTACGACATCATCCTGATGGACGTGCAGATGCCGGATCTCGACGGCCTGGAAGCGACGCGGCGGATCCGCGCGCACGAGCAGGGACACCGCGCCACCATCGTCGCGTTGACCGCCAACGTGCTCGAAAGCGACGAAGCGCGGTGTCGCGCCGCCGGCATGGACGGCTATCTGCAAAAGCCTCTCAGCCTCGACACGTTGTCCGCCGCACTGAACACGGTCGCGGCTTCAGCTCCGTAAACAACCTCGCACGCTTCATGAGCTGAAAATTAATCCTGCCGCGCGGCGCACATCCGCCGCATCTTTTCTTCAAAAATGCGAGGGTTTCAGCGCGGGCCCGCGGCCCCAGCTCCGGTAGTCTTGCGCGCGCGACACACCCTTTGGCGGCGACGTACCGGGGATCACTCTCCGGTTGCGGATCCGCAGACCACCGGCGGCGTCATGCAATTCCGCGTGCGTCCGTCAAGATCGGTCGATCGGAGCCTGTGCCTGACATGCTGTCGTCCGCGGAATACTCGCAGGGACGCTGTCAGGGACAGTTGGTCTGCGCCGCGTGTCGCTGAACGAGCTCGACTCGAACAGCGTCAACGTCGTCGCCAATTCAATTAGATTTGAGGATTTGAGGATTTGAGGATTTGAGGATCTATTTGATTTGAGGATCTATCTGTCTTGCTTCTTTGGTCGATTGGGAATGGAAATAGATCCTTAGATTAGATAGATCCTCAGATCCTCAAATCCTCAAATCCTCAAATCTCCTTAAATCGGCATTAGACTCGCCCGGTGGCGCCACGCGTCAAAGCCGGGTTCGTCGATCCGATGCTGCTCCTTCGCACCGACACGCTGCCTGACGAATCCGCCCGCTGGGACTATCAACTGAAGTTCGACGGCTACCGCGCCATCGCGTTCAAGACGCAGGGCAACGTGCACTTGCGCTCGCGCAACAACAAGGACTTCAGCCGCCGCTACCCGGCAGTCGTGCGCGGCCTGGCAGGACTGCCCAACGAAACCGCCATCGACGGCGAGCTGGTCGCGCTCGATGAGGGCGGCCGCCCATCGTTCAGCGCGCTGCAGAACTACGATCCGTCGAGGACGACGGTCGTTTATTACGTGTTCGACGTCATGGTGTTGAGCGGCCGCGACGTCACCATGCAGACGCTCGAAGCGCGGCGTCAGTTGCTGGAGCGGAAAGTTCTGCCGACGCTCGCCGATCCGGCGCGCTACACCGGCGTCCTGAATGCCAGCCTCGCCGATCTCATTCACTCAGTGAAGGTCCACGGCCTCGAGGGCCTGGTTGCGAAGCGGCGCGGCAGCCGCTACGAGCCGGGGCAGCGTTCGGGCGCCTGGTTGAAGATGCGGATCAATCAGGGTCAGGAGTTCGTGATCGGCGGCTATACCGTCGGCACGAAGACGTTCGACGCGCTGATCTTCGGCTACTACGAAGGCGATCGATTGATCTATGTCGCCCGTACCCGCAACGGCTTCACGCCGGCGATGCGCCAGCAGCTGTCCAGGAAATTCCGCGGCCTCGAGATCCGCGAATGCCCATTCGTGAATCTACCGGAAGAGAAGAGCGGACGCTGGGGACAAGGGTTGACGAAGGTGAAGATGGCGCAGTGCCGCTGGCTGAAGCCGGTGCTGGTCGGGCAGTTCGAGTTCCTGGAATGGACCGGCGACCATCACCTGCGGCATACGAAGTTCATCGGCTTGCGTGAGGACAAAGCCGCGCGTCACGTGACGCGAGAGCCGTCGGCGGTCGCTCCTCAGACGAAGTAGGCGCGATCCAGCTTCAACGCGTCGGCTTTCGCGAGTTGTTCCTTCTTGAACGCATCGTACTCAGTGGTATTGGCCTTCAGCCACGTCATGTAGGTCGGATTCAGGTTGGCCTTCGAGATGCTCTCGGCGATCTCGTTGCCCATGTTCGTCAGCCGCATCTGCATGATCGGAAGGCTGTCGCTGGCGCGGAAGTTCGCGTTCAGGATGCCGAGCCATCTGGTGATGATGCCTTCTTGTTGCGCCGTGTAGCCGTGCGGAATGCGGCGGTCGCGCGCCAATCCCATGATGATCTGGATGGCGCGGGTCGCGATCGAATCGGTGGGATCGAGCTTGCCCTCGCCGATATCGGAGTACTTCGCGGCGAGATGCGCGCGCAGGATGTCCGCGTTCGCATGACCGTAGTCGACGCGCTGGCCGACGCTTGGTGGAATGAACTGGTTGTGCGCGACGACGGCGGCACGAATATAGGCAAGCTGTCCGGGCGTGAGCACGTCGCTCGAGACAGCACCTGTCACACTGCCGATGCCGGCGCCGACTGGTGATACACGGGTCTTCGGATCCGGGCGGCTCTTTGGATCCGCCTCGGCCGCCCCGCCGATCACGAGCAGTGTACTCGAGCGAGTGTGCGGTCCGCCGGCTCCCCAGAGCGCCCGGTCGAGCTCCTTTTTGGTGCTCGTGAGACCCACGAACGCTTTGCCTTTGACGCGGTTCGTTTCCCACGCGACGAGCCGCTCTTCCATCTTGTCGTTTTTCGCGATCTGATTTTTCGATCGCTTCGCGACGTACTCGGCCAGATCGCGCTCCAGCGTTTCGTGCGTGCCCGGGGCGAACTTGAACGTCTTTTCGTATTCGACGTCGAGTTCCTCGTATAGCTCCTTGGCCAGGAGCTTCCCCAGGGTGCCGGCCTGTCCAATGCCGTAGACGATGTAGTCGACGCCTTGTTCGACCTTCTTCCCGTTCTGGCCCTGGCGGGGGCGTTTACACTCGTCAGCTCGTAGATGCTTGCCAGGATCCTTCCTGATCTGATCGCAGTAGTACACGTTCAGCTTGCCGCCCGTCTGCGTCACTTCGACGTGGACGGCGTCGCGGCGCTCCACGGCTTGAAGGCTGTACGGCGCATCCATGTAAAACGTTCCGGGGAGGAACGCCGGATCGCCCGAGAACCAGATCACTTCCCACCCGTACCGCTTTGCGGCCGCCACCGCGTCAATCGCGGCGTTCCCACCCATCACGACGACCTTCCCCTTCAGCGACGCCTTCGGCGCCGGCGGGTTCAGGACTCTGTGACGGATGAACGCGTCCATGTCGATGACGTTGGGAAGAATCTTCCACCGGTCACCGGGTTCAACATCCAGATCGTAGGACTGGGCAGTCGGGTCGTCACCCTTCAATGCGGGGACTTTGTGTCCGCCGGCGCCAGCCGCGAAGACGACGTTCTTCACTTTGTAGGTCTTTTCGTTGTAGGCGACGTTGTACTCCGTTCGGCGTTCAACGTGGATGTGGAACAGCTGTGTCTTTGGATCTCGGCTGATCCCGTTTTCCGTGATCGGAACCTTTATGCAATTCGCCTCCGGAATCGCCTTGGCGATGACGGCAGCGGCGTCTTCGGCAAAGTCCTGGCGCTTGACGAACAGTTCGGTGGTGCGTGCTCCGGTGGGATACTCCCCGACCTTGTGGCTCGGCATATCGATCTGGCGGCGAACATGATTGATGAAGTCGATGGAAAATCCGCGCTGCTCCTTCCACGGATTCTTCCCCGCATCGCCGAACAGCAACGTCGTCGAATGATCGTATAGCGGCCCCAGCGTGTCGATGTAATACGCTGTCGCGCTGCCGGCACCGATGAACGCGAGCTCGTACACGCCTGCCTTCGGCGCTGTCGCGGCCTTGCGAATGCCGTGGACCGGCCGCACTGGCGGACGCAGGGCGATCGACCGCGCTTCGAAGTACAGCAGGCCGAGGTGTTGATCGTCTTCGACGTCGAAGGTGCCAAAATTCTTCGGCTCTTCCTTCATCGCTTTCAAGGCGCGCTCGAGCGCCTGCTTTGTGTCGTCGACGGTCGTCGTGCCCGCGATCGGCGGCCAGTTGTATGACCGCGCCGTGTACGCGAGCCTCCACGCGAGGCGGCTCAGGTCCGGCGGGGGAGTTGGCTGGAGCTCCATGCGGCGTTGAACGAGCGGATCGCGGCCGGTTGTCGTCGGCGTACGCCGCACCAGCGCGCCGGACACCGGCATCGGCGGCGCCGATAGCCGCTGCGCCATTCGATCGGCTTCAGCCTCGAGCGCGTGATCCTGCACGACCGCGACGCCCGATCCGAACGGGTTGCGGACGCGGCCCGATCGTTGTTGCACGACGTGCGCGAGCTCGTGGCCGAGCAGGTTCTGGCCGTGCGCGCTGTGCGGGTTGTACTGGCCGCGCGCGAAGTAGATGTCGGTGCCGGAGGTGAAGGCGAGCGCGCCGATCTGCGCCGCCTCGTGCCCGACGTGGACGCGCACGTCCGAGAAGTCGGCGCTCAACCCGCGCTCCATCCGCTGCCGGACCGCGGCCGGCAGCGGCTGACCGGTGCCGCGCTGTGGAACGAAGCCGTCCGGCAGTGGAAAGGCGTGACCGTTGCCGTGACGTTGAACGACGGTGTGAGGGACGGCCGTTCGCGTCACCGGCGGCGACACGGGGGGCCGTGCTGTCAGGTGCGGTCGAATCGACGGGACCACGCCACGCGGAAAACTGGCTTGGATCACCGCGCTGGGCATAGTTCAGGTCGATTATCGCGGCCCGGCAAGCATTGTCAAGAAAAGCCCCGATATCCCATGAAAGCCGTTCGCCCGCCTCGATGGAATGGCAAGGCGGTTTTGGTTAGGATGACGCGGGCATGCGCGTTCCGTTGACACTCGCGCTCAGCGCCGTCCTCCTGTGTGCGCTGCTTCGATGTGCCGCTCTGAGCGCACAGCGCGGCGGCATGTTCCTCGGCTCGTCGGAAGATCCCGCGATCGCGTACTCGACCGCCCCGTTGAACAACGCGGTGTCCGAGGTCAACAGGAAGCTCCGCGACGGCAGCGCACGGCTGACATTCGAAGGCCGCAGCGGATATCTGCGCTCGGCGCTCAGCGTGCTCGACATTCCTGTCGACTCGCAGGCGCTGGTCTTCTCGCAAACCAGCTTTCAGCGGAAGCGCATCAGCGAAACCAACCCGCGCGCCCTGTTCTTCAACGAACGCGTCGCGCTCGGCTGGATCCGCGACGCCGAGATCATCGAAGTGGCCGCGCAGGACGAGAAGGAGGGGATGGTTTTCTACACCCTCGATCAACGTCCGATGGAGCGCCCTGAGTTTCAGCGTGTCCTGACCTGCCTCGCCTGTCACATGGCCGGCGACACGCTCGGCGTGCCGGGGATGTTGATGTTCAGCACGACAACGCCGCCAGGCGCGGTGGTGCCGTCGAAATCGGTCATGACCGATCATCGCAGTCCGCTGCCGGAGCGTTGGGGCGGCTGGTACGTCACCGGCAGCAGCGGATCGATCCGGCACCGCGGCAACGAGTCGGCGACGATCGCGGGACGCGCCGATCGCGATCTGGCCTCCGTGAACGGATTGTTCGATACCGAGGGATATCAATCGACGTCGAGTGACATCGCGTCGCTGCTCGTGCTGTCGCATCAGGTGCACATGACGAACCTGCTGACGCGCGCCGGCTGGGAAGCGCGCGCGGCCGATCCCACGCTCCACGCGCCGTTCGTCGCCGCGCCCGGAGAGATGGATCGAATCGCGCAGATGATGAGCGGCATCGCCGCCGAAGTCGTCAACTACCTGTTGTTCGTCGACGAGGCGCCGCTCGCCGATCGCATCCGCGGCTCGTCCGACTTTGCGCGGCGGTTTTCGTCGATCGGCCCGCGCGACGTGAAGGGACGCACCCTGCACGAGCTCGATCTCACGCGCCGCCTGATGAAGTACCCGTGCAGCTACTTGATCGACTCCGCCGCGTTCGACGCCTTGCCCTCCGCGGCAAAGGATCCGATCTACCGCCGGATGTGGGAGGTGCTCTCCGGCCAGGAGCGCGGCGAGCGTTACCAGTCGGCGTTGCCGCTCGCCGATCGGCAGGCGATTGTCGAAATCCTCAAAGGTACGAAAAAGGATCTTCCGCCCTATTTCCAGAACGTCAATCGATAACGGAGCTATGCATCATGACGTCTAGAAAATCAATCTGCCTGTCAATCGTGACCATCCTCGTTGCGACGATCGTGGCGGCGTACGTGATCGGCGGCCGCGTCCCGGTCGCCGCGCAAGCAGCCGTCTCGATCGATGCCGATGACATCGGCGGCGTCGTCACCGGCCCGCGTGGACCCGAAGCCGGCGTGTGGGTGATCGCCGAATCGAAGGATCTGCCGACCACGCTGCGCAAGATAGTCGTCACCGACGATCAGGGCCGCTATCTCGTTCCCGATCTGCCGAAGGGGAGCTACGCCGTCTGGGTCCGCGGTTACGGCCTCGTCGACTCACCGAAGATGTCTGCGGCGCCGGGCAAGGCGCTGAATCTCACCGCGGTGCCGGCGCCGAACACGAAGGCGGCCGCCGAATACTATCCGGCCCTTTACTGGTTCGCGCTGATGCATCTGCCGCCGAAGAGCGACTTCCCCGGCACCGGGCCGTCCGGCAACGGGATCTCACCGAACATCAAGAGCCAGGGCGAGTGGATCCGGCAGATCGTCAACACGGACGGCTGCACCGGGTGTCATCAGCTCGGCAACAAGGCGACCCGCGAGATCCCGGCGAGCCTCGGCACGTTCGAATCGTCCACGGCCGCGTGGGAGCGGCGCATCCAGGCAGGTCAGGCCGGCGGCGCGATGAACGCGCGGTTCACGCAGGTCGGCAGGTCGCGCGCGCTCGCCATGTACGCGGACTGGACCGATCAGGTCGGCAAGGGCAAGCTGCCCGAGACCGCGCCGGCGCGCCCGCAAGGTCGGGAGCGCAACGTCGTCGTCACGATGTGGGACTGGGCCGACCCGAAGGTCTATCTGCACGACGAGATCGGCACCGACAAACGGAATCCGACCGTCAACGCCAACGGACCGGTATATGGCGCGCTCGAAGAGAGTGCCGATTACATGCCGGTCGTGGATCCGGCGCGCAACGCTGCGACCGAGATCAAGCTGATCGTCCGCGACCCGAAGACGCCGAGCCAGGCCAACAATCCGCCGGCGCAGCCGTCGCCCTACTGGGGCGACGAGGCGATCTGGACGGCGCAGACCACCGCACACAGTTTCGCGATGGACGGACAGGCGCGCGTGTGGATCGCCGCACGCATTCGTCCCAACGTGACGCCGGCCTTCTGCCAGCAGGGGTCGACCCACCCGTCGGCCATGGCCTTTCCGATCGCACAAAGCGGCCGCCAGATGCAGCTCTACGATCCGAAGAGCAAGCAGGTCACGACCATCGATACCTGCTTCGGCACGCATCACCTGAACCTCGATGACAAGGGCGTGCTCTGGTTCACCGGCGGCGGTCCGGTCGAGGGCTGGTTCGACACGAACGTCTACGACAAGACGCACGACGAGCAGAAGGCGCAAGGGTGGACCGTGTTCGTCCTCGACACGAACGGCAACGGCAAGCGCGATGCTTACGTCGAACCCGATCAGCCGATCGATCCGGCGAAGGACAAACGGATCAACGCGCCGTTCTACGGCGTGGCGCCGAGTCCCGTCGACGGATCGATCTGGGGGTCCATCCAGGGCATGCCGGGTTCGTTGGTTCGTCTCGTGCCGGGATCGAATCCGCCGGCCACCGCGCTGTCTGAAATCTACGAAGTGCCGTGGAACAACCCGAAGGCGAGCGCGCAGGGATTTGCGCCGCGCGGCATGGACGTCGACAGCAAGGGCGTGGTGTGGACGGTTCTGTCGAGCGGACATCTGGCGAGCTTCGATCGACGCAAGTGCAAGGGCCCGCTCAACGGACCGACGGCAACCGGCCAGCATTGTCCCGAAGGCTGGTCGCTCTATCCGTTGCCCGGCCCGAACTACAAGGGCGCCGTCGATTCCGGAAGCGCCGATTCCGCGTACTACGACTTCGTCGATCGCTTCGACATGCTCGGCCTCGGCAAGGACATCCCGCTGGCGACCGGAAATCTGTCGGAAGGACTGCTGGCGCTGGTCGACGGCACGTTCGTGACGTTCCGCGTCCCCTACCCGATGGGTTTCTACGCAAAAGGGCTCGACGGCCGCATTGACGATGCGAAGGCGGGGTGGAAGGGTAAGGGAATCTGGACGAGCATCTCGACGCGCGCGCCGTTCCACATGGAAGGCGGGAGGGGGACGACGAGCAAGCTGGTGAAGTTCCAGGTGCGACCGGACCCGCTTTCGAAATGAACGGGTCATTCGCCGCGCTGTATCAACGCCGCGACGACCACGTCGCGGCTAATTCTTCCTGGCGACCGATCTGAGATAGTTCACGACATTCCAGATATCGGTGTCGTTCATCTGATCGCCGAACGGGATCATGTTCAGGTCCGGCGGCACGCCGTTCTTGATGACGGCGAAGATCTCGCCGTCGGTCGAGCCGTGCTTCCATTCCTTGTCCGTCAGATCGGGCGCGGCGGGAATGAGATCGTTACCGGGGCCGCCTTCGGCGTTCGAGCCGTGGCAGCTCGCGCAGTAGCGCTGATACAGCCGTTTTCCCTCGCCGAGCGATTCGGTCGTCGCGGCCGTCGGATTCTTGACCCGCGCCGCTTCGGGATTCCCCTGCGCGATGGTGAGTGATGCGATGCCAGCGATGATCAACGTGAAAAGGATCATGGTGCAACGCCCGATAGTATCGCAGGCTATAGTGCCGTGATGCCAGAACGCACGGGCTCCTCTCGCGGCGATGTGGTCGCCGTCATCGACATCGGATCGAACTCCGGCCGGGTGATGGTGTTCACGCGCGAGGCCTCGAGCCATCTCCGGCTCCTGGCCGGATCGCGCGCGGCGCTGCGGCTGGTTCACGACGTCGATACGCGCGGCCGGCTGACGGACACGACGATGGCGCGCACCACCGAAGCGGTGCGCGATTTTCAGGCCATCGCCACCGGCGCCCAGGCCAAGCGCATCGTCGCGGTGGCGACCGCGGCGATGCGCGACGCCGCCAACGGCAGCCTCTTCGCCCAACGGCTGCAACGTGAGCTCGGGATTCGCATCGAGATCATCGGACCGCAGGCCGAGGCGCGCTACGGATTCACCGGAGCGCTGCGCGGCCTCGACGTGTCGAACGGCGTGCTGTTCGATCTCGGCGGCGGCAGCGTGCAGATCACCCGCTTCGCGCGGCGGCGGGCGGCCGAAGCCGTGAGTCTGCCGTTCGGCGCGCTGCGACTGAGCGAGAAGTTCCTCGAGTCCGATCCGCCGACGCCGAAGCAGCTCCGCCGCCTTCGCGATCACGTCCGCCGTCATCTGTCGAAGGCGCGAGTGGCTCGCCTGGTGTCGGGCGATCGACTGGTCGGGACCGGCGGGACGCTGCGCAATCTGGCCAAGATCGATCGTCAAACGCGACATTATCCAATCGGCTGGCTCCACGGCTACGAACTGCCGGTGGAGCGCCTCGCTGAAGTCGTCGACGTGCTCGCGATGACCAAGGCGAAGCGGCGCGACGAGGTGCCCGGACTCAGCGCGGAGCGCGCCGATTCGATCGTCGGCGGCGCCGTCGCGATTCAGACGCTCGCGGAATTCGTGCGCGCCAGGCACATCCTCGTGTCGGGTCAGGGCGTGCGCGAGGGTCTCGCGCTCAAGCTCCTGAAGATCGCTCCGGGATCGCTCGAGAGCGTGAAGGAAGCGTCGTTGTCTTCGCTGGTCTCCCGGTTCGACGGATGGCGGCAGGACGCGGCCGCGCGGCGGATGGGGATCGCGTCGACGCTCCAGCGTGCGCTCGAACCGCGCGCGCCGAAAACCGTCGTGACGGCGATCGATTCCGCGGCTCACGTCCTCGACATCGGGCGCAGCCTCGACGTCGTGAACCGCCACGAGCACGTCGCCGAGATCCTGCTCAGCACCGAGCTCAACGGCTTCACCCATCACGAGCTGGCGTTGACGTCGGCAATCGTGCGGCGGGCCGGCGATCGCCATGCCGACGTCCTGCCGCTCGCGCTCGACAGCGACACCACGCGCGGCCTGCTCGATCGCGCCGCGATCATCCTCGCCCTGGCCGACGAGATCGAAGCCAGATGCCCGGGCAGCGGCCGGATTGCGGTCGCGTGTTCAATCGCCAAGCACGTGACGCTGTCCGTCCCGCTGCTGCCCTCGTGGCTGGCCAAGGATCTCGACAAACGATTCGAGAACGCGTTCGGCCGCCCGCTCGTCGTCAGGCATTGACGCCGGCGCGCCGGCCTCATTTCATGAACAATCTTCATGCAGGGATCCCGATGACACGCCCATCACCAAGGCTTCACTACGCCTGGATCATCGCGCTCGTCACCTTCGTTGTCCTGATCGTGACGGCGGGGATTCGCGCGACGCCCGGCATCCTGATTGTCCCGCTCGAGACGGAGTTCGGCTGGAGCCGGACCGCCATCTCGGGCGCCGTCGCGATCAACATTGCGCTGTTCGGCCTGATCGGTCCGTTTGCCGCGTCGGTGATGGATCGATGGGGGCTGCGGCGCGTCGTGCTTGCGGCGCTGGCGCTGCTGGCCACATCGGTGGCCTTGACGACCCAGATGCGCAACGAGTGGCAGCTGACCTTGCTGTGGGGTGTCCTGGTTGGAAGCGGCACCGGCGTGACGTCGCTGGTACTCGCGGCCGTGATCGCGACGCGATGGTTCGAGGAACGGCGCGGTCTGGTGATGGGCGCGCTGTCGGCGGCGAACGCGACCGGGCAACTCGTGTTCCTGCCGATGCTCGCGCACTTCGTCGAGGCGCGCGGCTGGCGCGCTGCCTGCCTGATCGTCGCCGCATCGGCGGTCGTGGTGTTCGCGATCGTGCTGCTGCTCATGCGCGATCGCCCCGAGGATCTCGGCCTTCGCCGCTACGGCGAACGGAATGCGCCCAGTGACCCGCCGTCGTCCCGCGCCTTGGCGCCGCTCGCGGCGCTGCGTTTGGCGACGCGATCGCGGGCGTTCTGGGTCCTGGCCGGAACGTTCTTCATCTGCGGAGCGAGCACCAACGGTCTGATCGGCACACACCTGATCGCCGCGTGTCATGACTACGGCATCTCGCAGGTCCGATCGGCGCAGCTTCTGGCGATGATGGGGATCTTCGATATCGCCGGCACGACGGCATCGGGCTGGCTCACCGACCGTTACTCGAGCCGCCACCTGTTGTTCACGTACTACACGCTTCGCGGTCTGTCGCTCCTGTATCTGCCGCTCACATTGAACAGCGGCGCGCACGGTCTCGGCTGGTTTGCGATCTTCTACGGCCTCGACTGGGTCGCGACGGTTCCTCCGACCGTGCGGCTCACCGGCGAAGCGTTCGGCCGCGAGAACACCGGCGTGGTCTATGGCTGGATCGCGGCCAGTCATCAGCTGGGCGCATCGCTCGCCGCATTCGGCGCAGGCGCGATCCGCACCGGTCTCGGCGATTACAGCGCCGCGTTCTGGATCGCCGGACTGCTGTGCGCGCTCGCCGGCGTGTCGTTTCTGACCGTCGGTCGACGCACGTTCGTCAGGCCTGTGAGCGAGCCGACGCCCTATCTGGCGACGAGCGCCGCCGGATAGCCCTTCGTGGTCTGACCCGGGTCAGACCACGGTCAGACCACGGTCAGACCACGGTCAGACCACGGTCAGACCACGGTCAGACCGCCGCTGTTTTGCAGCGGGCTTACGGCGTCTGCGAGGCGGCACGCGGGTCCAGCACCTGATCGAATTTCAAGTTGCTCGCGCCTTCTCCCTGACCGACTTCGTTTCTGAACGACGTCCACAGCCACGTCGAGCCGTCGGTCCAGCGCGCCATCCGCCGTTGACGGGTCACGCGCGTGCCTTCGCGCGGCACCTCTTCGTCGTAGAGCAGGAGATCCGCGATCGAGATCAGGATGTCACCGGTCGCGAAATGGGGCCTCGTCGTGCCGTCCGCCTGCAGGACGGCGCCGCGTTTGAGCCGCGAGAGGACCGGACCCGGAGTATTGGGTGGACTCGCGACCTGCACCGGCAGCAGCGGAATCCAGTTCGGCGGCACCGGCGATGACAGGAGGTAGCGCGGCACATCGCTGCTCGCCACGATTGACGACGGCGGCGGCGCCGCGTCGGGCGATTCGTCGCGCTGCGCCGGCTGCTCGATTGGACTCTCGACCGTGCGTTCGATCGCCCAGGCCAGATTGGCCATCTCGTCGCGCATGAACAGCACGTCCTCGAGCGGCGCGCTGTCCATCGTGCGGCTCAGCGTCGGCGGCAGGAAGAAGCGGTTCGTGACGATCGTCGGCGCGTTGACGACCGGCGGCGGAGTCCTGTACGCCGATTGCCAGAGCGAGAAATACGCGGGCGGCAGCGCCGGATCGCCGATCGGACGCACGAGACTGCGGACGCCGAACGTATCGGTGACGACCAGCGAGTCGATCCGCGTCACCGAACCCACTGGCAGCGAGAGCGGCACGACGAGCCAATCGTTTCCGTAGGTGCTCGCGTACTCGATCATCATCAGATGGGCGAGATCGGTCGGGCCGACCGGGACGAGGCCGTACGCGATTCGCGCATCCTCCATCTCCCAGAAACGCGGCGCGGGCGCGCCCGGAAAGCTCACCGGCGAAGGGATCGTCGCTTCGACCAGCGACGTGAACCCCTGATCGGCCGCCGTCGTGAGCGACGCCTGCGGGTTGACGTCGAAGGAACTCCAGTCGATCGGACCGTCGATCTCCGCCGCCGAGAACGTGATGTCGTCTTGAGCGTTCGCAGACAGACGCGTCCCGACCGACAGCGCGTATTCGAGCCGCGCCGGATTCCATGCGTCCTCGGCCGGCGTCGCGGGCTCGCTGTACATCGAGTCGTACCACGCGAGCCAGGCGGCTGCCGCCTGCTGGACCTTCGGACGATCGGCGATCGCGATGTTCAACGCCGGATCGAGCACCAGTTGTGCGGCGCCGACGGTGCGCACGAGGAACGCGAGCTGTCGTCCATCCGGCGCCCGGCCGACCATCGACTGCAGGTATCGCGACGTCGCATCGTCGACGAGCGCCGATCGTGCCGGCGGAGGTGGTTGAAGCGCGAGCTTGGCCAGAAACGCGGGACGGTAGCTCTTCGACGGCGATTGCAGCTCCAGCATCCGCAGGAAATGCAGTCCCGCTTCGACGGCGAACGTCAGCATGCGCGGATCGCTGGCGTCGGCCGCGCGCATCGGGCGGCGCTCGACGAGCACTTCGAGCGGCGTGCGCGCCGGATCGTACGCCGGCGCGGCGACGGCTGCCGGCGCGGCGCCGGTCGATTTCGGGAGCTCGCCGGCATAGCGGCGCGTGAGCGTCGCACTCGTCGCGCGCACGCGCGCCTGTATCGGCGTACCCGCGTCTTCCGCCTGGAATTCACCCATCTGCCACTGACGCGTCAGCATCCACAGCGGATCGAACAGGCGCGCGCCCGAGCTCGTGCCGATGTCCGCGTCGGTGCACTGTGGTTCCAGCCGCGTCCAGCTCGTGATCGACGATGTCGTCGGCGCGCCGGAGAGAGTGGTCGCGCCGCCAGGCGGAACAACGATCGGCGGCTGCGGTGTGACCGCGAACGTCTTCGAAATCTCGCCGGTCGTGCCAAAGAGATCGACCGCGCGAATCGTCAGCGTGTGGTCCTTGCCCGGGGTCGTCGGCGGCAGCGGCAGCGTGATTCGGAACAGCGACCAGGTGCCGCTCAGGTTGACGGCGTTGGCAAACTGGCCGCCCTCGACTTTGTACTGGACGTTCTGGATCGGCCCCTGCGGGCCGAGAGCCGATCCCGTGAAGGCGAAATTGAGCGGCACCTGTCCGGCCACGATCGGTGAGACGAACGGATCGAGGTTGAGCACCAGCGGCAGCGCCGGCACCAATCGGACGACGAATGTCGTGGCGACGTTCACCGTGATGAAATCCGGCTCACTCAGCGTGTGGAAGAACCTGAAGGTCGCCGCTGCGTTCACCGACAAGGTGACGAACGACCCCCACGGCGCGCTCGGGCTGACCGTTCCGGTGCATTGCCAGTTGAGCGTGGTGCCGGCAAACGTACCTGCGACCAGCGTGCCGCCGGGGCCGAACTGGACCGTCGCCGTCTTGCTGGTGGGGATGAACGTATACCCAGGCGGCGCGGTGAACGAAATGTTGCCGCCGACCTGGAACGTGCGGTTGACCGTCGGTACGGATCCCGGCGGCGTCGTGATGGTGACGAACACTTGCGGCGCGGGCATGATGAAGTCCTGTCAGTGCGTGACGGCTGCGAAATCGGTGGACACGGCGTGGTCCGCCGTGTTGAACGCGAGATAGAGGCCGGGCAGATGCTGCGCCGCGGCGCCGAGCGCCGACGTGTCCACGGCGCGAAGCTTTGCGAGATCGAGCGTTTCCATCAGCACGCGCCGCAGCGTTTCGGTGGTCCAGTCCTGGCCGGGCACCGGCGGCACCGCGATCAGCACGGTTTGCGGCGCGCACGAATCAGGCACGTCGAATTGAAACGCGACCGCAGTGGTCTCGCGCGTATTGGGGACGAACTCTACCCATTCGTCCACCATCAACGCGGTCATCACCTGCGTGGTGTTGATCGGGCCGATGGTGTGCACGACGAGCGACAGCTTGCTGGGCGGCAGGACCGTTCCCGCCGCCGGCGGCAAGGCGACCCACCGCTCGGTGGCGGAGAAGGGCAGCTGTGCGACGCTGAGATTGAGCCGCGCCGCGGCACCGAGCACTTCGGCGCGTTGAAGGCACGATCCCATGCGCGCGACGGTCTCGCGCACGCGCGCGCATCGGGCGAACCACGTGTTCACGGCCAGCGGATCGCCGCCCTGCAACGCCGTGCTCCCCGCGAGCGCGCTCGTGAATTCGGCCGCGCCCGCGGCGTCGAACGAGAATCGCGGCAGCACGACGAACGATTGACCGAAGACGGCCCGCATCCGCGTCACCAGCTGTTCGCGGCGCGCCCGTTGTTCGCTGGCCACCGGTTGCGTGCGTAAGCCGGCACCCTGATCGAGGCGCCCACCGCTGATCTTCAGCAGCGCCTGCCCCTGCCTCGCGAGCGCCGTCTTGGCTGCCGGATCCTCGCCGCCGACGCTCACCGGAACCGCGGGTCCGATTCCGAACGACGCCAGCTTGAGCACCGCCGTCCGCAGCGCCTCGGCGGTCGTGGTCGTCGTCACGCGTGCGATCAAGGTCTGCAGCGTTTTGTGCGCGGCGTTCAGCGCGTTTTCTGCCCGGACGACGCGCGCTTCGAGCTCGACGAGATCGATCGTGCCCTGACTCGTGCGCTCCGGCGGATTCAGGTCTTCAGGATCGGCGCCCCGCGCCATCGCCAGCAGGCGCCGGATGGCGCGCGCCTGCTCGAGCACGTCGAACAACGTCACCTCTCCGGCCGCGAGGTTCGTGGGCCGCGCATGCAGCAGCCGCAGCGTCGCGTCCGGACCGAACCCGCCGGTTTTGCGTCTGGCGTAGTAGAGCACCTGCTGCTCGATCTCGCTGAGAGACAGGCCGGGTTGCGCCGTGGTATTGGCGGCTTCGACGCCGTACACCATGTCGAGCGCCGTGATCGTCAGCTCGCTGATCGGCAGCGTGCGAGTCTCGACGACCGCTCCGGTCGCGGCGTCGAGACGCTCGATCGTGCAGCGGACTTTGGTGCCGTCGCCGAGAAGCTTGGCGACCCAGAAATTGAGCAACGGCTCGGCGGCGGAGCGAATGCCCGACGTAAACGCCAGCCAGCCCGGCGTGTTCAGGTTGGTCGTGCCGCTCATCAACGCCAGCAGGCGATGTGTGAGCGACGTGCCGGATCGCGGCGTCCGCGTCACCTCCAGCTCCGGCGGCGGCGCGTCGCCCTGCGCAATCGCCGCCAGCGTGCTCGCCGTGCGCGACGTGTTGCCGCGTGTGAGTTGATAAACCGCCTCCGCGGTCAGCGCGTCGCTCAAGCCATCGATCGCATCGGCCAGTGCGGCGAAGATCGCCGTCAGGTTCGAAAGATCGCTCGTGCCCATCGTCGCCGTGTTCAGCTCGAGCATGACCGCGGCGTGATCCTCGTTCCAGCGGCGGTTGAGCACGAGGCCGTCGACGACATTGTTGGCCGCGATCGTGTCCACCGGTGCCGTGGTCACAGCGCTGCCGCGCGCGACGAGCGGCGCCACGCGGCGCAGCGGAGCGATGAAGCGATCCATGGTGCGTCCGTCGGAGACGGTGTCGTGGAGCAGGCGTTCGACGCGGTAGCCGAGCAGCGCGCCCAGCGGTTGACCCTGCCGCACGCCTTCGAGGAGCCGTGTCGCTTCGCGCACGCGGCGTGACGACAGATTGATCGCGAACGGCCCGGTGGCGGCCGGCACACCGGTCGGCCCGAGATGGGCGTTGCGGAGCAGGGCCGCGGCCGCCGCGTGCGTCATCGACGGCGCGTGAATGAAACCGCTGTCGTTGGCGGGAGTCTGCAGCGGACCCGGTTCTCCGGGCGGCGGCGACGCGACCGGCTTCACCAGCGACGCGGGAATCCGTTTGAGATTCTCGACCCAGCCGTACGCCCCGATGTACTGGCCCATCGGGCCATCCGCGTGCATCGCGGTCAGGCGTTTGGTCGCCATCGACGTGACCCACCCATCGAGCCGATGCGCCGACAGATCCAGCGTGCCTTGCGCGAGCTGCGACAGCGCCTCGCTGTCGAGATCCTTGAGATCGGCGAGACTCGCACGGAACTCGCCCAGCGCCGCGAGTCCCGGCGCCGTGAAACTCGTCCGGGTTTCCAGGAAGTCGCGAATCGTGCTGCCGCCGGTCGCCGTGAGTGTCCGTTCGAGCTGCCGTCTCCAGTGCAGCGTCGGCGGTGCGCCGGTGACGAGATCGACCAGCTCGGCGTCGCGCAGCAGCGCCAACAGGTCGGCGCCCGTTTCGTTCGCCTGCAGCGCTGCCGCGGCGTACGCGATCTCGCGAAGGAACGCATGCCGCAGCAGCGCCTGCAACAGGCTCGTGGTGTCGTCGGGCGCATGCGGATCGGGCCGCGCAAGCACCAGCTGCTCGATGTGCGGCTCGGCGAGCATCGCGGCGATGTAGTTCGGTTCGAGTTTGGCCCACGGCGAGACCTCGCCGGACTGAATCAGCGGCGCAACCACGTTCCATTGCCAGTCGGCATTCCAGAGATGCGCGAGACGCGGACGCCATGATGCCCCGAGGCGCTGCAGGAGCGACGTTTGCGTTGGATCGCTGTCGGGAAAATTCGACGCCAGGAACCGGTAGAGATGCTGAAGAAAATGGCGTCCGAAGACGTTGCGCGTGCGGTACGTACTCGAGAGACCGTCGGTGCGCATCACGTCGGCGAGGTCGGCGTCGGGATCGGTCGGGTTCTGACGGCTGCCGATCCGCGCCACCGATCCCGCAGCCTCGCGCCACACGCTGTCGCGCAGCGTGACGAGCATGCCTTTGAGCCACGCGTCCTGCGACGTGACCGGCTCGCCAGTGCCGGCCTGCCAGAGATCGAGCGACGTCACGGGCAGGAGGCCGTACGGCTGGGCGCCGCAGCGCAGCGCCGGAAACGGTCCGAAGCTGCGCACGTGATCGAGAAAATGTGCCCGCGCCCAATCGAGGTCGGCGCGCGTGAGTCCGGCCTCGGCGCCGATCATGTTGCTGAGGAAGTATCCCCAGCCGACCTGCCACAGCGCGGTGTTCATGCTGCGCATGTGCAGGTCGTCGCGCTCGAGCCCGCGCTCGATGCGGCCGAACGTCGGCAGGATCCGGTTGAAGGGAAGCCCAAGCGCCGTGCCGACGCGCAACGCGTTGTGGTCCTCGATCGCCGGCGTGCTGGCGACTTCGATGTCGAAGCTGCGCTGATGTCCGGGATCCTGCGAGCTGTAGCCGGCGCGCCGATCGTCGGTGTTGTTGGTCGGCGTGCCGGGACGCACGAACGCGAGGCCGTCCGTGTAGTGATGGGCGTCGAAGAGGTCGGCCAACTGATTCGCCGTCTCCGCAACGGTCAGCGAGCGGACGACCCCGAACACGACGAGACTGTCGAGACCGGCACTCAGCACGGCCGGCGGAATCGCGATGCGCAGCGCCATGCCCGCCGATTCCGCTTCGTTGAAATCGGTCATCCACTTCATGCCGTCGTCAATGGCAAGCTGTTCGCCCCGCGCGATGGCCGCCGCGGTCCCCGAATCGGGCTCGGGCGCGTGAGGGTCGGGACCGACCGCGAGCGGCTTCTTGATGTCGGTGCCCGTGACGGTCAACGCGACTCGACCTGCGGAGTGCACGACGGCGACCCAGCGATCGGGCATCAGGCGCGCGTGTGGCGCGTGACGCCACGTCGCATCTTCGCCGGCGACGGCGATCGCTGGAAACACCGGCGCGACCGGCGGTGAAGAGGTACGCTGCGCCGCATTGGTCGGCTCCAGGACGCGGACGATCCACGCCGCACGCCTCGCGCCGAAACGATCGGCGATCTGCCGCCAGGCGACTTCACCGCTGCCCGCCGACCAGTTCTGCTGCCAGTAGTGCTGTCCCCAGGTCTGCTCGTCGGCGGTGAGATCCGGTTCGTGGCTGTCGAGATGAATCTTGTCGGGAAAGATGCGCACGCGCAGCTCGGTGACGCCGCTCGCGAGGACGAAGAAGCGCGTCTCCAGCCGCACCGGCAGCAGCACCAGCGGCAAATCACCGGGACAGAGCGATTGCGGCGGGATCGCCGGGTTCGATCCGGGAATCGTGACGCTGCTCTTGAAGAAATCAGTCATGACAGGGGCACCAGTTGCGACGCGTGAATGGTGATGCGCACCGGCAATCGCCGCGTGATCTCCGCCATGTGCGCGGAGTTCTTGCCCCAGGTGCGGCCTTTGAGCGGCACGCCCGCGGGCGGCTGCGTCCCGATGACCAGGTGACTCTTGTTCGCCAGCGTGGCGCTGACGTTCACGTCGAGGCCGAAGCGCGGCTCCGTCGGATGTTCCTGAATCACGACGAAGTACCCGGGATTGCTGCCCGAGCCGACGACGGTTTCGGGTTTGATCGGAAAGCCGACGAAATTGACGTCGGGCTCCAGCGCGCCGTTGAAGATCGGAAAGACGTCGGGCGGCGGCGTGGCCGTGGTACCGGTGAGCGCCGGCGTCAGATAGATGATCGCGTTCGGATAGCGTCGCAGCAGGGCGCTCCTCAGGAGCAGGACGAATTCTTCCGCGGGCGCATTCGCGACTGGTGCGCCGAGCACGCGGCCGAGATTCTTGCGCAGGTCGTCGACGTCGATGGCCGCCGCGCCGCCCGCGTCGGTTCCCCAGAAGTGTTGGAAGTACGTCCCTTGCTGATCGGTGGGGAAGCCGCGGAACAGCAGCTCACGCGCCATCTCGAAGTTGAGGCCGATCATGTAGGCTTCGACGAACGCACGATTGGTCCTCAGGCCGACGACCGTGTCGGGATCGACCTGGTCGAGCCCGGGCAGCAGCAGGTCCTGCGACTTCTCCTTGAGCGCCTCGTACATCGGCTCCGGAAACGACGGCGCCATCATCACACTTTCAGTACCGATTGGCGTCACGCCGGGCGCCGTCGGCTGCAGGATGTTGTCGCCGGTCGTGACCACCGCGCGTGCGAGATTCGCGAGCGCGACGCGCGGATGCATCTGCGCCCGCACGAAGCTCGCCGTCTCGCTCATCGTCCGTGGGATGACGAGCGCTGAGATCAGGCGACCGCGAATGCGCGACACGTGATCGACGGCGGCCGCTCTGAACTGTCCCGGGTAGTCCCATTCCGGAGGCAGCGGATCGGTGGCCGGCACGGGCGGAAGCGGTTGCCCTTCCGGGGCGATCTGAAACCCGGAGTTCCACACGTGCGTCGTGACGCTTTCAACCGTCGGGAGAAACGACACGTTCGCGCGGCTGATGTCGGGTGGCAGCGGCGCAGGAACGCCGCTCACGATGTTGAGACGCGCGACCCAGGTGTTGATCGGCGACCGTACGAATCCTTGCGCCGCAACGCGCCGCGTGAGAGGTCCACGTTGTCGGCCGATGCGCCGCATCGCCGGGCGTGTGGCTGGAGCCGGAAGCAAGGTGTCGCTCATCGTCGCCATCAGCGTGCGGCCGGCCGGGTTGCTCGACGGCACGCGAATACGGCTGAAGACCGGTGAGGCGAAGCGCAGCGTCACTTCCTCGGTGAGCGCCATGAGATGCCGCGCGTGCAGGCGTTCACCGACCGCCATGCTCAACTGAAACTGGCGCATGCGCTGATTGACGGGTTGGATTTGCGCAGCCTGCTCCCACGCCGACGCCATCAACGCTTCCTGATGGTCCTGGATGACGCTCGTGCCGATCGCCGCCGCCGTGCGCCACCGTGGATCGAGATTCAGTTCGTCGAACCAGTTCGCGGCGCCGGGCGTCACCGTGACGCGGCCCGCATGCCAGCGGCCATAGAGCGGCGGCGCGAGCAGCGGATCGGCACTCGGCAAGATGATCTGATTCAGTCCCGGTTGATTGACGACGTTTGCGAGCGCCTTCTCGAAATCGGTCGCGATGGGGTCAGACCACAAGACCGGAGGAGGCGTGCCGCGCAACGGCATCAACGCGCCTTCGAGCTTGACGGTCGCCTTCGTGGGGAACGTCGCCGGCAATGGGAAGCCGGGCTGACTGAGGTCGACCGTTCGCTGCCCCAAGCCTGCCGGCACCGAAATCTTCAGACGCCGCGCCAGCGATTCGAAGTCGCCGGCCGGACCGGTGCGGAACGACCACGAGTAATAAACGGGCAGCTGCAGTTGCACCGGGGTCGTCGCCGTCAGCGCCCATGCCGGCGCCAGCGCATTGATGGCCGTGAGCTCGGTATCGGCGATCGGCTGGCCGAGTCCGGCCTTGCGACCGAGGTCGAACGTTGGCACGACGCACGCGAGGTAGTCCGTGTTCGCCACCAGCACACGCGGGCAGACGAGCCGTGACAGCGACAGCTGCGGCGCGCCATTCAGCGCCTGGCTGACGGCGTTTGGATCGCCGTTGTCAGCCGCCGCCTGACCGTGCGCCCACGCCCAGGAGTCTTTCAGATCCGGCAGCTCGATGAACGGCTTGGCCGGCGCCGCGATCGACAGCACCGGCAGCGGTGAATCGACGGTACTCGCGAGCTGCACGCCGTCCTGCCTGCGCACGACGACGAGGCACAGCCACGGCCGCAATTGGCCGTTCGTGTTGGCGCGCGCTGGCGTGAAGAGCCACGGGAAGTCGGCGCGATCGAATTCGATCGACGGAAAACAGTTCGACTCGAATTCGCTGGTGCCCGGACGCGGATCGGTGCGCACGACCTGATGGGCATCGATGCCGACGACGTCGGCCGGTCCGCGCAGTCGCACCGGCACGGCCGGCATCGGCGCGTTGTTGACGCTGAGCGTGATCGACACATCGGCGACCGCGGCCTGTTTGGGCGTCAGCGTGTCGATGGTGGCGATGCCGCTTGCGGCACCCTGCCGCACCCACGGCAGGAAACTCAGGTTTGCTTGCGGAGCTGCAGCCATGTGGATCTCTCAACCTTCGATTTCGTGCGCGGGCACGAGTTGCCAGCGAGCGGCGGCGCGATTGAGGGCGGTGAGCGCGGCTTGATACTCACTGAAGGTGCGCACGCCCGGATCGACGGCGGCGGGAGGACCGTCGCCGGTGGGCACGATCGTCCACTCTTTCGGGGCGAAGCTCGCGCCGGCTTCGACTGAATCGTTGCGGAAGCGCGCGCGGCCGACGCGCCGCACCGGCGCGCGTGCAGCGGCGCCGCTGCGCGCGAACGTCTGCAATTGGCCCGCACTCAAGGTGTACGCGGCCGGTGCGCTGCTCGCGATCAGGGCCGCGAGCGAGCTCGAGAAGGCGGTCGATGGGGCCGTCGAGGGCCCTTGCAGCGTAATCCTGATCGGCTGGTATTCGAGCGGCGCCGGAATCACGTGTGCCGGATCGAAGAGCGCGCGCGCATCGCCGAACACGCAGCCCGCGTCCATCGATTCGAAAGAGGGCGCCGTGAGCTTCTCGTCATCGCTCATCTCGAAGAACTGCGCCGGCGCGAAGTCGGCGCGGAGCGCCGCGCTCAGCAGCGGGGCGCCGCTGAGCGCCGCCGTGAGCGAGAAGCGGCGCGCACCGGCGATCGGTGCGCCGCCGAAGCTGTCGATATCGCGCGCCGTGTTGAGCGGCACGACCTGCTGCCTGACCGACAGCTGACCCAATGGATCCAGCATCAGCGGCGTGGTCGCGCCCGGCGGCGGCAGGCTGCGCAACGCCACGCCGTGTGCCTGCGACGCGCTGCGCTCGGTCGTCCAACTCGCCGGCGATGCCAGCGCCTGTGTGAGTTGCGCGAGCACGTTGACCGCGGGCGGAAGCGGCGGCCGCTCGCCCTTCACGAGCGTGGTGTCGAAGTGGACGGTGAAGTCGCACCACAGGATCTCGAAGGTCGCCTTGCCGCTGACCCGCAGCGGCCGCGGCCCTTCGAGCGATCCTTGCAGGCTGACCATGAAGAGGTTGTGCGATCCGCGCTTCAGCTGCAGCCGCGCATGGAAATCGGCGATGAAATGCAGCGGGACGATCTGCACCAGCACGTCGAAGCCGACGTCGCCTTCGACGCTGAAGCCCGCCGCGCTCGCATAGAGCGCGGCGCGCGCGCCGAACTGCACCGTGTTCGAGGTGATCGCGAAGTAGGCCTCGCAGAGGAGACGCGGGTTGTCGCCGGAGCTCAGCGCGATCGCGACGCGCTCGAGAACCGGCACGCTCGCCGGCGCGGCGAAGCGCGGATTGAACCCGCCGACCGCGAGCACGAAGGACGGACCGTTGCCGAATCCGGCGCGCAGCGCTGCCGCACCCGTCACCGGAAACTTGTGGGCGAGGCGCGAATCGACCAGCACGGCATCGATCGCGGCGGTGCTCGCGTCGAAATCGATGACGCCCACCGCCTCCATGTTGAGGCGCACGAGATCGTTGTCGGCGGAGGGCAGCAGCGCGCTGATGCGCCCGAGGGCGAGCAGCCGCTCGCGCGATCCGAACTCCAGGATCAGTGCGAGGTCCATGTAGACCAACGTCGGGGTGAACCAGCCGATCTTCGCGACCAGTCCGAGCAGATAACTGCCGCGCCGCGCCGGGAAGACGTTCGCAAGATTTCGAATCAGCGTTGGGGCATTGCCGACCGGATCGCGCGGGAACAGCAGCGTGCCGAGCGTGCCGTTCTTCAAGCCCTCGCGCAGGACCTTGTCGTCGAACGTGCGGTTCACGCCGACCATGCCGCCGATGCCGAGCAGCGTGAAGCCCAGGCCGAGCGGAATCGGTCGAAAGTCCTCGGCGGTGATGAAAACGATGAGTGAGTAGCCGCGGCTGCCGTCGGGCATGCGCGTGGCGATGAGGCCGAATGCCTTGAGCGTGATCTGCTCGTGAATCGACAGCTGCATCGCGCCGGCGTACAAGCCTTGCGTCGCGTCGTGGAACAGGAACCCTCCGCCGCTGACCACGCCGTGCGCGTCGACCGACAAGCCGATGCCCGAGGGCGGCTTGAACCCGAGGTCGGCATCGATCGGACCGAGGTTGCCGTCGTGGAACGCGAACGACGCCAGCGCGCCCACGCGATCGAGTGCGGCCGAGACCGGCCCGATCGTCGCGCCGGCGGCGACGCTGACCTCGAGCTCGACCTGCGAGTCCGACGGCCGAACCGCGACGTGGAGCCGATCGATCTCGAGCCCCGCGATCGACAGGTGCAGCGGCAGATCGAGCTCCGCCGACGCCGACCCTTCGAAGCTGAAGCCGCGCGCGGCCGACCATCGCATCCCGAGATCGAAATGCAGATCGAGGCCGTCGCCAGGCAGCACGTCGGCGACGAACGAATCGGCGCCGTTCGCTCGCAGCGCCGCATGGCCGCCGGTCAGCTTCAGGCCGACGCTCGGCGCGAGCTCGCCCTCGAGGATTTCCACGCCGCCGGTGAACGTCATCGCATCGAATTCGATGACGCCGTCGCCGGGCAGCTCGAGCAGCCGCTGCGGGTTGCCCGCTTCCGCCGCGTATTTCACGCGGACGACGGCCTTGCCGGTCGCGCTGTCCACGACGCCGTCGGGACCGAGCAGACCGGATTTCAGTGATGGCCGTGCGTTCGGACGGAACTGCAGGACGACGCCGGAGTCGAGCGCCGCTGTCGACTCGAACTCGAGCACTGTCTGCGGCGCCAGCGGAAACTGCAGCGACGCGTAACCGTGGACGAACGGGTTCAGCGCGAGGCCGGCATCGGCGGCGCCGGGTGCGGACGCGCGCAGCGGGAAGAAGGACACGCCGGCGTCGAGCCCGCTGTTGTCATCACCACGCGCGAGGCTGGTGATGAGTTGAGTCACCGGCGCCGTGTCCGCTTCGGGTACGAACCTGCCGGTGAGCTGCTCTTCGACGCGGCGCGGCAGCGCCCGCACTCGCGCCGGCTCGCCGATCGCCTCGAGCAGCGCACTGAGATTCGTCACCAGACTTTCACCGTCGAAGTTCGGCGTGCCCCACCCGTATCGCGCCTGCAGCAGACCGACCGGATCGGTGAACAGCTTGGTCAGCGATCCCCAATCGACGGTCGCCCGCGCGTGCTCGACCTGGTACTTGCTCGGATCCGCGGGGAACGGGCGGACCGTCACGATGCCGAAGAATTGCAGGAACAGGAGACCGATCGGCGATGCTGCGCCGATGCGCGACGTCGCGAGCAAATCCGTCATTCGCGGCAGGAACTCGGATTTGATCTGCGTTTGATCGAGATAGTCGCCGGCCGCGCTCAGGCCGGCGACCACCGCACGCAAGTGCGTGAACGCGTGATCGATCTCGACGAGCAGCTCGGCGAACCGCTCGGCGATCACTTCGCCGCCGGCATCGCTGCCGATCGCCGCTTCGAGGCGCTCGAGGCACTGCGAGAGCGACGAAAAATCGACCGACGCGAGTCCGATGTCGCGAACCCCCGGCGGCAGATCCCAGCCGAGCGACGCGAGGAGCTCCTCCGGGCCGTCCTTGGCGCCGGTCACGGCGCCGACAAACTTCAACAGCTGTCCGACGTCGTGCGCCAGGCGATCGACGGTGGTGGCCATGGCTTACGTCGCCGCCGCTTCGTCGTCGGCGATTGCCGCCGCGCCGGCAACCGGAGTCGCCGCTGCGCTCGCAGGCGTTGAGCCGGGCACGGTCGTGTTCGGGAATGCTCCGTAGGTGAATTCGTAGCTGCCAGGACCGTTCGAGGCGACGATCTCCGCCGGCACGTCCTTCGGTTTCAGGAGCTCCTGCAGGTAGACACGCGCCGTCGAGTGGCTGCGATCCGCTCTGAGCCGGTCGCAGAAACAGAGCCGCTGCTCGAAGGACGTCGACGGCCACTCGAGCACGCGGCTGGACACGACCGTGTCGAGATTCGCCGTGAGCGCCGCCTTCTTGGCGTCGGCCTGCTGCCGCCAGACTGGCAGCCATCTCTTATCGGGCGCATCGGCCAGATCGGTCTCGGGCAGGCCCAGATGCTCCGACCAGAGACGGCGCCGCAACGCATCGACCGCCGGCACGGTCGGCGACACATCGTCGAACACGACGACGTTCGTCTCGGTATTGCGCACGTCGCCGTCGAGCAGTGTCGGTAAGTACTGCAGGAAGTCGAGCGACACGCCGTCGAGATTGGCCGAGCCGACCGTGGCCCAGCGGTTGTCGATCAACGCGGACTTGGTGTGTAAGTAGTTGTCGACCAGCGTCGGATGTGATTGACCGGTGGATTGCTTGGAGGCGTGCGTCCACGTGCTGAACACGCCGAGGCGTCCCTTGGCGGGCATCTCGCCGCCGAGCGCATCGATGATCTTCTGAATCGCCTTCTGCTGCCAGGACAGATACATCGGCATGTCCGGCGCCGGATTCAGCAGCAGAATCACCTCGAGCTTCGGCTTCGCCTTGAGCGCGTCGATGAGCCCCTGCGTGATCGTGTCGTTGTTGAAGTACTGGTTCTCGATGTAGATGAACCGCTCGGCGAAATGGAAGCCGCGCAGGTAGGCCTCGAGCACGCCCTTCTCGCCGTCGGTCGCCGGCGCGAACATCTTGTCGAACGTGCGCACGACCTGCACCGAGCAGCGGAATTCGCCGTCATTCAGGTTCGCGGGCGCATCCGGAAGTCCGGGCGTCGGCGGCAACGGGTCGGACGGTTCGGCGATGTTCCAGTGTGAATTGAACACTTCCTGCAGGTGGCCGACGGCCGGGCCGCGCACCGCCACGCTCATCTCGTGAATCGGACCTTTCGACGCATCGCGTCCGCGCCGCGGCTCTTCGAGCACGTGCTGCGAGTCGAAATAGTGCTGCTCGAACGGCGATCCGAGCAGCACCGCCTCGACATCGCGATCGACGACCATCTTGGTGTGAAAGACGTTGTTCGAGCGCAGGCGCAGATCGACGATGCGCACTGCGCCCAATGGCGGCGCCGGCGGATTGGTCGGCGGCGCACTCTGGAGATCCGCGATTGCCTGATCGAACCAGCGCGACAGCTTTCTCCTGCCGAACCGGGTGGAGAAGTCTCGGTGTTCCACGAGATACAGGACGGTGCTGATGCCGGCGATCGGGACGGCGACGGCGAGGATCACGGCGACCAGAATCGAGCACAAGGCGCCGACGACGAGCAGCAGGGTGAGGCCGGTGATCGCGCCGACGACGGCGAGGCCGCGTCGATCGAGCCGCATCTTCGGAATCTGGATCCGCAGTTCGGTGCCCCTCTGCACCTGCGCGAGCAGCGAGCGTTCGATCCGCACGTCCTTCTCGTTCAGCAAACGCCTGTGCGCGGCGTCGAGCGGCGCGTTCGGATCGAAGCGCAGGACGATGAGCGGCTTCTCGACGCGGAACGCGTGCGAAAAATCTTCGACGTCGATTTGCAGCTGCATGACGTCGAGTTTTCCTTTGTGCGTCCCGGCGAATTCGATGACGTCCTGGACGCGTCCCCAGGCGGCTTCGTTGTCGACCAGCCACCGCACCGCGTTCGCCTGCGTGACGCGCGCCGGCGCTCCAGTGCCGAGCGTCGCCAGCTTGCTGTCCCGCTCGCCTGTTTTGAGCGTGATCGGGTCGAAGGTGAGCGCTTGCGGGGAATCGGCCCGCTGGACCTCTTTTAGGACGTGTTGTCCGACCTGGACGCGCAGCCGAAGCAGCCGCGCTTGTTTGCCCGGGCTGCCGGGATCTGCGGCATCGGCCGCGTAGCTGAACGTGACTCGCCCATCGGTGTTCGTCACGTCTTTGCCGAGTTGAATGACGCGCAGACGAGAGATGTCGTCGAGGTAGACGCCGACTCCAGACAGGCCGTGGCCGTTCTCGTCGAGGACTGTGACGCTGGCCGACGTGCTCATGAGGCGGCCCTCCGGCCGAGGCGCAGAAGTTGTACAGCCGGCATGTTTCGCGGCTCGTCTTACGGGGGGGCCTTGCAATTAACTAATCGAAATCTGCGGCTGAAAGACGACAGGGGCGAGACCTTGCGGTAATCGGCCGCAGATCTTCGTCAGCGGGTAGAACGTGCCCGCGATCGCCGGCCTTCGTGTGCCGTCGTTGACAGACATTCGACGACGATGCCATCGTCGTCCGGTCCAAGACGGCCGTCGCTGTGCCGCGGCATTGGAGGAATCGCATGTCGACGGATGACCGCGATCACGATCACGAACAGCGCATTCTTGAATTGAAGGAACAAGCCAAGCAGGCGGGCGGCGGCGCGATGCTCGCCTGGGAGTCGGAAGAGAGTTCCCGCCGTCAGCGAGAGGATTACTGGCAGCGCATCGTCGACATCGAATCCGCGCCGCTGACCACGACGTTCCAGCAGCTGCTCGATGCCGGCGTGGAACTGCCCGAGCCCGATGCGATCGACGACGAGCAGATCAACGCCAAGCTGTGGGAAGTGATCGGCGCGCTGGCGCGGATGAATGTTTTCCTTTCGTCAACCGATCATCTGAGCGATCGGGAGCTGTATGCCACACTCTGGCGCGACACATTGCGCGACGAGATCCAGCTGCTGCCGTACGATCCTTCGGTCGCACAGCACCTCGATGTGCTTGGCGGTTGCAGCGAGGAGGACATCTACCTCGACATGAAGTATTACGCCGATGAAGCAACACGTCGATACTGGCTCGAGGACTTTCCCGATTACGACATGCCGGCGCATGAGGATCCGCCATTCGATCGTGATCGCCTGTTACCGGTGTACGAATATCCTCACTGAACCTTGTCCAGCCCTTCCGTGAGCTCGATATAGGTACCCCACGGGTCTTTGATGAACGCGATGGCGATGTCGAGCGCCGCGACCTTGGTGTACGGACGTTCGATCTTGACGCCGTTGGCCTCCATCGTCTTGACCAGCGCCTCGAGATTCTTCACCTCGAAGCCGATGTGATCGAGCGCGCGTCCCTGCGTGCCGACCGTCGCATCCGGCGACTTCGTGAAGTTCAGCGCGACGCCGGGGAGATCGGCGGCGGCGAAGTTCGGCGTCTCGCGCGGCTTCGCCCCGAACACCTTGACGTACCAGTCGCGCATGTCCGTGTTCGGCTGGCCGAAGAAGTGCACGTGGTGCAGACGAATCGGGATGGTCTGCGTGGGGACCTGCACGAATTCGACCTTCACGTCATCCGGTCCCAACGCGAACGCGATGAAGGTCGTCGGGCTGTTCTGCGCGATGTCGTCCTTCACTTCAACCGTCGGCGCGACCTCGGTGCGGGTGATCATCTGGAAGCCGTTGGCTTTGATCTTGTCGATCACCGGACGGAGATTCGGCACCGAGAAGCCGATGTGATTGACCGTGCTTCCCCTGGTGCCGCCGGTCGGCGCCTGGTTCGTGCGGAAGAAGATCAGGACGTTCGGGAACTTCACGATCTCCGCGTTGTTGGTGCCGATCTTCATGCTCGTCCCGCCGAGCGTGTCGACGAAGAACTTCCGCTGCGCGTCCATGTTCGTCGTGTTGAGGTGATGGTGGCCGTAGACGATCGGTCCCTCCTTCGCGGCAGCCAGTTGTGCGAGCGCCGGCGTTGATACGGTCAACAGCGGCAGGGTCGTGACGACAGCAGTCAGAAATCGATGCATGTTGTTCCCTTTCTCGCGCGGAACGATAGCACGACGAACCCCGACGGCCATCAGCCTTGACCTTGTACGCTGTCAACACTAGACTCCGACCGACATCGGAACGTTTTCGAAGCGAGAGGAGATCTGCTGTGCGGGCGACGTGGAGCATGATGATGGCGCTACTGGCCGTCAGCGGCGCGCTGACGCTCGCGAGGGGCACGGCGGCCGTCCAATCGGAGGCGCCAAAGGGTCCGGCGAACAAGCTGATCGTGTACGGCGACACGGCGATGTTCGTCCCGCCCGGCAATCCCGAGAACTGCATTCTGAGAAGCCGCTTTCACCGCGGCGATCCGGTCGGCTGGCGGATGTTCGTCGCCGATCCGCAGACCGGCAACCGCGAGGAATCGGCGCAGCTGGTCGTCCACGTGAACTACGCGGGCAAGACCATCGACATTCCGATGCGCTACCGCGCCACCGCGCAACAACCCGAGCGTCAGTTCTGGGTCGCGAAATGGATCGTGCCCGCCGACGCACCGGTCGGGATCGTACGCTATACGGTGACGGCGACGGACAAGTACGGCCGCAGCGGTGAATTCAAGCCGTTCGAGGTCCAGGCGTCGCAACTCACGATCGTCGAATAACGGCGATGTGGAATTAGGAACTCGGAATTTGGAATGCCCGCACGAATTCTGAATTCCAAATTCCACCTTCCAAGTTGCGTGATGGCTGCGCTCGTTGCCGCCATCACCGCGTCCGCCTGCCGCGCGGCCGTCCCCGCCTCCGCGCGCACGCAGTCCGACGATCCCAAACCTCTCAAACTCACGCCCATCAAGCCCGGCAAGCCGGTCGTGGGGTCCGAGATCGAAGCCGCGGCGGAAGGTCTGCCGCCGAACCGAACCGTCGACGTGATCTGGGAAACGGTGAAAGGCGGCTGGGTCGTCGAGGACGGCTACAAGTTTCGCGGAAAGAAATTCACCGATACGACGACGGTCCTCACGCACGCGCAGGTGTCTTCCGACGGAAGACTTCAGACGCGTTTCAGCGTTCCCGAAGATTTCGGCGGCGTGCATTCCGTCATCGTCGCCGATGCCGGCAGACCGCTGGCGCAAGGCGGCATCGAGGTCACGCAGACCTTCGAGATGCATCCGTCGGAAGGACCGGTCGGCACGCTGATCGAGCTTCGCGTCACCGGATTCGGATGGCGGACGATGGAAAGCACGTGGGTGGTGAACTGGGACAATCACGACGTCGGCTACGTGTCAGCCACCGACACGCGCGGCACCGCCGTCGCGCGCTTTCGCGCGGTGGGACCGGAAGGGCCGCACGAAATCAAGGTGTACACCGGCTACATGGGGCAGAGTTACCTGAATCACGAGCAGGCGCCCAACGCGTATCTGCCGCGGCCTCGCTTCGTATTTCACGTCACGCCGGGGTCGGTCGCGGCGGGTGGCTATGTCGAGCGGTACCAAGTACAGAAGATGCCTTCCGCTGAAATGGGTCTCGCCGGGGCGGATCTGAAGATCGCGCCGGCGCAGGGTCCGGTTCAGACGCGTGCGCGGCTCACCGGCAGCGGATTCCCGGCGAGCACGACGGTTTCAGTCATCTGGGCGACGCAAGCCGGCAGCCGCGTCTCAGGCAATGGCTTCGCGCCACGGGAACAGCACCTGGCGGATCTCGTCGTCGGTTCCGATGGCAGGCTCGATGCGCCGTTGCTGGTCCCCGAAGATCTCGGCGGCATGCATGCCGTCATCATCAGATCGAAAGAAAAGACGCTCGCGCGCGCCTTCTTTGCGATCGAAACATCGGTGGTGAGCATCTCGCCGATGTCCGGTCCGCCCGGCACGCCGGTGACGATCCATCTCAAAGGCGTCGGCTGGACCGACTTCGACAACATCTATGTCGCGACCTACGACAACGCGTACATGGGCTACGCCTGCGGGTTCAACAGCCAGGGAGATGTGATCGTCAACTTCACCGCCGCCGGTTCGCCGGGCACGCATCTCGTCGATTTCTATCCGGGGATTTATCAAGGTCCCGGTACGGATCAGCAACTCTATCGGCTGCCGCAGCTCACCTACGCCGATGATCATCCGGGGAACAA
>DAIUKO010000005.1:3543-23790 GCA_036848175.1 Vicinamibacterales bacterium | reverse complement strand
GGCTGTGAGGGATCGCGCTTGATCCACTTGTAGGCGGCGATCGAGTTCTTCCAGAAATACTTCTCGGCGATCGGACGCGGTCTGGCGCTGAAGTACGCCTTGGCGACCGCGAATACCTGGTCGATCGGCGCGACGCCGTCGCTGTTGGGCCAATCGCTGCCGAACAGAATCCGATCGTCGCCGAACACCTCGATCAGTGAATCGAGCCGCGCGCGGTACGCGCCGACGTCGGCCGCCACTTGACCGTTGACTCGGTGAATGATCTCCGAGAGCTTCACGAAGATCTGCGGTCGCGCGCCGATCTCCCGCAGCGCCGCGTCATAGGCCGCGCGCTCCGTGTCGGTCGGATCGAGCGCCGGCAGGTGATCGAGCACGATGCGAAGCGTCGGCACGGCGTCGCTGATGCGCAGCATCGCCTCGAGCAGCGGCACGCGCGGGTTCGCGGTGTCGAGCACGAGATCGGCGTCGGCGAGCAGGCGCAGGCCGCCGATGAAGCTCGGATTGGTGGACTGTCTGGTGATGTCGCGCCCCCACAAGTTCCCATAGCGAATGCCGCGGAAGAGCGGGTTCTTGTGGTAGCGGGCGAGATACTCGGGAAACTCCGGCTTGTCGGGCTCGAGGTTGCCGACGACGCCAACCATGATCGCGTCGCGTTGGGCGACCTCGAGTACCCACAAGTTGTCTTCGATCCACGGGCTCGCCTCGACCTTGATCGCGCCGACGACGCCGAGCGGGACCGCGAGCTTTCGATAGCGATCGGGATATGCGGCGATCGGCGCAGCGCCTGGCGTGGGCGGCGGCCCGCTGTACGGCGCGCCCTGCGGGCGTGTCGGATCGAACAGGTGAATGTGCGTGTCGATGATCGGAATCGGCGGCGACTGCGCTGCCGCCGCCCAGGGCAGCGCCGCTGCAGCCATCGTCGCCGCGCCGCCGATCAGAACATCCCGGCGCGACACCATCGCATCTAGATCTTTGTTCGGCACACGGGCGCGATGCGGCCGCCGATGTCATCGGTCCAGTAGATGTACCCGTTCCACACCGACATGCCGTGCGGAAACGGGCTGCCCTCCGGCAGCTGGATCGCATCGACGACGTCGCCGCTGACCATGTCGCGCTTGAAGAACGCGCCCATGTTCGTGTCGGCTTCCCAGAGAAAGCGCGCGTCGGGCGTTTCGATCCCGATTCCGTGCGGGCGGTATCCGACGGTCGGGAACATGTGTTCGACCTTCCAGCTCTTCGGATCGATCCGGTAGATCATCCGGCCCGGAGGCACGGCGACCCACAGCTTGCCGAATTGCGTCTGGATACCGTGCGCGCCAGTCCCCGGCGCAGGCGGACCCGGATTGCCGGCGATGGCGCCGCCGCGTCCGATCCCGAGGCCGTCCGCCGGCATTCCCGCCGGGCGCGCTCCTGATGGTTGCGTCGACGCCGTCCGCGTAACCTCTTGTCGCGGCGCGTTGGTCGCGGGCGGACGCACCGATCTTCCGTAGGTATCCGGACGTGGAGGCAGATCGGTGGTCATCGAATAGATGACGCCGCCTCCGGGCGTGAAGTGCTTCTCGATGGTCTCGCCAGTCTTCGCGTCCGAGCGGATGATCTCGCGGCTGTAGGTCGAACCGATCCAGATCGTCCTGTTGTCGGCATCGACGCCGATGCCGCTCGGACCTGTGCCTTCGGGCGCGAGCTCGCGCAGCAGTTTGCCGTCGTAGCTGGACAAGTACACCTTGCATCGACCGGGCGTGTCGGTGCGGCTGCCGGCGACGTCGATCGTCCAGATTCCTTCGTCAGTACATTGCATCCCGTTGGCCGACTGCCCCGGAGCTTTGAAGAGAATCTCGATCTTCCCTGCGGGACGCTGCGGGTATCCCTGCTTCGGCGCGGCCGGCGTTCTCGCCTGACCGGCCTCGACGATCGACGGTTGCGTCGCCGTCAGCACAGCGCCGCCGGCTGTGGCCGCCGCGGCATGCAGCCACTCTCTGCGTGTGATCGCCGTCATGAATCCTCCTCTCCGAGCAGCCCCATTATGCGCGTGCGATACGACGGCGGCGACGAAATCACCCGGCGAACGCACGAATCTCTGCGTCGCTCAACGGCAGCGTCAGCGATCGCCCTTCAGCTGCCGATCGAATCGCGGTTTCGACGACGGCGATGACTGGAAGCGCCTCGGCCAGCGGAACCGGATTGTGGCCGCCGCCGTGCAGCGCCGCCGCGAGCTGCACGTAGAACTGACGGTAATCTCCGCGCGGGATCGGCATCTCGCGCTCCGCTCCGTCGACTCCATCGATCAACACAGCGCGCTCGTCATCCGGTGGCGGTCCAGCGGCGTCCGGCGTCAGCGCGGCGATCAGCCGGCGCTCCTGGCCATCGACGCCGTACTTGATCCAGCTGCCGGCGTGTCCGTGCACGGCGAACCGCGTCGGCGGCGCCGCGACGAGCACCGATGCATGAAGGATGACGCGGCGGCGCCCGTAGTCGAGGATCACGTGCGCCCAGTCGTCGGTTTGCGCGCCGGCTCGCTGCGCGGCGAAGCTGGCGGTCACGCGATCGGGCAGGCCGAAGAGTCGCAGCGCTTGATCGACGAGATGAGGGCCGAGATCGTACCAGAGCCCGGCGCCTGCGCCCGCTCGCTCACGCCAGCGGTCGCGAACGATGGGACGGAATCGATCGAAGTGCGATTCGAAATGCGAGATCTCGCCGAGTACGCCGCGGCTCAGGAGATCCGAGACGGCGAGAAAGTCGCCGTCCCATCGGCGATTGTGGAAGACGGCGAGCACGCGCGGCGCCTTCTGTGCGGCCTTCGCCAGCTCCCGCGCCTCGTCCAGCGTCGTCGCCGCCGGCTTCTCGAGCACGACATGCTTGCCGGCGCCAAGCGCCATCGCCGCCAGTCGAACGTGCGAATCGTGCGGCGTCGCGATGACGACGAGATCGACGAATGGCAGCGCGCACGCCTCTTCCGGCGAGGCGACGACGCGGACGCCGGGCAGATCGGCATGGACGCGCTCGGCTCGGCTCGAGCAAACGGACGCGAGCTCGAAGGCGGGCGTGCCACGAATCAGCGGAGTGTGAAACGTCCGTCCGGCGTAGCCGTAACCAATCAGTGCGACGCGGATCATGGCGCCAGAGAATGTACTTTCATTGAGCCGGCTGGGGAATCGATACTCCGCCTATGAAACACAGAGGATGGTCGCGGCCGATCGGCCTGGGTGTCGTGCTCCTGATCTGGGCATCGCCGGCGGCCGCGCAGTGGACGACGGTCGGAGACATGCCTGCGCCGCGCCGCGTCGAGAACGGTCTCGTCTACCGCAATGCGCAGGGCATCGTCTCGGTCACCGCCTCGGCAGCGGACATCGTCCGCGTTCGCTTCTCACCGACGCGCGACTTCGGACGCGATCACTCGTACGCGATCGTGAATCGCGAGCTCGGCGCGCCAGGCGCCGACGTCCGTGTCGGCGATCGTCTCTCGCGGATCGTGACCTCGGTCCTCAACGTGTCGATCCAGCAGCGCCCTTTTCGCGTCTCGGTTGCGGATGCGGCAGGCGACGAGCTCGATGCTGACGATCCCGAACGCGGCATCGCGAGCTCAGGCCGCGCGGTTCGCGTGTGGAAGCGTCTGCGCGACGACGAGCAGGTCTACGGATTCGGCGAGAAGACCGGATCGCTGAACAAGCGCGGGCGGCAGCTCGGCGGCTACAGCTACACGATGTGGAACAGCGACACGTTCGCGTACGGCGTCGACACGGATCCGATCTATGTCTCGGTTCCGTTCTATCTCGTTCTGCGCGGCGGCCGGACCTACGGCGTGTTCTTCGACAACACCTTCCGCAGCAACTTCGACGTCGGCCACAGCTCTCCCGGTCTGATATCGTTCGGCGCGGAAGGCGGCGAGCTCGACTACTACTTGATCTACGGACCCGATCCGAAGCGCGTCATCCAGCGCTACACCGACATGACCGGACGCATGCCGCTGCCGCCGCGATGGGCGCTCGGCTATCACCAGTGCCGCTACAGCTACTATCCCGAGTCGCGCGTCCGGTTCATCGCGCGCAATTTCCGCGAGCGGCAGATCCCGGCTGACGTGATCTGGCTCGACATCCATTACCAGGACGGCTACAAGCCGTTCACGTGGGATCGCGCGCGCTTTCCCGACCCCGCCGCGCTCGTCGGCGATCTGCGCCGCGACGGATTTCACGTCGTCCCGATCGTCGATGCGCATCCGAAGAAAGAAGTGGGATATCTCCCCTACGACACCGGTACGGCGGGCGATCACTGGGTGAAGAACCCGGACGGCAGCGTGTACGTCGCGCCGGTGTGGCCGTCGCAGGCTGAAAAGAATCCCGGCCCGAGCGTGTTTCCCGATTTCAGCAAGCCGGCGGCCCGCGAGTGGTTCGGCACCCTCTACAAGATGTTCACCGACATCGGCATCACGGGCATCTGGAACGACATGAACGAGCCGGCGGTGTTCGAGACGCCAACCGGCACGATGCCGCTCGACGTCAGATTCTTCGGCGACGGCCAACCTGCCGACCATCGTGAGATCCACAACGTCTACGGTCTGCTCAATACGCAAGCCACCTACGAGGGGCTCCGGCGGCTCCTGCCGAACCAGCGTCCCTTCGTGCTCTCGCGCGCCTCGTTCGCCGGCGGCCAGCGCTATTCGGCGTTCTGGCCGGGCGACAACGTCAGCTCATGGGAACACCTTCGCGCCACGATTCCGATTCTCACCGGCATGGGCCTCTCGGGGCTGCCGTTGGTCGGCAGCGACATCGGCGGATTCGCCGGCGTTCCATCCGCGGAGCTCTACACGCGCTGGCTTCAGACTGCCGTGTTCTATCCGTTCATGCGCACGCACACGACGTTCGGCACGCCCGATCAGGAGCCGTGGTCGTACGGCACCGTGCACGAATCGATCAATCGCGCGGCGATCGAGCTGCGCTACCAACTGCTGCCGCACATCTACAACGTACTCGCGGAGTCGAGCGCGACCGGACTGCCGGCGATGCGCCCGCTGGTGCTGGAGTATCCCGACGATCGCCGCACCTGGGGGCTCGACGACGAGTTCATGTTCGGCCGCGATCTGCTGCTCGCGCCGGTGCTGCAGGAAGCGGAGCGCGAGCGCGACGTCTACTTGCCGAAGGGCGAGTGGTTCGACTTCTGGACGGGCCGGCGCTACGAGGGCGCGACCGGCGCGCGGATTCGCGTCACGCTCGACAGCATCCCGATCTTCGTTCGCGGCGGCAGCTTCGTCTTCCGTCAGCCGGTCGTGCAGCACACCGGCGAGATGGCCGGCAAGCCGCTCGAGGTCCAGGTGTTTCCGGCGTCGAGCTCGGACGCGGTGCTCTACGAGGACGACGGCGAGACGATGGCCTACGCGCAGGGGGCGTCGATGCGCCGCCGCTTCAGTCAGACACGAACCGCGACGACCACCACGATCGACGTCGCTGCCCCGGAAGGATCGTTTCGACCCCAGGCCCGCGATCTGATCCTCTCCGTCGCGCCCACCGCCGAGCCCGCCCCCTCGACTTCGTTCGGGGCAAGCCGGGTGACCAGCGGCACGACGACGCTGACGCGCTACACCTCGCAGGAGCTCGCCACTCGCGCGTCGGGTTGGACGATGTCAGACGCCGGCTTCGTCATCGTCAAGCAGCCCGATTCGTTCGGCGCGCTGCACATCGTCATCGAGCGCTAGCTATCGGATCGGAATCGTGAATGGCACCGAATTCTGGCCATTCACGATTCCGATCCGATTCGCCGCAGTGCGTCGCTTCGCGACGCCCGTCGAACTCGCCTCCGTTCGTTCTCCGTTTACTCCGTTGCTCCGTTTGTGAACGCCGTTGACTCCGTCTTCCTCCGTTTCCTACGGACCGGCCGCTGATGCGCGGAGCTGTGAGGCCACGGCCGCGGCAATGACGTCTGCCTTCGGGCCGACGATGAGATGCAGGACGTTGGCGTCGAGGCGCATCACACCGGCGACGCCGCTCTGACGAAGCGCGGCGTCGTCGACGAGTGCGGCGTTGACGACTTTCACGCGAACACGGGTGAGGGCGCACGCTTCTGCGGAAACGATGTTGCTCTCGCCGCCGAGCGCTGATGCGATCGACTCGCCGATGCGCAGCACGTCCTGATCCAGCACGCTCGTCGGCGCGGCTGTCGGCTGCGCCGCAGCGGCGGGTGCGGCGACAGCCGCCGGTGCGAAGCCGGCGCCGCGGAGATACGCTTCCATGTCGCTCTTGAGATTCTCGGAGCGCGTGCCGAAGATCGCCTGCAGGTTGTTGCTGACCTTCACGACTCCCGTCGCGCCGAGCGCCTTCAAGCGATCGGGATTCGCGCGCGCGGGATCGACGAGCTGGACGCGCAGCCGCGTGATGCACGCATCGAGGCTCTGAATGTTGTCGCGGCCGCCGAACGCCGCGACGAGCTCGCCCGCCATTCCTCCCGCCGCGACCGGACCCGCCGCGGCCGCATCGGCGTCGGCCTCGACTTCCCGGCCAGGCGTCTTCAAGTCGAACCGCTGAATCACCGCGCGGAACAGACCGTAGTACATCAGCGCCCAGATCGGACCGATGACGAAGAACCATGCCGCGTTCGTCGATCGGTTGAACAGCACGACGAAATCGATCAAGCCGTGCGAGAACGTCATCCCGTGCTTGATGCCGAGCTCGATGCAGGTGAAGTAGGCGACGGCTGCCAGCAATGCGTGCAGCGCGTAGAGCAGCGGCGCGACGAACAGGAACGAGAACTCGATCGGCTCGGTGATCCCGGTCAGGAACGATGTGAGCGCCGCGGAGATCATGATGCCACCGACCTTCGCGCGGTTCTCCGGCCGCGCCGTGTGCCAGATCGCGATGGCGGCGGCAGGCAGCCCCCACATCTTGAAGAGATAGCCGCCGGCCATGTTGCCGGCTGTCGGATCGCCAGCCGTGTAGCGATGGATCTCGCCGCGAATGATCGTGCCCGTTGTCGGATCGAGGTACTGACCGACTTCGAAGAAGAACGGCACGTTCCAGATGTGATGCAGACCGAACGGGAGCAGCGCGCGCTCGACGACGCCGTAGAGCGCAAAGGCGAGCCCCGGGTTTCCCGACGCCGCCCATCGTGAGAACGCGTCGATGGCGCGGCCGATCGGCGGCCACACGACGCTGAGAAGAATTCCCGCGGCGATGCAGACGAGCGCCGTGACGATCGGCACGAAGCGCTTGCCGGCAAAGAAGCCGAGATACGGCGGCAGCTGGATCCGGTAGTACTTGTTGAACAGCCAGCCGGCGAGGCTGCCGACGACGATGCCGCCGAAGACGCCAGTCTCGATCGACTGGATGCCCATGATCGACGTCGGCGTGTAGCCAAAGAGCGCCGCCATCACGCCCATCGTCGCCAGCAGCACGGCGTAGCCGACCACCGCGGCCAGCGCCGCGACGCCGTCGTTCTGCGTCACGCCGAGCGCGACGCCGATGGCGAAGATCAGCGGCAGGTTGCCGAAGATGGCGCCGCCCGACTGCGCCATCACGTTCGACACGAGCGCCGGCAGCCACGTGAAGTGCGCGCTGCCGATGCCGAGCAGCAGCCCGGCGACCGGCAGCACCGACACCGGCAGCATGAGAGATTTCCCGGTCTTCTGAAGCAGTGCGAACGCCGCGTTCTCTCGGGCCATGACGTTAATCTATGATCTCAGGTGCTATACGAAGGCTTCACCCGCATGCCCACCGATTATCTGACGAGGCGATCCCGATTCCGCATGGTCGTTTGCGCACTGGCGCTGGCATGCGCAGCGACGCTCACCGCGGCCGGACAGACGCTGCCCGACGCGGCGCATCTTCAACGGCTTCGCGAATACATCAAGAACAGCTGGACGACGCTGTCGCGATCGACCCGCGACCTGCCCAAAGCGCTGCCGGATCCGAAGATGCCGCGGAAACCCGGCCAGCCGTGGCTGCTCTACGTGGCGCCGACCGAATCCCGCGCGCGCGTGCGAAGCCAGTTGGAAAAGGTCCTCGACGCCAGCGCGATGAAGCAGATTGAGATCCGGACGCTGCCGAGGGACACCCTCTCGATTCGTGAACACGGTCTGCTCTATCTTCCGTATCCGTACGTCGTCCCCGGCGGACGCTTCAACGAGATGTACGGGTGGGACAGCTACTTCATCCAGGTCGGCCTGCTGCGCGACGGCGAGCTCGAGCGGGCGCGCGACATGGTGGACAACTTCGTCTACGAGATCGTGAACTACGGCACGATTCTCAACGCCAACCGCACCTATTTTCTCTCTCGCTCGCAGCCGCCGTTCCTGACCCGGATGGTGCTCGGCGTCTACGAGCAGACCAACGACAAGACCTGGCTGCGGCGCACCGTGCCGGCGATCGGCCGCTACTACGAGTTCTGGACGAGCGAGCCGCACGCGATTCCCGACGTCGGGCTGTCGCGCTATTTCGATCGCGGCAGCGGGCCGGCGGCGGAGGTGCTCGCCGACGAGAAGGACGAGCGGGGCCGGACTCATTACGATCGGGCGCGCGAGTACTACCGGACGCACGACGTCGCCGACTACGACGAGTCGCTCTACTACGACAGCGCGCGCGATCGACTCACCGACCTGTTCTACAAAGGCGATCGTTCGATGCGCGAGTCGGGATTCGATCCGTCGAACCGGTTCGGCGCGCTGAACGTCGACATCATCCACTACGCACCCGTCTGTCTGAATACCCTGCTCTACATCATGGAAGACGACGCGGCCCGGATCATGGAGACGCTCGGCGACGCGGCCGCTGCCGCCACGTGGCGCCGGCGCGCCGCCTCTCGGCGCGATCTCGTCAACAGGCTGCTGTGGGACGAGCAGGCCGGACTGTACTACGACTACAACGTGCGGACGCGGCAACTGCGGCGCTACGATTTCGCGACGACGTTCTATCCGTTGTGGGCGGGGATCGCGACGCCGGCGCAGGCGGCGCGCGTCCGCGGCAATTTGTCCAGGTTCGAAGCACCCGGCGGCCTGCTCACGAGCACCGAGGTGACCGGCAATCAATGGGACGCGCCGTTCGGCTGGGCGCCGCTGCAGATGATCGCCGTCGCCGGCCTGCGGCGCTACGGCTTCAACGACGACGCGGATCGTCTGGCGGCGAAGTTCGTGTCGCTCGTGGCGAAGGAGTTCGACGAGCACGGCACGATCGTCGAGAAGTACGACGTGCGGCGGCGCGAGTCCGACGTCGCCGCCGACATCAAGTTCGGCTACAGCGCCAACCAGATCGGCTTCGGCTGGACCAACGGCGCGGTCCTCGATCTGCTCGCAGGTCTGAGGCGATAACTCTCCACCACGGAGGTGTCCTCCGTGGTGGAGAGGTCCGCAATCAGAACGAGTACTTCACCGCGAACTGCCAGTTCCGCATCGGATCCGCGCCGCCGAACGCCGTCGAGTTGATCCGCCCCGCATTCGGATTCGGATTCCCCGGCACGCCGACCTCGGAATCCGGATTCCCGAGATTCACGTGGTTGAACAGATTGACCGCTTCAATCCGCGCTTCGAGCCGGCGCGTCCCGCCGATCGCGAAGTGCTTGAAGAACGACGCGTCGACGCGCCAGTAGCCCGGACCCCGCAGCGCGTTGCGTTCGAGATTGCCAAACGTTCCGGCCGCCGGGCGGGAGAACGCGCTGCCGGACGATCCAATCGGCGTCGTGTTGAACCACTGGGTCTCGGTCTTCGGGCCGTCCGGATCCCCGATCAGGTTCGGCCGGTTGTTGCCGCCGGTGTCGCGGTCGGCGCCGGCGTCACGATACGTGACGTTGAACGGCAGGCCGCTTTGGATGAACACGTTGGTGTTCGCCTGCCAGCCGCCGACGAGCGCGTTGAGCCCCGAAGAAATGTTCGAGCCGTACTTCCGATCGCGCCCGAAGGGCAACTCGCCGACGACCGACAGCGAGAAGTTGTGCCTCCGGTCCCAGTCGGCCGGACCGCGATTCAGCGTCGAATCGAAGAAGAAGTAGTCGCCGCTGTCCTGTATCGCGTGTTGCAGGGTGTAGCTCCCCTGGACGGAGTATCCGCCCGAGAAGCGCTTCGTCAGCTTCGTCTGCAGCGAGTCGTAGGCGTTGGTCGCGCAGTTGCAGAAGTAATCGATGCCCTGCGTCCACCCGAACGCACCGCCGTACCCGGACGTGTTCGGCACGTTGCCGGCGAAGAACGGACGACGGAGATCGGTCGGCACGGTTGGGAAGCCAGTGAGGATCGCCTGATTCACGTTGGTGGCGGGACCGTCGCCGGCAAACACGTTGTGACCGCGATTGCCGACGTACCCGGCCTCCACCGCGATCGTCTCCGTGAGCTGATGCTGCGCCACCACGTTGAAGGCGTCGACGTGCGGCGGCCGCTGCTTGGGCGGCAGCGCACGTGCGAAGACGCCGTTCGGCAGCGCGAATTGCCCGTTCGACGGCACCGGTGGGAACACCGGCGGCGGCGCGCCTTGCGCGAGGTTGAACACGCTCGCGAAGTTCTGCGGCGGATTCAACTCCTGCACGGAGAGCACCGGCAGGTTCTGCGTCACGCTGTGGCCGAAGAGCGATCCGAACACGCCGATGTCGTAGCTCCGGCCGTAGCCGGCGCGCAGCACCGTTTTTTCCGTCAACTGGTAGGTCGCGCCGAGGCGCGGCGCCCAGTTCAGATTGTTCTCGACGTTGCCGTTGAGGCCGATGTTGCCGACGCCGGCGACATTGATCAATCCGCTGGAGAGATCGAGGAAGCCGCCGTTGCCCGCCTCGTTGACCGTTTGTGGATTGATGACGTCGAGACGGAGACCGTAGTTCAGCGTCAGCTTCGGCGTCGGGCGAAAGACATCCTGCGCGTAATAGAAGTGCCGCCACTGCCGCTCGCGCGCGTTCGTGTTCGGGCTGACGTAGCGTGTGAGCCTGGTGACGTCGCCGAGCATGAAACCCGCGAGCGCGAGGCCGCCGCCGCTCGGGCCGCGCGTGCGATCGTTCTCGAAGTTGAGCTCGCCGGACCGATGCCGGTCGCTCGGCACGCGCAGGTTGTAGGCGCGGCGCACGTCGATGCCGAACTTCATCGTGTGATTGCCGCGGATCTTCGTCACGTTGCTCACGAACTGGTACTGCTGCTCGTTCTCGTCGAGCGGGCAGTTGCAGCGGCCCGTTCGATCGCTCAGTCCCGATCCGAATGCCATGCGGCGGCTGTCGCTGTCGCCGCCGATGAAGAACGCCGGCAGTCCCGATGCGAACGTGTTGTCCAGATTCAGGCCGCGAATCCCCGCGTCGGTCGCGGGCGTCGTGCCGTAATCGTTGGGGAGCACGTTGACGCGGTAGTGGAACCAGCCGAAGCGGAAATCGGCGAGGAGAGAGCTCGAAAACGCCCGATCGATGCCGTACGCAAGGCTCTGATTGCGGGCATCCGAGATACCGCCGAGACCCACGAGCTCGTCGCCGCCGCCCGTGCCGAACACCTGCGGGCCGTCGCGCAAGAAGTCGCCGAGACTGTAGCGGCCGAACGTGTTCAAGCCGTCGCGCAGCCGGCCGTCGATGCGGACGTTGAAGCTGTTCGCGTTGAACGTCTCGGACCCCGACGCCGTGAAGTTATCGATCGTCCCGTTCTCACGTCCGGGCGCGTTGGGAAGCGGAATCAGCCGCAGGATCGCCAGCGCCTGCGGCGAGAGGCGCGCCTGCGGAATCTGGTTGTTGGGGAACTGCACGCGCTGGTCTGGCGTGCCGGTTGCCGGATCGTAGATGTTGACGCCGTAAGCGCTGAGGTCGCCGTTGCGCGCCGCGGCCGTCGGCACCGTCTCGAGGTGCGAGCCGCCGACCTTGCTCCGCGTTCCTTCGTAGTCGCCGAAGAAGAACCACTTGCTCTGCACGATCGGCCCGCCGACCGATCCGCCGAACTGATTCCTCTTGGTTTCCGGCAGAAGACGTCCCGTCAACGGATCGGGCGTGGTCTGCGTGAACGGGTTGGCCGACTGGAACTTGTCGCTCTGGAAGAACTCGAAGGCGCTGCCGTGGATGTCGTTGGTCCCCGACTTGGTCTGCACCGACACGACGCCGGCCGTCGCCTGCCCGAACTCCGCGTCGTAGTTCTGCGACGTGATCTTCGTTTCCTTGATCGACTCGAGCGTCGGGTTGATCACGATGATCCCGAGAATCGGATCGCGGTTTTCAGTGCCGTCGAGCTGATAGGTCGTGCCGCTGAAATGCTGGCCGTTGACCATCGTCTGCGTCGACCCCTGCGGGTTCTCGCTCGCGGCGTGCTGCCAGCCGAGCTGTTGCGTGCCGGGCGTGAGCAGGAGGAACTTGGTGAAGTTCCGGTCGAGCACCGGAAGGTCCGTGATCTGCCGCGTCTCGAACGTCGTCGCCACGTCCGCGCGATCGGTGCGCAGCAGCGGACTGGTGCCCGTCACGGTGACCTGCTCGCTGACATCGCCGAGCGAGAGGGTCATGTTCAACGTCGTGTTGGTGTCGACGTTCACGGTGACGTTGCCGTACACCGCCTGCTTGAACCCCGACAGACCCGCCTTCGCTTCGTAGACGCCTGGAAGAAGCCGGTCCTTCATGTAGAAACCGGAGTCGTTTGTGAGAACCTCGTCGGTCGTCTTCCGTTCGACGCTGGTAATCGTGACAGGCACTCCGGGCAGGACGCCGCCCGTGTTGTCTTTGATCGTGCCGCTGATGCTGCCGTAGACAGCTTGAGCGTTCACGGAACGGACGCCGAGCGTCGCGATCAGACACGCGACGGCCACGAAGCGAATGAACGTGCTCAGGTGGCCCCTTTCGCTGATACCGAGCATAGGGTGCTCCTCAGAAAGGACCGACTCGCCCACGGAGGGATGCGACAGATGGTCGCAGTGTGACGGCCACGTACCATAGCATGAAGCTTCGGCCGCGGCGTGTGTGTGGTCGGCGTCTTATGCAATCGATGTGCAACCGAGCAGAGAGACCGTGATGCGACGCAGCCTCATCGCCCTGCTCGTCGCCGTCGGCGTCGCTGGTGTGTGGCCGCGCGCGCAGAGCGGAGGCGTGACTGCGCGGTTCCCGCTACCAACATCTCGAGTGGCGCTGACGCGCGGCCTCACCTCCGGCGTCTTCTTCGACGTGATCGGGCGGCGAAGCGCAGCGTTTGGCTACGAAGGGCGGCCGCTCGAAGTCTGGGTCTACCCGCTCAAGGTCGTCGACGATCTGCAGTTCAGCTATCGCCTCGAGGGCTATCCGGTCGCAGTGTCCGAAAATGAACTGCCGGCGACCATTGAAGTCCGACCCGAGGCGACCATCTTCACGCGCTCGCACGCCGCGTTCACGGTCAGGGAGATCGTGTTCGCGCCGATCGACGAGGGCGCGATCGTCATCCTGCTCGACATCGATTCAGTCCTGCCGATGACCGTCGTCGGATCGTTCCGGCCGTCGCTGCGCCCGATGTGGCCGGCGGCGGGAGCGACGGCGAACGCGGGATGGGACGCTGCCGCGCACGCGTACGATCTCTCCGAGGACAGCGGCCGATTCGCCGCACGCATCACGGTCGCCGACGGCGTCGATCGTTCCGTGATGCCGTATCAGGCCGAACCGCGCGACGTGCCGCTCGAGTTCACGATCGACGTGACGCCGGAGCGCGGCCGCCGCGCGCTCGTGCCGATCGTGATCGCGGCCGCGGTCGATGGTCGCGCATCGGTTCGTGCCGCTTCAGACAAGATCGCCGCCGACATCCCCGGACTCTATCGAAAGACGGTCGAGCATTACACGAGGCTGCTCGAGACATCGGCGGCGGTCGACACGCCCGATTCGCAGATGAACCGCGCGTTCCAATGGGCGGTCATCGGGATGGACAAAGGATTCGCGACGAATCCGGCGCTCGGCACCGGGCTCGTCGCCGGCTTCCGCACGTCCGGCAACAGCGAGCGTCCCGGCTTCGCCTGGTTCTTCGGCCGCGATGCGCTGTGGACCTCGCTTGCGTTGAATGCCGCCGGCAGGAGCGCGGATGCGAGAACGGCGCTCGAATTCCTCGCGAAGTATCAGCGTGACGATGGGAAGATTCCGCACGAGATATCGCAGAGCGCAACGCTCGTCAGATGGTTCACCGATTTTCCGTACGCGTGGGCGAGCGCCGATGCCACACCGTTGTACGTCATCGCCCACGCCGACGCGTGGCGCGCCGGCGGCGATCTCGCGTTCCTGCGGCGTCACTGGCCGTCGATTCTCAAGGCGTACCGTTTCTCGGCGGGAACGGACGCCGACGGCAACGGCCTGATCGACAACACCGCTGTCGGTCACGGCTGGGTGGAAGGCGGTGCGTTGTCGCCGCCGCACGAAGAGATCTATCAAGAGGGACTCTGGATTCAGGCGTCGCGCGACATCGCCGAGATGGCCGACGCGATTGGCGATCGCACGGCCGCCGACGGTGCACGCGCTGCCGCCGAGCGGACGCGACAGGCGGTTGAAAACACGTACTGGCTTCCTGGGCCGTCGTACTACGCGTTCGCCACGCAGCAGCCGCGCACGAAGCCGGCCATCGCGGAGCCGGGACCGTACCGCGATACACGTCAGCAGCGTCTCAACGCGCTCGCGAGCGCTCGAATCATCGACGAAGACACCGTATTGCCGGCGGTGCCGATGTGGTGGCGTACGCTCGACCGCGATCGTGCCGACGCGGCGCTGGATCACATCGGGAGCGCCGCACTTGCGGCGGATTGGGGTCATCGGATCCTGTCGAACCGCAGCCAGCTCTACGATCCGCTGTCCTATCACTACGGATCGGTGTGGCCGCTCTTCACGGGATGGGCATCGATGGCGGCCTACCGCTACGGTCGATCGCACATCGGCTATCAGGCGCTGATGGCCAACGCGCTGCTGATGCAGCAAGGCGCGCTCGGGTACGTGACCGAGCTGCTGTCAGGCGACGTGAACGCGCCGTTCGGCCGCTCGTCGCATCATCAGGTCTGGTCGGAAGCGATGGTCGTCACGCCGATGATTCGAGGGCTGCTCGGCATCGAGCCGCTCGAAGGCGGGACGCGCCTTCGCATCGCCCCGCAGCTTCCCGCCGATTGGACTCACGCGACGGCACGCGGCGTGGAAAGCGCCGGTCATCGATTCGACGTCGAGATGACGCGGAACGCGGGCACGCTCACGATCCGCGTGACACGAGGACAGCCGGCGTCTGGAACGCCGGCGCTGCCCGCTGTGACGCTCGCGCCGGCGTTTCCCCTCGACGCGAGAATCACGAGCGTCGTCGTAAATGGACAGACGGCGCGCATGACGCCGGTGCGGCTCGGCGACGTGCAGTTCGCCGAAGTCGCCGTCTCGCCCGCTTCGTCAGAGATCATCGGACGGTTCACGTTCGACGGCGGGTCCGACGTTTACGTCACGACGCCGGTCCCTGCGACCGGCGCGCGCAGCGAAGGGATTCGCATTCTGCGGTCGCGTGCCGACGCCGGAGCGCTGCGTCTCCTCGTCGAGGGCCGGAACGATCGCTCCTACGATCTGCTCCTGCGGACGCCGCGACAGGTCAGCGGCCTTCGCGGCGCGACGCTGGTGCCGCAGGCGGGCGGCGATCCGATCGTCCGCGTGGCGTTCGAGGGCGAGGCCGGCGAGTACAGCCGTCGCGACGTGGTCGTTGAATTTCGACGTTGATCCGCCCTCAAACTCTCCACCAACCTTCGTGTCCTCCGTGTCCTCAGTGGTGGAGAGCTATCGGGAGGATCCGCCGGAACCCTCTCGCACCTTCAGAATCTGCCGTCCCTTCACATCCTTCAGTACATCCACGACCCCGCTCGGCCAGCGGACTTCGATCCGATCCACGGTCGTGCGGCTGCCGAGACCGAAGTGCGCGCGGACGTCGTTGTGCGAGTAGTAGCTCGACTGACTCAGCACCGGCTGTGCCTGCGTACGATCGCCGGTGGTGACGAGAACCGTGGCGCCGATGCCCTGCGGATTCGTTTTCACGCCTTCGAGCTGGATGACGATCCAGTTGTTCGGTCCTGCGTAGTCGTTGCGCAGCAGTGACGGCGGCGCGTTCATGTTCATGATGAGAACGTCGACGTCGCCGTCGTTGTCGATGTCGCCGAAGGCCGCGCCGCGGCTCGACTGCGCGGTTGTCGCGCCGTCGCCGCTGGCGGCTGACACGTCCGCGAACCGCGTCCCGTCGACGTTGCGAAACACCATGCGCGGACTGCGATGCGCGTACTGCGGAAGCAGCCGCTCGACCTCCGGGTAGACGTTGCCGGTGACGTAGAAGATGTCGGGCCGGCCGTCGTTGTCGAGATCGGGGAAACCGGCGCCCCATTCGACGTAGCGGTTCTGCACGCCGAGACCCGCCTGGGTCGCGACATCTTCGAACAACCCGTCGGCGAGCCCGCGATAGAGCGCGGGGATATCGTCGGCGAAATGCGTCTTCAGCAGATCGAGATGCGCGTCGCTGTTGAAATCGCCGATGGCCAGACCCATGCCCGCCTGTGGATTTCCGTGCTCGTCGTAGGCAGCGCCGCTCTCCAGCGCGATGTCCGTAAAGGTGCCGTCACGATTGTTGCGATAGAGGATCGCCGCCGTCGAATCGGACGCGACGTAGATGTCGGGCCAGCCGTCGCTGTTCAAATCGGCGGCGGCAGCGGTCATCGAATATCGCCCGGTGACGCGCGCGATGCCGGACGCCACCGACACGTCTTCGAACGTGCCGTCGCCGCGATTGTGGTAGAGCAGGTTGGTGTCGGTCGGCAGCCCCTTGGGCCCGCAGTTCACCGGCACGCCTTTCCACAGACAGTTCGGACCTTTGCCCGGTTCGGGCGCCGACGCCAGATCGAATCGCAGGTAGTTGGACACGAAAAGGTCGAGACGTCCGTCGCGGTCGTAGTCGACGAACGTGCATCCCGATCCCCAGCGCACGCCCTTCGTCGCCAGACCGGCGGCGGCGGTGACGTCCCTGAACGTGCCGCGATCGTTGCGATACAGGACGTTGCCGCCGTAGTACGTGATGAACAGATCGATCCAGCCGTCGTTGTCGAAGTCGCCCGCGCACACGCTCGATGCCCAACCGGTGCGGCGCAGTCCGGCGCGATCGGTGACATCCTCGAAGGTGCCATCCTTGCGGTTGCGATACAGGTGATTCGACGGCGCCTGCCCTGCGGGGAACGTCGCGTCGCGGCGCTCGTTTTCGGCGAGGCGGGTGCCGCTCAGCACGAGCGCGTCGAGCCATCCATCGCGATCGAAATCGACGAGCGCGACGCCGGCGCCATTGGTCTCGATGATGAAGCGTTTGCGATCGACGCCGCCGTAGACCGATGGGTGCGTCAATCCGGCGCGCGCGGCGATATCGGTGAATCGCACCGGCCAGGACTCTTGAGCACGAGTCGCCAACACCGATGCCGCAACGACGACAGCACTAACGGTCGGAGCAAATCTCCGGGCGCTTCGGGCCCTTTGTGCCCTTTGTGCCCTTTGTGTCCTTTGTGTCCTTTGTGCTATCACGGCCGCCCGGGTTGGCCGACGAGCTTCTCAGCGATCGCGAACTCGGCCTTGGCTTCCTCGGTCCGCTTCAGCTGTTGGAGCAGTTGTGCGAGGAGGTAATGCGCGGCGCGGTTGTTCGGATCGTACTGAATGGCGCGGCGGAGCATGCCTTCGGCGGTCGCCGGCTGTCCGGATTTCATGTAGGCCTGGCCGAGCAGGATGTACGGTCCGCTGTAGAACGGGTTGATCCAGAGCGACCGTTGCAGCATCGCGATCGCGTCCTGCCATTTGCTCTCGCGCACCAGCACGTCGCCGAGTTGATACCACGCCATCGCGTTGCCGGGATTCACGTCGAGCTCGCCGTGGGTGAATTCGGCGGCCTCCTTCAGCCGCCCGCGGAAGAGCGCCATCTGACCGAGCAGGAAGCGCGCCTGCGGCAGCCGCGGATCCTTCTGCAGCGCGCGTTTCAGCTCCGTTTCCGCCGCGTCATCGAGGTTGAGTCGAATGAGCATCTGCGCGGTGACGAGATCGGCCGCGGCCCCGCCGGGCGGCACGCCGAAGCTCACCGCGAGCGCCCCGCGCGCCGCGTCGATCTTGCCGGTCTGCAGGTATGCGAGGCCGAGAAAGTAGTGGAGCTCGACGTTGTCGGGCGCCCACGCGCGCGTCGCCTCCAGGTACGGCAACGCGTCGTTCAGGCGGCCCGCGCCGTAGAGCGCCAGGCCCAGCACCTGTTCCGCCTCACGGCGCTCGAGCGTCCCCGGCTCGAGCTTCGACACGACAGGAGTCAGCACTTCGATCGCCTTCGCGTGATCGTCGGCGTGGTAGAAGGCGAGGCCGCGGAGATAGATCACGATCGGATTCGCGGCATCGAACGCGTTCAGACGCCGCTGCGCTTCAGCCGCTTGTCCCGATTGCGCGAGCTGCCGGATCTCCGCGACCGCTTTCGCGTCGGGGACTGACGCTTGTGACTCCATACTGTTCGCAGCAGAGAGGGTTACAAGCGGCGCTGAATAAACACAGAGGACACAGAGGACACAGAGGCCACAAAGATAAACAAACAAAACAATGTTTCTTTGTGCCCTTTGTGTTCTTTGTGCCCTTTGTGCTGATTCAGCCATCCTATTGGCCCGGAAGCCCGGCATTTGCTTTCCCCTCGGTCAGCGTCACGATCGTCTTCACCGGCACGTCGCGCCACACCTCCTCGTTGCCGTTCGGCCACCGCACCTCCACGCGATCGATGCGCGCCGCATCACCAAGGCCCGCCTGCACCCGCAGATCGTTCTGCGAGTAATAGCTGCCGCCCCCGCGCACTTCGCGCACGAGCGTCGTCGATCCGATGACGATGCGCACGCGGGCGCCGATCGCGCTGCGATTCGATGTCGTGCCGACCAGCTTCAGTTCCGTCCATGAGGCCGTGCGGCTCGTGTCGAGGCGGTACAGGTTCGGTGGTTCGTGGACGTTGTTGACCGCGACGTCGACGTCGCCGTCGTTGTCGATGTCGCCGAACGCCGCGCCCCGTCCCGCGTGCGGCGTGGTGACCGGGGGACCGAGTCGCTCCGACACATCCTCGAAGCGGCCGTTGCGAAGATTGCGATAGACGACCTTGCGCTGTCGATAGCCGGCTTCGGTCTTGATCTGCTCGACCTCCGGATAGACGTGGCCGTTGACGAGAAACAGGTCGAGCCAGCCGTCGAGATCCAGGTCGAGAAAGCCGACGCCCCAACCGAGCCAGCGCGTGTTGAGCCCGATGCCGCTCGCGAACGTCCGATCCTGGCACAGGCCGTCGCCGGAGTTCGCGTACAACGTCGACGTGTCGCCGGCGAAATTGGTCTTGAAGATGTCGATCGTGCCGTCGCGATCGTAGTCGCCGAGCGCGAGTCCCATCCCCGCTTGCGGCTTGCCGTCCTGACTGTAGGCGCAGCCGGCCGGCACGGCGATGTCCTCGAACGTGCCGTCGCGCTTGTTGCGATACAGCGTGCTCGGATTCGAATCGTTGGCGACGTACAGATCGATCCAGCCGTCGTTGTCGAAGTCCAGCGTGCTGACGCCGAGGCCGTAGGTGCCCGCCGCTTTCGTGATGCCCGATTGTTCCGAGACGTCCTCGAAGACGCCGTGTCCCTTGTTGCGGTAGAGAACGTTCTTGCCGCCATTCAGTCCCGGAGGTCCGCAGGCGACAGGAACGCCTTTGTAGCGGCAGAGTCCTGAATCGGGCACGGGCGCGGTTTTCAGATCGAAGTCGATGTAGTTGGCGGCGAAGAGATCGAGCAGGCCGTCGCGATCGAAGTCGAGAAAGGCGCATCCGGCGCCCCAGCGCGGCTTGGTTCCCGGAGCGATCAGTCCCGCGCTCGACGTCACGTCCTCGAAGGTGCCGTTGCCGCGGTTGTGGAACAGACGGTTCTGTCCCCAGAACGTTACGTACAGATCCGGGTATCCGTCGTTGTCGTAGTCGCCGGCGCAGGCGCCCTGACCCCAGCCGGCGATCGCGAGTCCGGCCTTCGCCGTCACATCCTCGAAGGTACCGTTGCCGCGATTGCGATACAGATGGCTGGTCGGCTCCTTTCCCGGCGGGAACCCTTCGAGCGTCGTGCCGTTGACGAAGAACAGATCGATGTTGCCGTCGTTGTCGTAGTCGAGCATCGCGACGCCGCAGCCGGTCGTCTCGAGCAGGTATTTGTTCGTCTTCTCGCCGCCGTACGTCGTCACTGCCGTGAGTCCTGCTTCACGCGCGATATCTGTGAAGGAGAATCCAAGCGGGGCGGGCGTATCGGCCATGGTGACCATTCCTGCCGACAGCACACCGGCGACAAAGCATCCCGTCTTGCTCAAGTACCCTCCGTGTCCTCCGTG
>DAIUKO010000005.1:0-3443 GCA_036848175.1 Vicinamibacterales bacterium | reverse complement strand
CGACTTCGGATCGGGATCCTGGAACCACACCTTGGGAGCGAGGCGCCGCGCTTCGGCCAGATGCTTCTGCGCCGCGTCTTTCTTCTGCAGACGCGTGAACGCCTTCGCCAGCTCGTAATGCGCCTCGAAGTTGTCGGGCGCGAGCGTCACCGCGCGCTCGAACTGCTCGATCGCGCCGGGGACGTCGCCGTCTTTCATGCGCGCGCGGCCGACGCCGACCGCAAATGTCGATGCCTGGACGGCCGCCTTCTTCTCGTTCAGCCGCCGCGCGGTTTCGAACTCGGCATCAGCGGCGCTGCGGTCGCCCTGCTGCTGCAGCATCTGGCCGAGCGTGAGATGAGCCTCGGGCGACGACGGCCGCAGCCGAATCGCCTCGCGGATCTCGGTCAGCGCGGCGTCGCGATCGCCGAGCTGGCGCAGTACCGTGCCGAGCATGTAGTGCGCCTCGTCGTAGTCGGGGCGGCGCGCAATCGCCTGCCGGAATGCGCCGGTCGCTTCGGTTGCCCGCCCCGTCTGCCACAGCACGACGCCGAGCGTGTAGGGCGCGTCGGCGAGCGTGCGATCGAGATCGACGGCGCGCTTCAGCGCCTCCTCCGCGCCGGCGAAGTCGTCTTTCTGCTTCAGCGCGACGCCGAGGTTGTAGTGCGCGGCCGCATTGCCCGGATCTTTTGCGATCAATTCCCGCAGTACGGCAGATGCGCCGTCGAGATCGCCGCGCTGCATCAGCGTCGTGCCCAGGTTCAGTCGGGCCGTGTGAAAGTCCGGATTCGAGGCGACGAGTGCGCGAAACGTGTCGACGGCCGCGTCGCCGTCGCCGTGCTGGAGCAGTGCGAGCCCCAGCGCGTTGCGCGCCTCGCGGGACGAGGGATCGAGCGAGACCGCGCGGCGGAGTTGTGCGACTCCGCCTTCCGCGTCGCCTGCTTCCGTCAGCGCGAGTCCGAGCTGGAGGACCGCCGGGGCCAGGTTCGGATTCAGCCGGACCGCCGCTTCCAGCTCGTCGATCGCGGTCAGCAGGTCGCCTCGCTTCTTCAGCGAGAGTCCGAGATAGTAGCGCGCCTCCGCGTGTTCCGGCTTCAGCCGAACCGCGATCTTCAGCGGGTCGAGCGCCTGTTCGTGCTGGCCCGTCCACCACAGCGTCGCGCCGAGATGGTACTGCGCGTCGAACAACGCCGGATCGATCGCACGCGCGCGCTCGAATTCGGCCACTGCATCGGCGGTTCTGCCTTTGAGCCCGTACACGAACCCAAGCCGATCGTGCGCAACCGCCAACCGCGGATCGAGTTGAATGGCACGCTCGTACGCACGCGCGGCTTCATCGAGATTCTGCTGCGCTTCGAGCGCCGTGCCGCGCATGTACTCGCGCCGCGCATCGGCCGACACCGCACCTGGCTGCGCGCGCTCGATGCTCGCCAGCGCAAGGTTGAGGACCAGCATGGCCGCGAGCGAGACCATCGCCGAATTCTACGCCACGCCGCCGAAGGCCGCGCCCACCAGCCCCACGCGCCCGAAGGGCGCGCCCCGTCAAGATTCCGCGTCGAAGAACGTCTCCAGCGGCGGAGCGATCCGCGGCGGTTCGGAGCGCGTCAGCTGCGCGCCTCGTGCTGGCGCGCGCATGGCGGAAAAGAATTCGATTGCGGCGTTCACGTTGCGCTGGCGTACCTCTTCGTCAGGCTCGAGCGACCAGTTGCCCGGATCCTGCAGGTTGCCGACGATGATCCCGTCGCTGCGCGAGTTCATCGTCGCGTTGACGCCGCTCAGTGCCGGACCGCTCGCGCGATAGTCGACCTCGGGCTGCGGAACCATCGCCGTCAGCTGTCCTTTGACCGGCATCAACTCCTTGTCACCGAACAGCGTGAACGATCCGAGGCCGGTGCAGTTCACGACGATCGGCTCGGTCAGCGTCATCAGGTCGCGCGGCGTGTCGAACTTGCGGATGACGATGCGGCCGCCGAACTGCAGAAAATCGCGCACGAGCGCGTCGAGATAGATCGACGGCTCGATTGAAAGCGCGAGCGTGCGCGTTGCGTACTTCGTCGGGAACGGGTGCTCGCCGGGACCGAGCAGTTCGCGCGTGCGATTGGGCCGCAGCGAGTCGGGCAGCAGGTCGGCGTCGGTCGCGTAGTTTCCGCGGCCACCGCCGCGACCGCCGCCCCCACCGGGCGTGGGATTGTCGGTCGCGTTATAGGCGTCCATCCAGTAGACGCCGTAGTTCGGTCTGACCATCAGCTGCAGTTCGCGATACGACAACTCCGCGACGCGCAGAAACTGCGCATCCCACGCCGGCGTCCGATGGTCCTTGTCGACGAGCGCCGTCGTCGGCGTGAAACCGGCGAGCGACATGTTCGAGGTCGTGTCGGGCGGAACGGTCATCGCGTAGATCGTCACGTCGAAGCCGCGGCGCTGGAGTTGGCGTGCTGCGGTCAGCCCCGGAGAACCGCAGCCGATCACCGCGGCGCGCCGACTCGAAGTCTGCAGCGCGAGCTCGGCCACCACGACACCGCATCCCCAGCCGAGCGACATACCGGCGCCGGCGTGACCGTAGTCGTGGATGAGAGTCTTGTCGTCAAACCTGTCCGCGCGGAGCACGAAACCCGATGGCCGATGCGGACGCAAACCGACCGTCGTGCGGATGACGCGATCCCAGGTGGCGTGGACCGGTGCGAGATTGCGTGCCGATCGCGGCCTCGGCCCCGTGTCCAGTCGCGACGTGCTGCGGCATCCGCCGAGCCCGAAGCCGGCCACCGCCATGCCGCCGATCTTGATCGCGCTGCGTCTGTCGAGCATGAGCCGTGCTATTGAACCAGAATTCGAGTCTCAGGATTGTCAAAATCGGACATCTGCAAAATCGCACCTGGACTTCTACAATTCGTGCATGGACCGCTCAAGCTTCCGAGGCACGCTTCTCCTCCTCCTGGCGGCGGTGTGCACCTCCGCGCCTGCATTCGCCCAAGTTGACGCACGGATGTTCCGCCAGCCGGCGGTGTCAGCTGACAAGATCGCATTCGTTTACGCCGGAGATATCTGGCTCGTCGCCAAGAGCGGCGGCGTCGCCACGCGACTGAGCTCGCCAGCCGGCGAAGAATCGTTTCCGCGCTTCTCACCCGACGGGACGAAGCTCGCGTACAGCGCCGATTACGACGGCAACACCGACGTCTATGTCGTGCCCACGACCGGCGGCGAGCCCGTCCGACTGACGCATCATCCGATGCCCGATCGCATCGTCGGCTGGCATCCCGACGGCAAGCGCGTGCTGTTTGCGTCGGGCCGCGAGAGCGGACGCCAGCGCTACAGCCAGTTCTATCTCGTCGGCCTCGACGGTGGCCTCCCGGAAAAACTGCCGGTGCCCTACGGCGAGTTCGGCGCCTTTTCTCCCGACGGTGCGCGCTTGGTCTACATGCCGATGTCGCAGGACTTCCGCAACTGGAAGCGCTATCGCGGCGGCT
>DAIUKO010000004.1:62630-80140 GCA_036848175.1 Vicinamibacterales bacterium | reverse complement strand
GCATGATCATCACCGTGCCGCACGCGTAGCCGTTGTTGTCGACGAACGCGCCCGATAGACCGTCGAAGAAGCGCAGGCCGCCACCGAGCATCGACGCCAGTCCGGCCTTCGCGGCATGGAAACCGAACGAGCCGGCGGCGACGCCCATGATCGCCACCAGTCGCCGCGGCGTTGTCGTCAACGACGTTCCGAGCAGGCACACCAGCAGCAGCCGCGTCAGGAAATCGATCCACTCCCAGCCGACGTCGGCGTTGATGGCATTGAACTGCGCGACGAAGCTGGACCCGAGGAACATCAGGGCGCCGACGCTCAATGGATGCGTCAAGTCCGGCAGGATGCCGGAAAGGATCGACGGGACGATCAGCACGAGGCCGAGCAGAAGCGACGGCTTGAGCGCCGAGATGTCGAGGTACATCCAGTCCTGCGGTCTGAAGAACGCGTACCACAGGTAGAGCAGCAGGGCGCTGAAGCGGTCGCGGAGCGCCATGTAAAAGCCAGGCACCAGGATCGACAGGACGAGGAGCGTTCTCAGCATCGGTCTGAAACAATTACCGGTGACCGACGACCCGACGCTGGAGCTCTGAGACCGCCATCGCCGCGCGCTGCCAACTGAAGCACCGATGCGCGCGCACGCGCCCCGCGAGACCCATGCGTCCGCGGCGCTCCTCGGACGTGGCGAGATCGGCAATCGCCGCGGCCACCTCTGACACATTCGCGCCGTCGACGAGCAGTCCGGTGACGCTGCGCTCCACCGCTTCTGGAACGCCGCCGCTGTCGCCGCCGATCGTCGGCTTGCCGCTGGCGGCCGCCTCGAGGAACACGATGCCAAACCCTTCGATGTCCCCGTTATCGACGCGGTTGGGCAGCAGGAAGATGTCGCAGGCCGCGTAGAATGCCGGCAGATCGGCGTCGGCGACATTGCCGGCGAAGAACACGCGATCCTGGACGCCGAGCTCGACGGCGAGCGCTTCGAGGCGCGATCGCTCCTCGCCGTCGCCCGCGATCACATACCGAAGATTCGGAAGCCGCGCGCGAAGCGAAGCGATCGCCTGGATCGCAACGTCGTGCCCCTTCCGTCGCTGCAGCCGGCCGACGGAGAGCAGCAGCATGTCGCCGTCACGGGCGTACCGCCGCCGGATGGCGCTCCCATCGACGCGTGGATGGAATCGATCGGCGTCGACGGCCGGATGCACGATGTGAATCTTGTGTTCCGGCACACCGAGCGCGGCGAGCATCGTGGCGGTGTTCCGGCTGTTGGCCAGCGCCGCCGCCGCCACGCGGTACACGCATTTGGTCAGGAACGTGAGCTCGCGCGAGGTCATCGCGCTCGCGAGATCCTCGCCGTGCGTCCAACAGACATACGGCGCGCCGCCGAGAAGCCGGGCGATCATCGCGGCGACGCCTTCCGGCAGCGCACGCGCGCAGTGCACGAGTCCGGCGCGCCGCGAGAGAAGTCTTCGAACCTGCCAGGCCAGCCGAAGGTGTTGGAGCAAGCCTTTCGGATCGACGATGCCCCATCGCCGCGTGGCCAGTGGCCGCGTGACGATGCGAAGCGGGCCCGATTGCGTGGCCAACGCCGGCGACATCCATGGTCCATCAGTGAGCACGACGACGTCGGTGGCGGCGAGACGAGAATAGATGCCTTGAAAGAGCACCGCGCTCCCGCCGACCGCCGGTGGAAACAACTCGCTCAAGAGGAGCGCGCGACCGCCAGGCGGGGCCGCAGTGGTTGCCAGAGGCGACTCGACGAGAGTCGCCGCGCGTGAAATCACATTCATCTCGTTGATCCACCGTCGCGTCAGCAAAGACCCCGCCAGGCGCCATCCACCTGGCCGACACTCGCATCCGCGCTGCCGCACACGGCGAAATTCTGCTCCGGAGCAGACTAAAGTTCCCTGGCCGCGACGCCAGCGCCGCACGTCGCGGCGTCAATCGACTCGCACGACGAAGTTCGTCGGCGGCACACCAGTTGCCTACACAGGTCAGGAAGGCACTCGCTCCGTTAAAAAAAGTCGAAAGGTCGCCGCGCGACGACTTTTAGTCGCCGGCGCAAAACGCTATGGACCAGGAACGCGACTACGTCGTGCAGGCGGCTCCGCGATGATCGCAACAGCATGGCGCCTCGGCATCAAAGGACTCGCGAACGGCGTCTCGCTCGCGATCGCGACGCCGGCAGCGGCGATGTGTTGGCTCGAGACCAAGGCGACCGATCGGGGCGAGTCCGTGTTCGCATTCTGGGCGCAGCTCTTCGCGATCCTCCCCGGCCGTCCCGGTATGTACCTGCGCCGCGCCTTCTACCGCCTCACCCTCGAATCGTGCGATGCGCGCTGCTACATCGGCTTCGGCGCGATCTGTTCGCACCGCGACGTGCGGATCGAGCGTGATGTCTACATCGGCACCTACACGCTGATCGGATCGGCCTGGCTCCATGAGCGATGCCTGATCGGCAGCCGGGCGAGTCTGCTCAGCGGTGGAGCGCTTCACGAGCTCGGACCAGATCGACGATGGACGCCGACGGATCTTCGACGGCTGCGTCAGATCCACGTCGGCCCGGACACGTGGATTGGAGAAGCAGCGGTCGTGTTCGCTGACGTGGGTGCGGGTGCCCTGGTTGCCGCCGGTGCGGTGGTGTCGACCAACGTCGCACCGAGCATCGTCGTGGCCGGCAACCCCGCGCGGTTCGTTCGCACTCTGTCAGCGCCGACGCCGTCGCCAGACGTGCAGAAGGAGGAGAGCCGGTATGGCACGGCAGTCGTTTGATTTCATCGACTGGATGAAAGCGATCGGTATGGCGCTGATCGTCGTCGGCCATGTCGCCGGCGCGATGGTGAACACGCTGACACCGCCGATCTATCCGAAGCAGCTCGGCGTCGCGTTCTTTCTGTTTGCGATGGGTTTTTCTCTGGCGGGCGACTCGCGTCCGCGGTGGAACGTCGTCGGCAGCCGGCTGTTCGAGGTCTATCTCTTCGGCCTTGCCGCCGCCATCGCGTTGACCGCGATTGGCTACGTCACCAGCGGCGCACTGAACGCGAGCAACTACCTGCCGCTTCTCGGCGGCGCCAACGTCGTCGTCAACAACTTTCCCGTGAACCCGACCACTTGGTACATCGGCACGTACTTGCACTTCCTGCTGCTGTGGGCCCTGGTGTTTCGTAATCGGCCGATCACGCCGGCAATGCTCGCGGGATCGATCGCGTTCGAGATCGTCGTTCGCGCACTGCTCGTCGGAACGCTCGGCGCGTTTGTCGGCTACATGATGGTGCCCAACTGGATAACGGTGTTCCTCGCGGGCATGTGGTACGGCCGGCAGCGCGACGACGATCGGTCATGGGCTCTGCCGAAGCCTCTCATCGCGATGGTGATCCTCGCGGCGGGATGGGCGGCGATCGTGCCGTCGTTTGTGGCCGAGCGGTCGATTCCATTCATGCGGATCGGTCACGGACCCGCTCCCCTGACGCTTCTCGTCACCTCGGCGTGCGTGTCGTTCCTGTATTTGAGCTACACGTGGCTCGTCTTCCGTATCACATCGTGCGTGAAGGCGCCGGCGATGATTCGGCTCGTGGCGCGCAATACCGTCATCATCTTCATCGCGCACATGCCGCTGTACTACCTGCTCGACGCACGATTGGGCGCGTGGACGTCGAGCCGGCCGCTTCAGGTCATCATCCGGCTGGCGGTCTGCTTCGGGGCCCTCGTCTTCGTGTCCGAGGGCATCCGGCGGATTGTGCGGCCGAAAGAGCTGCGCGATCGAATCTTCGCACGCACACCGCGCGCGGTCGCCGTGCAGCCCGAGCGCGCGGTCGCGATGTGATCGGACACGTCGCCGCCAGGATCGCCTGGTCCAGTCTCGGTGTCGTCGTCGTCGCGGTCATCGCGCTGACCGTGTCGTGGGGCTCTTTCAACTCGGCATCGCCCGCGGTGGACGTTGTCTCGTGGCCTGCGGTGAAGGTGCCGCCACCGCTGCCGCCTGCCGAAGGGCGCGTCGTGCACGTCTTGAGCGAGCCGATGCTGCAGGAGGCGGTCAGGCAGCTGGCATCGAACACGACACTCGTGCTCGCGCGTGGCACGTATCGCTTGACCAGCACGCTGTGGATCAGGGGCACGCTGACCAACGTCGCAGTCCGCGGCGCCACCGGGAATCGCGACGAGGTCGTCCTCGCCGGCGAGGGGATGACGGCGTCGGCGAGCGGCGCCGTGCCGCACGGCATCTGGACCGGCGGCGACGTCCGCGGCGTGACGATCGCCGACCTGACGATCCGCGACGTTCCGCAGCACCCGCTCATCTTCAACGCCGGCACACAGCGGCCGCACGTCTACAACGTACGCCTCGTCGATGCCGGTCAACAGTTCATCAAGTCCAACCCTGACGGCGCCGGCGGCGGCGTCAACGACGGCACCATCGAGTATTCGTTGATCGAGTACACGCAGACAGCGAAGGACTCGTACACCAACGGCGTCGACGTCCACACCGGGGCCAACTGGATCATCCGCAACAACGAGTTTCGAAACATCGTGTCACCGCCGGGAGCGGGGCTCGCCGGTCCGGCGGTGCTGATGTGGAACGGTTCGAAGGGAACAGTGACCGAAGGCAACACGTTCCTGAACTGCGCCCGCGGCATCTCGTACGGGCTCGAAGAGAAAGAGGGCTTCGATCACCACGGCGGCATCATTCGAGACAATTTCTTCTTTCGATCGCGCGAGCAGCCGGGCGACGTCGGTATTCTCGTCGCCGACTCTCCGCAGACCCAGGTGCTGAACAACGCGGTCTTCGTCTCCGGCACGTATCCGACGCCGATCGAGTACCGCTTCCGCGGCGCGCATCGCGTGATCATCGCGCGCAACCGTCTCGACGGCGCGATTCAATCACGTGACGGGGCGACCGCGCTGGAGCACGACAACCGCACGGACGATCGAGCGGTCGTCCAACCATGAAGGCGACATGACTCACGTCCACGATCCGATTCGAGTCCTCGAGCTGCGCAGCGTGCGCGGTACCGGGGGCGGGCCCGAAAAGACGATCCTCCACGGCGCCGCGCGGCGCAACGCCGCTCGATTCGAGGTCACACTCTGTTATCTGCGCCACGAGCACGACGAAGCGTTCGCGATCGACGCGAGAGCGCGCGCGCTCGGACTCGACTATGTCGAAATCCGCGAACGCCACGCCTTCGATCGCCGCGTCTGGCCGGCGCTGGTGTCGATGGTCCGCGCACGGCGCATCGACATCGTCCACGCGCACGATTACAAAACCGATTTCCTCGCGCTGGCGCTCGCGTGCGCGACTGGCGCCACGCCGCTGTCGACGGTACACGGCTGGATCGACGACAGCTGGAAGGAGCGCCGGATCTACGGTCCGGCGGACAAGCAGCTCCTGCGCCTCTTCCCGCGCGTGGTCGCGGTTTCGAGCGTGATCGCCCGGACGCTGGTGAAATCTGGCGTCAAGGCGGATCGGATAACGACGCTCTTGAACGGCATCGATCCGGCGCAGTTCCGGCGGATGCGCGGCGAGGTCGCGGCGGCGCGGCGCGCGCTCGGCATCGAGCCGTGGGAAATCGCCGTCGGGGCAGTCGGGCGCCTCGAACAGGTGAAGCGGTTCGACGTGCTGCTCGCCGCAGTGGCGCAGCTCCAGAAGCGCTGGCCGATGCTCAAGGTCTTCATCGTCGGCGACGGCGTCCTGCGCGAACCGCTGATCGCCAGGGCCGCGGCGCTCGGCCTGACCGGGTGCCACTTTCTCGGGCACCGGTCGGACATCGCGCACCTGCATCACGCGTTCGACGTGTTCGCGCAGAGCTCCGATTCCGAGGGCACACCCAATTCCGTTCTCGAGGCGATGGCGCTCGAGACGCCGGTCGTGGCGACGGCCGCCGGTGGCACGGGCGACATCCTGACGCATGACATTCACGGCCTCCTCGTGCCGTGTGGTGATTCGAGTGCATTGGCGCGCGCAATAGAGCGCACGATCCTCGATCGCCGCGCGACGCTCGACCGCGTCTCTGCCGCTCGCAGTCGCGTCGAGCGCGAACTGTCGTTCGATCGACGCACCCGCGCGCTCGAGGCGATCTACGAGGGGCTCGTTACCGTTCAGCGCGCGCACACTGACGTGGTGACGCGCGCGGCCAGCTGACGTCCACGCCTCCCCCCACCCTGAGGTGGTGCCACGGGTGCCACGATTGTCGGCCCTCACGACAGAATGAGGTTGTACCTTCTTACAGCGGCGCGGTCATGAGCATCCGTTGCGACCTCGCCTGAATCATCGACAGCCAATCTGTCGGTTGGACTTGTTCTTGCCCTCTGCCCCCGCCGTGGATCGCGGGTTCTGATCCCTACTCTCAGTTCTTCCGCGAGCCCGGCGGCACTGCGGCGGCGGCGCTGATGTCGATTTCATAAGCGCACCTCCGTGGAGGCGTCCTCTCTGCCGCGTCTCTGATCCGACGCGCCCGCGTCAGTGTGCCCACGTGTCATGTCTTTTTTGCGCACGTTGATGCGCGAGGGGAGAGGTGTGTCTCGCATGGCTCCCAACAAGCGAATTCAGAGCGGCGCGGCGATCGTTCGCATCGCCGTCGTGTGCGCGGTGATTCTCGGTGCAGCCGACGCGATCGCGCAGACCGTGCCGGTCGGCGTTCCTGATCTGTGCGCCGGTCCGACGATCTCGAGTGTGCGGTCCGGGGGCTGGTCCGATCCGCTGACCTGGTCGCCGGCGCGGGTCCCCGCCGCCAACGATCTGGTTCGGATCGCCGCGGGAACTTCCGTGACCTACGACGCGGTCAGCGACGCGGCGCTGACCTGCGTCGGCGTCGTGGGACAACTTGCATTCCAGACGAATGCCGCCACACGTCTCACCGCGGCGACGATGCTCGTGTACGAACAAGGCACGCTGACCATCGGCACCACCGCCGCGCCGATACCGGCTGGCGTGACCGCCGAGCTCGTGATCGCGAACCGCGCGCCGACCGACACGAATCAGTTCGGCACCGGACTGCTCGGCTTCGGCACCGTGGACATGCACGGCGCGGAGAAAACGCCGACCTGGACGCGGCTCGCCACCGAACCAAAAGCCGGTGACACGACCTTGACGCTCGCGCAGCCCGTCACCGGCTGGAGTGCGGGCGATCGTCTCATCCTGCCCGACACCCGCCATCTGCACTGGAACGAAGTGACCGGTTGGGTGCGAACGTCACCGCAATGGGAAGAACTCACGCTGTCATCGGTATCGGCCGACGGTCGCGTGCTGACGCTCTCGGCCGCGCTCCGCTTCAATCACCTTGGCGCGCGCGACGGTGCGACCGGCAACGGCACGCTGCGGTTCCTGCCGCACGTCGGCAACCTGACGCGAAACGTCATCGTCCGATCGCAGTCGCCGATCGGCACCGGCACGCAGGGCCACACCATGTTCATGGAGCGCGCCGACGTGGACATTCGCTACGCGGCGTTCCAGAGTCTCGGACGAACGCAAACTCGCGCGTCTACCACCAACGGCCGCTATCCGGTCTACTTCGAGGATCTCATCGGGCCGGCCACGACTCCGGCCAACGGTTATCAGTTCACGTTCGTCGGCAACGCCGTGGACGGCGGCTCGGCGGCGCACTCGCGCCGCTGGGCGATCAGCCTCGACGACGCGCACTATGGATTGATCTCCGACAACGTCCTCTACAACTACGCCGGCGCGCTGGTGATGACGGAAGCCGGATCCGAGAGCTACAACGTCTTCGAACGCAACTTCGTGATGCGCAGCACCGGCACGGGTGGCCGGCTGGGCATGGGCGACGAAGGCCAGGGCTTCTGGTTCCGCGGCCCGAACAATTACGTCCGCGGCAACGTCGCGGCAAACTTCGACTCCGACGAGACCGAGGCCGCTTACGGCTACAAGTACTTCATGCGGCTCCTCGGCACGGTGCGTATCCCGACCGCGAAAGGACAGGACCCCGTCTCGTACATCGCGGTCGATGGCAACAACCTGCCGATTCTCGAGTTCAGCAACAACGAGGTGTACGGCGCGGCGCAAGGTCTCACCTACTGGTGGCTGAGCAGCCTGGACCCGTCCGCACCCGCCGATCCGAAGGAGAGCGTCTTCCGCGACCTGCGCATCTGGCACGTCTACAACGCGGCGGTCTATCACTATCCCGCCGCGCGCGTCCGCTTCGACGGGCTGACGATTCTCGGCCAGGACCCGTCCATGAGCGGATGCTGCGGCCGCGGCGTCCACGGCGAGGACTACTCGGCGAGAGACATTCGCATCGTGAACTCGGACATCGAGGGGATGATCATCGGCATCAAATGGTCGGCCGCGGGCACGGGCTTGCAGGTTGTCGAGAACAGCACGCTGCGCAATCAATCCGACATGGTCGTGAAGACCATGTACTCCGCGAACGGACCCGGCTGGCTGCCGCCGCGGACGATCGTCGCGAACAACGTCAACTTCCTCGGCACCACGACGATCGGCATGAGCTGGGAGACCTCGGCCCAGTCGAATACCACGCAGCGCGACACCGTGCTGGTCTACGGATACAAGGGCGTCCCGTCCGACAACTTCCAGGTGTATTACAACCAGCAGGCGTCGCAGAACGTCGCAGGCGGTCTGGCGCCGTGCGGCAATCATCGTCCCGAGATCAACGGCATCGTCTGCAGCACCGCCGCGAGCGGCGGTCCCGCCATCACCTGGCTGGATCCATTCCAGGGATCGATCGGCGGCGGTACGCCGACGACGATCTCGGGTGCGAACTTCGTGAGCGGCGCGGCGGTCTCGTTCGGCGGTACGCCGGGGACGAACGTCGTCGTCTCACCCAACTCGATCACGGCGACAGCGCCGGCACATGCAGCGGGGAACGTGAACGTCACCGTGACCAATCCCGCTGGATCGAACTGGACGTTCACCAATGGCTTCCGCTTCGTGACGGCCCCCGGTTGTTCGTACAGCGTCTCGCCCACGTCGCAGAGCGTGGCCACTGGCGGCGGCAGTGGTTCGACGGGCGTGACGACCGCGTCAGGATGCGCGTGGTCGGCGACGTCTCAAGCCTCGTGGATCAGCATTACGTCGGGCACGAGCGGAAGCGGCAGCGCGACCGTGATGTACAGCGTCGCCGCGAATCCCGGCGCCGCACGTACTGGGACGCTGACCGTCGCAGGTCAGACGATTACGATCACGCAACAGGGGCAGCCGTGCAGCTTCGCGGTCTCGCCCACGTCGGTCTCTGCCGCCGCGGCGGGCGGCGCGCAGAGCGCGAGCGTGACAACTTCAGCCGGCTGCAATTGGACAGCCGCGAGCAACGCGAGCTGGATCGCGGTCACCGGCGGAGCCAGCGGCAACGGCAGCGCCACGGTCAATTACACGGTTGCCGGAAACAGCGGCACCGCGACGCGCACTGGCACACTGACTGTCGCCGGCCAGACGATCACGGTCACGCAGGCGGGGCAGACCTGCAGCTACACGGTCTCGCCGACGTCGGTCTCGTCGCCCGCAGCGGGCGGCGCGCAAAGCGCAACGGTGACGGCGCCCGCCGGATGCAGTTGGACCGCGGTGAGCAGTGCGGCGTGGATCAGCGTGACCGCCGGCAGCGCCGGCAGCGGCAACGGGACGGTGAGCTATACAGTCGATCCGAACAGCGGCACCGCCTCACGTTCCGGCACGCTGACGATCGCAAGTCAGACGGTCACGGTGACGCAGGCAGGACAAACCACGCCGCCGCCGCCAACGTGTCCGTGCACCATCTGGAGCCCATCGACGACGCCGGCCAACATCACCAGCGACGCGCAGGCAGTCGAGCTCGGCGTGAAATTCCGATCCGATATCAGCGGTGTGATTACCGGTGTGCGCTTCTACAAGGGCGCCGCCAATACGGGCACCCACGTCGGGAGCCTGTGGAGCAGTACCGGCACGCGACTGGCGACGGCGACGTTCGCGAACGAGACGGCGTCGGGGTGGCAACAGGTGACGTTCGCGTCGCCGGTTGCGATCACGGCCAATACCACCTACATCGCGTCGTATCACACCAACACCGGCAACTACGCGGTGAACAGCGGCTACTTCTCCGCCGCGGGCGCGGACAACCCGCCGCTGCACGCGCTGGCAAGCGGCGTCGACGGGCCGAACGCGGTGTTCGTGTACGGCGCCAGCGCGTTCCCGACCCAGACCTTCAACAGCAACAACTACTGGGTGGACGTCGTCTTCAACACGACACCCTCCGATACGACGCCGCCGACCGTGACGAGCACGTCGCCGGCGAACAATGCAACCGGTGTCAGCGCGACGGCGTCGGTGACGGCAACGTTCAGCGAACCGATGACGGCGTCGACGATCACGACGGGAACGTTCGCGCTGCGCAATCCGGCCAACGCGGTCGTTGCCGCGACGGTCAGCTACAACGCGAGCACGCGCGTGGCGACGCTGACGCCGTCCTCCGCGCTGAGCGCGTCCACCACGTACACCGCGACGATCACCGGTGGCAGCGGCGGCGTGAAGGATACAGCCGGCAACGCGCTGGCGAGCAACTTCGTCTGGTCGTTCACCACCGCGGCGGTCGCGTCAGCGTGTCCGTGCACGATCTGGAGTGCGTCGACGACGCCCGCGAACATCACCGGCGACTCGCAGCCGGTGGAGCTCGGCGTCAAATTCCGAGCCGACGTCAGCGGCGTGGTGACCGGCATCCGCTTCTACAAAGGCACGACGAACACCGGCACGCACGTCGCACATCTGTGGAGCCGAACCGGCACGCTGCTCGCGACGGCCACGTTCACGAATGAAACGGCGTCGGGGTGGCAGCAAGTGACGTTCTCGACGCCGGTGGCGATTGCGGCGAACACGACCTACATCGCCTCGTATCACACCAACGCAGGGAACTACGCGCTGAACGGCGGCTATTTCCTCTCGGGCGGCGCTGACAATCCGCCGCTGCACGCGCTGGCCAACGGCGTCGATGGACCGAACGCGGTGTTCGTCTACGGCGCGACGGCGTTCCCGACGCAGACCTCGAACGCCAACAACTATTGGGTCGACGTCGTATTCACGCCGCAGTAGAAGGTGCCTGATAGTGGCGGGCGACTTTTGTCGTCCGCCACGCAGACAACCGATCGACCCCCGCGTCGATCCACGCTATTCTGGCCGGGACGCCGTCGCCCGCGCGTGGCGAACTCCTTGCTCCCTGCTCTCAGCAAGCCCGTGCCAACCAGAAGAATTTTCGGAATCCCACCGGAGCTGTTCGTTCTCGGTACGACTGTCGCGCTGTGCGCATCGGTACTCATCGGATTCAAGTTCCGGCACGCCCGACTGCTGACGCGATCGTTGCCCGTCGTCTTCAGTACTGCTGCGAAGGCCGCGCATCTGCCGCCTCCGCCACCAACAGTCGCCGGCAGCGGACCGCTGGTGCAGTCCAGGAATCTCGTCTACGAAGGCGCCTTCCGCGTGCCCTCGACGATCGTCAACGACACCAGCCTCGCGTACGGCGGCACGGCGATCGCGTTCAACGCCGAGCACAAATCGCTGTTCATCGTCGGCCACGACTGGCACCAGCGCGTCGCGGAGATCTCGATTCCGGAAATTCGATCGGCGACGGCGTTGCAGCGCCTCGAGACGGCGAGCCTGCTGCAGCCCTTCACCGACATGACCGAAGGCAAGATGGGGCAGGTCGGTCCCAACACGGTCAAGGTCGGCGGCCTGCTGCCGTATAAAGGGCAGCTCTATCTCTCCGCGTATCTGTATTACGACGGTGCCGGCGAGCAGGTCCTCTCGCACTTCGTGTCCGCCCCGGATTTGTCCGTGTCGGGCGACGTGCGCGGGCCTTACCAGATCGGCACGATCGGCGCGGGGTTCGTGTCGGGCTACATGGGCGTCGTCCCGGCGGCGTGGCAGGCCACGCTCGGCGGTCCGGTGCTCGACGGGAACTGTTGTCTCGGCGTGATCAGCCGGACGTCGTATGGCCCGGCGCTGTTCGTTATCGATCCGGCGCGCCTCGGAACCCAGAATCCGCTGTCCGCGACGCCGCTCGTCTACTATCCGCAACGGCATCCCCTCGCCGAGTGGGATGCCACCGGTCCATTCTTCAACGGGACAACGGAAATTCGCGGCGTGGTCTTTCACGCCAGCACCCGCAGCGTGCTGTTCTTCGGACGACATGGGCTCGGGGCGTTCTGCTACGGCCCGGGAACCACCGATCAGGCGAAGGTCGGACAACCGGCCGATGGCGGCGTCGATAAGTGGTGCTTTGACCCGGCGACGGAGTCGAAGGGGACTCACGGGTTCCCATACCGCTATTACGTCTGGGCCTACGACGCCAATGATCTCGCGGAGGTCAAGGCTGAGCGCAAGTCGCCGTGGGATGTGAAGCCGTATGCAACCTGGTCGCTGACGCTGCCGTTTTCGGAAGAAGGGCACGCGACGCTGAACGGCGCCGCCTACGATCCGGAAACAGGGCACATCTTCCTGTCGCAGGGATTCGGCGACGGCGAGCTGCCGGTGATCCACGTCTTCACTGTTCAAATCCTCTGATGAACTAAGTCTGCCTCGAGGGTGACTTCCGGACGGTCCCATGGCTCGAGGCTGGATTTATTGGCGATCGACAGGCGGACGTCGGGAATTGTTCTTGCGTCTTAGGGCGCCGGCCGATTGGTCGGTCACCATCATTCTCTGAAAGGTTCCTCGTGTGACGTTGAGACCTAGCGTCCGTGTGTCCGCTGGAGTGATTGTGTTCGTCATGGCTGCGCTCGCGCCGAATCTCGTCGCGGGACCAGCTCCCAAAAAAGCCAACCAGGCCCCGTTCGCGGTGGTGTGGTCGCCGGAGGCCGGCAATACGTTCACGGCCCCGGCCAGCATCGCGCTCGCCGCGGGCGCCAACGACCCCGACGGATGGGTCAGATCCGTCAAGTATTACGAAGGCTCGACGCTCATCGGCACGGCCACGAACGCACCTTACACGGTGTGGTGGGAGAACGTTCCTGCCGGCCTGCATACCGTGATCGCCGTCGCGACCGACAACGTCGGCGCTCAGGGTTATTCGGATCCGGTCACGATTCGCGTGCGGCCGAATCCGCCGCCGACCGTGCACATCGATGCACCGAACAACGGCGCGAGCTTCATCGAGCCGGAGAGCATCACGATCGCCGCCGACGCAGACGATCGCGACGGTGGTGTGATCAGGTCCGTCACGTTCTTCGTCGACGGTCTGGCGATCGGCACATCGTTTCGTGAGCCCTACACCTTCAGATGGCGCAGCCCCGCAGTCGGGCCGCACGTGTTGACGGCCGTCGCGACCGACAACGGCGGGCTCACGGCGACCTCGGCGCCGGTCAACATCACCGTCAAGCAGAACGCGCCGCCCAGCGTGCGCCTCACGTCGCCCGCCGACGGCGCCAGCTTCACGCAACCGGTCAACATCAGGCTGACCGCGGATGCGAGCGACAGTGACGGCATCAAGAACGTTGCGTTCTTCGTCGATTCAAATCTCATTGGCACGGCGTGGGAGGAGCCCTACCGTGTGACGTGGCACCACGCATCGGTGGGAACGCACACGCTGACCGCCGTCGCGACCGACGAGCGCGGCAAGCGCTCGACATCGGCCCCGGTCACGGTGACCGTGAAGGAAAACGTCGCGCCGACCGTGGCGATCACGTCGCCCACCAACGGCCAGAGCTTCGTGGAAGGCGACCCGATCGCGATCACCGCTGACGCCAGCGACACGGACGGTGGCAAGGTGAAGCTCGTCACGTTCTTCGCCGACGGCATGCCGATCGGCATTCAGTTCACGGCGCCTTACATCGTGACGTGGCGCGGCGCGGCGCTCGGCGCGCATTCGCTGAAAGCAATCGCGATCGACAACGGCGGACTGAGCACGACGTCGGCGATCGTCACGATCACCGTGAAGAGCAAAACGCCGCCGGACCAGACGCCGGTCGGCCAGAACGTCACGGTCACGCTGCCGTTGGCCACGGTGACGTTCGCCAACGTCACGAAGGGCGGCACGACGACCGCCTCGTCGATCGCACCACCCGATCCGGCACAGCTTCCGGCCCGGTTCACGATCGACGCCGCGCTGTCGTTCGACGTCAGCACGACCGCCGAGTTCACCGGCGGCGTGACCGTCTGCTTCAACGCCTCGTCGTTCACCGGCGACGCTGCGGCCTTCGCGCAGCTTCGCGTGCTGCATGGAGAGGGCGGCGTCTTCGTCGATCGCACGATACTCGCGCCCGGTGCGCCTGCCCCCGACTTCGCCACTCACACGATCTGCGCGGCGGTGTCGTCGCTCAGCCCGTTCGTGATCGGGCACACGGAAGAGGCGCCGACACCGGACAAAGCGCCGCTGGTACAGCCGAACAACATCGTCTACCAAGGGGCGTTCCGCCTGCCGAGTGGAGTGAATCCGGGTCCCAACGCGACCGAGTGGGAGCTCACGAACGGCCTCGCCACGTTCAATTTCGGTGGCTGGGCGATGGCGTTCAATCCCGCGCACGACTCGCTCTTCCTGACTGGAAACAACCAGGGGGCGATGGTTGCCGAGGTCGGCATTCCGGTGCCCGTGGTGTCCTCGAACCTGGCGAGCCTGAACGTCGCGACTTACGTGCAGCCGTTCAGCGATCCGACGGAGGCGAAGGTCGACGAGATCAATCCGGGCAGCACGAACTCCAAGAAGATCGGCGGCCTGCTGCCGTATCAGGGTCAGCTGTACGTCACCGGGTACGATTACTACGACGGGCTCGAGACTCAGATCGTGTCGCACTTCGTCGCGAACCCCGATCTGTCCGTCGTCGGTGACGTCCGTGGCGCGTATGAAGTCAGCGTCCCCGACTGCGATCGAAGTGATCCGACCAAGACCCAGAACTGTCTGGGCGCCGGCTTCTTCGACGGCTACTTCGGATTGGTGCCGCTCGAATGGCAGACGGCGTTCGGCGGGCCGGTCATCAACGGAAACTGTTGTCTCGGCGTTATCAGCCGCACGTCGTACGGCCCGGCGCTCTTCACGATCGATCCGACACAGTTGGGCGTCACGATACCGCTGCCGGCGAAGCCGCTGCTGTTCTATCCCGCGGCGCATCCGCTGATGGAACCGGGTCTGGTCCCCTGTCTCGACGTGAACGCATGCAAACCGATCGTGGACGGGTGGAGCTTGAACAGCACGCTCTTCAACGGCACGAGCGAGATCAAAGGTGTGGCGTTTCCGAGTGGATGGCGGAGCGTGCTCTTCTTCGGACGGCACGGTGGTCTGGGTGGCGCGCCCACGGTGCCGGGTCTCGGCGACTTCTGCTACGGGCCGGGCACGGAAGACGGCGCGCTGGCGGGAACGCCGTTCATCGATCCCGATTCAGGCACGCCGACGGGCGACAACTACTGCTACGACCCGGAAGACAGCTCGAAGGGCGTGCACGGCTATCCGTATCACTACTACGTCTGGGCCTACGACGCGAACCATCTGGCGGCCGTCGCGGCCGGGACCAGGCAGCCGTGGGACGTCAGGCCGTACGCGGTGTGGGAGCTGAACGGTCTGCCGTTCGCGCCCACAGGCGTGACGCGCGCGAGCATGGCGTTCGATCAGCAGAGCGGACGCATCTTCGTCGCTCAATACCAGACCGACGTCATCGACGGGAACACGGTTCTGTCGGTGGTGCACGTCTTCAAGGTGCAGTGACACTGAGGAATCGAAGGACGCCGTGCGCAATTCGTTGAAGGCGCTGGCGCGCGGCGCGGCAACCATCGTCGTCGCGCCGGCGCTGATGTCCTACTGGGTCCGGTCGGCGCTGCTCGGTCGCGATCGGGCGCTCGAAGGCTCGACGCAGGCGCTGGCCTGGGTACCCGGGATTCTCGGTCAGTACATCCGGCGCGCGTTCCTCTCTCGGGTCCTCGCCGGCTGCCACCCAACGGCAGTCGTCGAGTTCGGGACGATTTTCGCGCAGGCCGATACGCGCCTCGACGAGAACGCCTACGTCGGCCCGCGCTGTCATCTCGGCCTCGTTCACGTGGGGCGGAACGCGCTGCTCGCTGCGGGCGTGCACGTCCCGAGCGGAGCTCGCAGTCACGGTACCGGCGATGTGGGCGTTCCCATTCGGGATCAGCAGGGCTCGCCGCTGCTCGTGCACATCGGCGCCGGCTCGTGGATTGGCAGCGCCGCGGTGGTGATGGCGGATGTCGGGCGCGACGCCATCGTCGGCGCCGGTGCGGTCGTCACGCGGCCGGTGCCCGATCGCGTCGTCGTCGCCGGCGTTCCGGCGCGCATCGTCAAGCACCGCGACAAGGCGGTGACGTACGTTCGCAGCGGAAAGACGAGCGGTCTAGCTCCTCGGGTTTCATGACAGCATGAGAGTCCTGTTCCTCACCCATCGGCTGCCGTATGCGCCCAACCGCGGCGATCGGATCCGTGCCTATCACATCGCGCGGCAGCTCGCGCGGCGCGGCGACGTCGATCTCCTGTCGCTCACACACGACGACGAGGAGGAGGCGCACGCGCGGGACTTGCGCGGCATGGTCGCGCGGGTGCGGACGGCGCGCGTCCGGCGCATTCCGAGTCTGGTGCGGGGTGTGCTCGCGCTGCCGACGTCACGGCCGCTGACGCATGCGCTGCTCGACGCGCCGGATCTTCGTGCGACGCTCGCCCAGATGGTCGCCGAACGAAGACCTGACGTCGTCCTCGCGTACTGCACGGGGATGGCGCGGCTCATGTTCGAGGACTCGCTGCGCTGGATTCCGGCCGTCGTCGATTTCGTCGACGTCGATTCTGAAAAATGGCGCGCGCTGGCGCGCGTCGCCCGTCCGCCACGATCGTGGGTCTACAGCCGCGAGCACTACCGGCTCGCCGACTTCGAGGCGGCCGCGGCCCATCACGCGAAGGCCACGCTCGTCGTCAACGAGCGGGAGCAGGCAAGCCTGTCGAGCCTGGCGCCGGAGGCGCGGATTCACGTCGTGCCGAACGGCATCGATCTCTCCACGTTTCAACCTGCTTCCCATCCGTCGGCGGACGCATCGGTCGTGTTCTGCGGCGTGATGAACTATGCCCCGAACGAGCAGGCCGCGCTCTGGCTGGCCAACGCGGTGTGGCCGTACGTGCGCCGGCAGCGTCCCGACGCGACGCTGTTCCTCGTCGGCGCGGATCCGACGCCGGCCGTGCGTGCGCTGGCCGCACGCGATCGATCCGTCACGGTGACCGGCACGGTGCCCGACGTGCGGCCGTATCTGCATCGCGCGGCGGTCGCGGCGGCTCCGCTCGCGACGGCACGGGGGATTCAGAACAAGGTCCTCGAGGCGATTGCCTGCGGTCTGCCTGCGGTGGTCACGCCGGCGGTGTTCGAGGGGCTTCCCAGCGAATCGGCCACGGCGTGCCGCGTCGCGAAAGAAGCCGATGCGTTCGCCACGCAGATTCTCGACTTGTTGAACCGAACGCCGGCCGAGCGCCGCGCCATCGCCATGCACGCCAACCTGTCCGCGCTCGGCTGGGACAAACGCCTGTCGCGGCTGGTCGATATCCTGCACGACGCCGCCGGCTTCCGCGCCGCGCGGCCGGCGCTCGCGTACTCACGGTAGCCGGTTCTTCCGACGCATT
>DAIUKO010000004.1:40806-62530 GCA_036848175.1 Vicinamibacterales bacterium | reverse complement strand
CGCGCCGCGCGGCCGGCGCTCGCGTACTCACGGTAGCCGGTTCTTCCGACGCATTAGCGGTCGACGGCGCGTCCGAGATCGGTCTACGTACTTACAACAGCACTCGCGGCGGTCGTCCGCCAGATGTCCAGTCCTCCCCTCGTGCGCGCGTATGCCACGCGGCGAGGCCCCACGCGACGAAACACGCGGCGACGGTGCTCGCCAACAGGAACCACAACACCGACGGCACGCCGACGGACACGATCAACACGCTGCCGACGACGAAGATCAGGCCGCCGACGTTGCCAGCGACGTCGGTCGACGAGAAGTTGATTTGCGGTGAGCGCCCCGATGCGTCGGGCGGCACGGCAATCTCAGAGGGATGGCGCTCGTACCAAGCGTGAATCAGAAACGCGACCAGCGTGCCCGCGGCTGCCACGAACACCATCCACGCGCCGAGCGTCACCACCGTCAGCAGCGTGACGACGGCCGCCCCTACGGCGACACCGCCGTTGCCGCTGTGCGGCCGGTCCTCGGACCACGACGCAAATGGCGAGACGAAGATCAGCGTCCAGAAGGCGCAGTAACCGCGCCATCGCGCGCCCAGACGCTTCAGGCGGTCTGGTCCGGCCGCGGCCAGTTCTGATTGAAGATCGGCGATCGTCGGACGAACGACGGTGGCGCTGAAGCGCTCGTTGAAAAACCATCGCGCGATCTTCAGCAGTCTCGCCCCCGGTGTCATGGCTTCACCTCCCACGCCACTTCGCGCGTGAACGTCGCCCATGCCCGGAGCATTCGCTCGCCCTGCGCCGTCGGACGATAGATGCGCCGTGGTAATCCAATGGCGCCGGGATCGGGCGTTTCCTGCTCCGACTCGACGAAGCCTTTGGACTCCATGCGCCCGAGCGTCACGTACACCGTGCCTCGCTTGAGCGCGCCGTCGGATCGTTCGACGAGTTGCAACCCGTACATCGGTCCTGCCGAGACGAGCATCTCGAGGATGAGCAGTTCTTTCTTCGGCAGCATGGCGGCTATCTTACACAAAATAAGACCGATGTTTACAGTAAAAAATTCAATTCGAGCGACAGCACCGGTGCGCGCGGGGCGGCCTCGGGTGAGCTTGATCTTTGGGGTTGAGTCAGGTGGAGCGGGTGCGGCGCGATCGTGTCCCGAATGGGCGCGTCGTCTACAACAAAGAGAGAAGAGCGGCGGCTGCAGCGATGACCGTCGTCGCGGCCATGGCGGCGGCGATCAGGCGCGCTCGCTTCATCGCTCTCGTTTTCTGCGGCACGAACGATTCCGGTGCGCCGAAGTCGGCCGTCTGCGCGGCAGAGGGTGCCGGCATGCTCGACGTCCGCGGACAGCCGGCGTGCATCAGCCCGTTGGTCAGCATCAGTACGACCGGTCGCGTCAGCGTGCGCGTCGGCATGCTGCTCAACTTCGAAACCGACGCCTGGAAGAAGAAGTCCGCGCGCTCCAGGAATCGGGTGCGCGCCTCGCCAGTGGAATGCTTCGCCGCGTAAGTGAACACGTCGCTCTTGCGCATGTCCTGGGCGGCCCACGTCTCAGTCGGGTATTCCAGGATCTCAGGGCGATCGAGGTACGGATATTCGTGCTCGACCATCCACGCGGCGTAGTGCAGCAGGCTGGCGCGCGCGTACGCGTAGGAGCCGTCGACTTCGCCCAACTCGACCTTGTAGTCGAGATACTTGCCGAGCGCCTGCAGAAACACCGTGTAGAACCACCGGCGTTCGGCGTCGAGCAGGTTGCGCTCGACGAGATCGTCCTCCGGGTGCACCGAGCGGCGGATGAGCGCTTCGGCCTTGGCGAGGAACTTCGCGTCACGAGTTGCGCGATGACCGGTCAGCAGCGCCACGATTGAATTGGCGGCGCCTCGTCCGGGGCCGTGATACAGCGGCGAACCGGTCATGCTGGCCAGTCCGGTGGCGCCGCGATCGAGCCAGCGGAACACAGTCTGGCTGCCGTCGTCCATGTCGATCACCCACTGCGCGAGCTCGACGGCCGTCTCCCGCGACATCGGATTGCCGGTCAGGTAATAGTGCAGAAGGAGACCGGCAGGGTAGTTGTGCTCCGCGGACGGCCCGCCGCCGGCGGTCGGATCGGTCGGATACGACCGGTGCGTGGACGTCGCGGCATCGACGTAGTGATACGTGTGCCAGAACAACCCGTGGTTGTAGGCGGCCTTGTCGCCGGCGGTGTGATACACGTCGATGTCAGCGACATGCGACGCGAGATCGTCCATCAGCGTCCACCACCGCGCGTCAGCCGATCGCAGAAAGCGGATCGCGAAGCCGGCGACGCCGTCGTACTGATTGTTGTAGTGAGAGACGAGCGGCGGCCCGGCGGTCTGGAACACCGCTTCGTGATCGGCATAGAGGTCGCCGAAATTCCGCCATCCGTACTCGTCGATCTTCTCGGCCTTGCGCGCGAACGTATCGTGGCCGTCGACGCCTGACTGCGTGAGCGCGACGTAGTCGCGGTCCGGATCTTCCGCGGCGGGAAGCAAATACGGCACGGCGCCCGACGCGCAGTACCACGCCGGATCGGCGCGCGCGAGGAGCGGCGAGCGGCACCAGTCGAGCGGCACCGGGGTGACGCGGTCGCGATCGAACGCGAGAAAGAACGTGTGCGTCTTCTGCTCGCCGCCCTGGATTTCGTGGCCGTTGGCCGACTGCCGTGGAAAAAGCCGCAGCGTCAGACCCTCGAGTCCAGCTTCGATCGCTTTGGGAAAGTTCTCCCAGAAATGCGGCATCGCGACGGCGATCTCGGCGCCGCCGCGCGACATCGACACGACCGGCGACGCACGGTGACCGCTGCGTTCGCCCGTGCCCTTGCGAAGGCGGTAGCCGCGAAACTGGAGCGGGATGACTCCATCGCGGTTCTTGTGGTTCGTGCTGCGCCAGTTGTCGCTGCCGCTCGAGTCCTGATAGAGCTCGAACGGCGCCGTGCCGTTCTGATACGGCGCATCGCGCTCGGGCGAACAACGAATCGGCGTCGCTGGATCGCTACCAGCCAGCGCGATGCGCAGCGAGACGTCGCGTAGAAGCTGCGAACCACGTTCGCCAAGCGGCCAGCACCCGCCAGGATGTCGCGCCGGCTGCGGATTCCGAATCGTCAGCGCCACGCGGACCGTTGCCGATCCTGCAAAGAAGTGCAGGCGGGCGATCAGTTGCAACACGCTCGTGCCGCGCGCTCCCCGCACGGTGCCTTCACATCTGACGGTCGAGCGAAGCGGCCCTTGTTCCTCAATCGCGACGCGCTCGATCTCAGCGGTCAGTGATGCACCATGGGCGCTTTCGACGAAGAGCCCGCTGCCGGCCGAATCAATGACCGGCGATTCATCGACCACCACCGATTCGAACGGGAACGGTCCGCGCGGCGCGACGACAAAACGCGCGGCGCCCGTGTCGATGGTCAGTCGTCCATCGTGTGCCGCGATGGCAACGCGCGATACGGAACAGTCCTCGTAGGGCCGGACCCGTGTGTCCGGCTTGGGGCCGACACGTGGGTCGGCCCCTTCGGCGAGAGTTTCGACCCCTTGCGTGAGAACGATGTCGTAACGGCTCGGCGCTCGACCATCGGTGTCGGCCTGAAAGTCGAGCAGGGCCCAACGGATCGAACCGTCGGGCCAGCGATCGAGAACGCGGGCTTGCAGCGGACGCACCGCGCCGAGGTCCGGTTGGAGGGCGGTCGTTTCAGGGCCGCCTTCAATCGTCAGCAACCGGGCATCGACGCAGACGCCGCTCGGAAACGGCAGCCCTATCGTGACGGGCTCCGCTGTCCGCCTGAGGAGCGCGCCTTCCTCGGTCTTCGCGGCGACCGTGATCGGAATGCGCGTGGTCTTTGCCTTTGCTGAGCCGTCGACGGGACGGTCGGAGACCGCGACCCTCATGGAATCGATCGAACGATCGCGGGACCGAGCCACGTCGCCACGGGTACGGGCAGACGCTTCCACATCGCAATCGCCGCTCGGAACTTGGGATTGCTCGGGCTTTGATCCGGCAGCCGTTCGCCCTTGAACAACCGGTACTCCCACGCCAGCGGCGACGGTTCCGCGCCCCATTGTGACTTGAAGTGGAATGGCCCGTCACCCGGCGTCGAACGGCCGAAGTCGAACGTCGCGAGACCGTTGGCGATCGCGTGCTGCATCGCGTGCCAGTAGAGGAGCGTGTTCGCGCACAGCGGACGGTACGCTTTCAGCGACGATGCCCAGGGTATTTCGATCGTGTCGCGGAACGTATAGCCGATTGCGGCCGCAACGGCGCTTCCCTCGTGGCGCACGACGAAGACGCGCGCGGCGGTCGGGAACTGCTCGAACACTTCTTCGAAGAAGCCGCGGCCGTAGACCGGCGTGCCGAGATCGCGCATGTTGTGCGCGAACACCGCATAGAAATCGCCCAGCAGCTCGCGGCCGCCGGTTTCACCGGTCAGATTGTTCTTCTGCGCTTTCCTGATGTGATTGCGAACCTTGCGATCGATATGCGCCCATTGATCCGTTTCGCTCGAACACAGGCGCAATCGCATCGTCACTTTGTGCCGCTTGACGGGCAGATCGGTGAAGCGCTGGACCAGATGGCGCAGTTCGAAATGAGATGCCCCTTCACGCGAGCCGACGCTTGCGGCATGGTCGAGGAGCAGGCGCGCGACCTCGGCATCGGACGCGACCACGCCGCCGTAATTGAGGAACGGCAGCGACACGAGCGAGCGCCCGAAGAGGCGGCTCTTGATCATCACCGCCGGCAGCACGCCGACGACGTCGTCGTCACGCCGCGCCGCGAGATAGACGGTTCGATGGCCAAACGCACGCTCCATCACGCGGCGCCATCGCCACAAATGATAGCCGCTCGCGTCTGGATGACGCTCGACGAACGAGTCCCACTCCACTTCGGTTGTGTCGGTCGAAACAATCAGTTGCACGCAGGTCACCACAAATAAGGAAGCGGCAGCGGAAGCGCGGCGTCGACGACCGCTTCACTGCCCGACGTCAGCACCGAGAACATCGGACCGAAGCGAAAATCGTGGAGCAGCGAGCGAAGCCGCGATTCGGTTTGGTCGAGATTGCGATAGTGGCGGAAACGACTGAGCAGCGACGCATCGAGCCGCGGTTGATTCGGATCGATCTCCCAGGGATGCAGATAGAAGATTGCCGGACGCCGCTCGACACGGTTCAATCGCGCGATGCCCCAGCGCGTCCACGCATACGGGAGAATCCGGAAATAGCCGCCGCCGGCGATCGGCAGGTTCATCGTGCCGCAGCGGACGGTCGAGGCCGGCGCTTCCCACAGCGTGCCGCCCGCGCGGTCGATGCGGTAGAGATGCCGCGCCGACACCGGGATGCCGTAACGGTCGTGGTGAACGGGGAAGATGCTGGCGTCGTATCGGAAGCCTTCCTCGATCAGGATGTCCAGCGCCCACAACGAGCGCGGCGTCACCGAGTAGCTGGGCGCGCGATACCCGCGGACCGGCGCCGAGGTGATGGCTTCGAGGACCGCCTTGGAGCGGCGCACGTCCTCGCGGAATTCGGACGGCGTCTGGTCGTAGACGAGCCGGTGGCCGTAGCCGTGCGACGCGACTTCGTGGCCGAGCGACGCAATCCGCTCCACGAGATGCGGACAGCGTTCAGCCACCCAGCCCAGCACGAAGAACGTCGCCTGCACGCCCGTCGCCTCGAACATCTCCAGCAGCCGTTCGGTGTTCGCGGTGACGCGGCTCTCGAGCTGCGTCCAGCGGCTGCGCGGCACCACACCGTCGAACACGCTGACGTGGAAGTAGTCCTCCACGTCCACGGTCATCGCGTTGACGATCTCGTCCCGGTCGGACATCTCAGGCGCCCTTCCGCAGGAGAACCGTCTTCACCGTCGCCAGCATGATCATCAGGTCCAGCGCGATCGACATGTGCTTGATGTAGAAGAGGTCGTACTGCAGCTTCTCCATCGCATCTTCGACGCTCGCGCCGTAGGTGTAGCGCACCTGCGCCCACCCGGTCAGACCCGGCTTGACGATGTGACGGTTGGCGTAGAAGGGAATCTGCTGGCGCAGCGAGCTGACGAATTCGGGCCGTTCGGGCCGCGGACCGACGAGACTCATGTGGCCGCAGAGGATGTTCCAGAGCTGCGGCAGCTCGTCGAGGCGCGACCGCCGCATGATGCGGCCGAGCGGCGTGATCCGGGAGTCGCCGTGCTTGGCCGCCCACACGGCGCCGGTCGCCGCTTCGGCGTCGGCGACCATCGATCGAAACTTGTGCACGTAGAACAGCCGGCCGTTCTGCCCGACGCGGCGCTGATGGTAGAGCACCGGCCCATGGGAGGTCAGCCTGACGGCAACGGCAACCAGCAGCAGCACCGGAGACACGACGAGGATCGCCGTCGCCGCAAAGCAGATGTCGATGATGCGCTTGATGACGGCGCGGCCGCGCGTCTTCCGGAAGCCTTCAGCGAAGATCAGCCAGCTTGGACGAAGATTCTCGACGGCGATCTTTCCCGTGTACTCCTCGTAGACCGACGTCAGATGATCGAAGGTCACGCCATCGAGCTTCATCTGCAGCAAGGTGGACATCGGCAGCTTGCCGCGTGCATCCGCGAGGCTGACGATGACGCGATCCACCGAGCGCGCACGGACGATGGCCGGAATATCTTCGATCGAGCCGATCACCGGAACCTTCGCCGTGCCCGTCGCCAATTTGTCCGGATCGACGAAGCCGACGATCTCGACGCCCAGGTCTTCGCGTCCCTGGAGCTCGCGCGCAAAACTGCGAGCGGTCGGACTCGTCCCGATGATCAGGAATCGCTTGCGCGGCGCGAACAGTCGGGCGAGCCACACGAAGGAGACGCGCCAGCTGATCACCAGGGCGACGGCGAGCACCGCGGCCAGCGATACCACGCCGTGGCCGATGACGAGAGGCGGAAACCAGAAGTACAGCGCCGCCAGGATCATCGAGCTGCCGCCGAGCGCCTTGAGGATGCGTGCCAGCAGCTCGCGGCGGTCGGCGGTGATGCCGAAGTCGTTCACGTCGGCGTAGTACAGGCACAACTGGCAGACGAACGCGATCAGCACGCTCTTCCAGAACAGCGGCGGGCTGTTGAAGACCGGACCGAGCCGATCGCCGGCGAGCAGATGCGTGCTCAACGCGACGGCGGCGGTGAGGAACACGCTCTCGCACACCGTGAGCGTCATCGACCGCCGATTGGTGTGATGGATGAAGGCTTTGACCATGGAATGATTGGCGGCGTCAGCCGCGCTCTCCGTAAGCGTAATAGCCGTATCCGTAGCCGCCCGCGAGGCACGACGGATCGACGCGATTCAGCACGACGCCGAGAATCCGGTTCCGGCCCAGCGCGTCGACGGCACGGCTGATCAATTTATGCGGCGTCTTGCCAGCGCCGATCACGAGGACGGCCGCATCGACCATCGCGGCGAGCAGGTTCGCGTCGGGCAGCAGCACGACCGGCGGCGTGTCGATGATCACCCAGTCGAACGTCGCCGCGGCTTCTCCGATGAGCCGGCGCATGCGGCCCGACGTCAGGCCGCTCATCGGATCGGAATCCGGGCGGCCCGCCAGGAGGAGGCTCAGATACGCCGAGGCCTGAATCAGCGGCAGCCGGCGATCGGACTCCGCCTTCAAGCTGTCGGTCAGCCCGTGTACGTTCTTGACCTGAAACACTTCGTGGATGCTCGGGCGGCGGAGATCCGCGTCGATGAGCAGCACGCGCCGCCGGTACGATTCGCTGAGCGTGAGCGCGAGATTCGTGGAGGTGAGCGTCTTGCCGTCGCCCGACACCGCGCTCGACACCATGACGACCTTCAGCTGACGCTCCGTCTGGGCGTGGTGCAGCGTGGCCGCGAGCTTGCGGTACTGCTCGATCGTCGACTGCGCCGGCCGCTCGGTGACGACGAGCTTCTCCGCGTAGAACTCCGCGGTACGCACGTTGGTCGGCGAGTTCGAATGCGGCACCGCCGGCGGCGCGTCGGCGAGCGCCGCCAGGGCGCGCGACATCCGCTCGACCTTCGGTTCGCCTTGCGGCGTCTCAGGCTGCTGATCGTTCAACGCACGGGCACGACGGAGGGCAGCATCCAAACGGCTCATCGAGGAATCCCAATCAGAAGAAAGAAGACGTCCGCGGCGCGCCTGGCATCGCTGCCAGCGGCGACACCCCGGGCGACAGCGCCGAATCGTCCCCGCCCGGTGCGCGCAGATCGAAATCGCGACACACCTCGAGGATCGTGTCGCGTCCGATCGGACGCTCGTCGGCGGCGAAGCCAGTGAGCAGCGCGTTGTCGCAAATGACGCTCACCGTCCGCGGGATGCCGCGCGAGTGTTCGAAGATCGTCTCGATGGCCGACTCCGTGAAGATCTGATCGCTCGCCCCGCCGGCGATGGCGAGGCGGTTGGACACGTACGCGGCGGTCTCCACGGCATCGAGCGCCGGCAGGCTGCACCGCGACGCGACGCGCTGCTTCAGCTGCCTCAGCGACGGTTCGTTCAGACGATCGGCGAGCTCCGGCTGACCGACCATCACCACCGGCAGCAGTTTGTCGGTCGTGGTTTCGATGTTCGCGAGCAGACGGATTTCCTCCATCAGCTCGTGAGAGAGGCACTGCGCCTCGTCGATCACCAGCGCGGCGGTGCCGCCGGCCTCGAGGCGCGCCGCCAGCGTCCGCGTCAGCTCGAGCACGAACCTGGTTTTCGACGTCTCGGCGCTGGCGTCGAGTCCGAATCCCCACGCCAGGAACTCGAAGAATTCGCTGCGCGACAGCAGCGGATTGCTCAAGTAGACCGCGCACGTGTTCTCTTCGCGCTGCTGCTCGAGCGCGGCATGGACGAGGGTCGTTTTGCCGGTGCCGGCTTCACCGATGAGGACGGTGATGCCTCTGCGGCCGGAGATGCCGTAGTGCAGGTGGCTCAACGCCTCGCGATGCTTCGCTGAGAGAAACAGGTATCGCGGGTTTGGCGTCAGATCGAAGGGCCGCTCTCGAAGCCCGTAGTAGCGTTCGTACATTGGTCTCCACCTGCGCTCAGTGCGCCGCGACTTTCCACAGGATTGCCGCGGTGACCAGCACCACGGTCGCCGCAGCGGTGAACACCATCATCCAGCGCGTACGAATTCGCCGCCGCTCCTCGGCACTCGTCACCATCATCGGAATCATCGCCAGGACCGGAAGGCCAATCGACGTCACGACGTCGTCGTCGGTGCGCAGGCTGGTGTCGCGGTACTCCAGGAGTCCGGCGAAGCCGAGGCCGAGGACGAGACCCGCCATGGCGCCCATGAGGTTCATGCGCAGGCGATTGGGACTGAACGGCTGCTCTGGCACGCGCGCGGGATCGAGGATCCGGAACTGTTCGCCGGCCTGCCGCTTTTCCAGGTTGGCGGCGACCTTCGAGTCTTCCCGCTTGCCCAACAGGCTCGTGTACACGGACTGCAGGGTCGTGTAGTCGCGCGTGAGCTCGATGAGCTCCGACTCGCGTGCCGGCGCCGCTTCGATGCGCGCCTGATAACCCGTGATCACTCCGCGCAGGCGGTGCTCTTCGGCTTCCTTCTGCGCGATCTGGCGATCGAGATTGGCCATCTCCGACTGCAGGTTCCGCAGCTTCGCGAGCCGGGTCGCCTCGGCAGCGCTGACGTGGGCGACCGGTGCCGCGGGCACGTCCGTCGTTTTCGGCATCGCCGCGGCCTCGGCCGCCGCCTTCGTTTCGAGCTCGCGCACGGTCCGTTTGGCGCGGATGACATCGGGATGCGCCTCGGTGAGCCGCGACTGCAGCTCCGCCAGCTTGCGGCGCGCTTCGCCGAGTTCGTCGACCGGACTCTCACCAGACGCTGGCGGCGATGCGGCAGCGGTCTCGGTAATGACCTCGGGCGTCGACAAGTCGGCCATCGATCGCTGCAGGATCAAACGGCGGTCGCGGTCCCGGTCGAGCGATTCGACGAGATTCTGCACCTGCAGCTGCGTGTTCTGAATGACCTGCAGGTTCGACTCGACCTGTGTCGGCAGCTGGCCCGAATAGCGCTGCCGGTACTCCTCGACTTTCTTCTCGTGCTCGGCGAGCCGGCGCCGCGCGTCTTCGAGCTGGCTCTCGAGGAACTGATTGGTGCCGTCGGCCAGCACTTCACGATCGTGGCGGTTCGCTTCGATGAACAGCGCGGCGAGACGGTCGGTGACCTGCATCGCCGTGTGCGGATCGCCCGACACGAACGCGATCCGGAACGCGTCGCCCTTCACCGGCTCGACCTTGATGTCGTTCTGCCGCATCCGATCGACGATGTTCTCCATGACGCCGGCGGTTTTGCGCGCTTCGGCGTAGAGGTCGAAGTCGAGGATGACGCGCTCGAGATACGTACGGCTGAGGATCTGTTGTGCGATCGACTGCAGCCGGTCCTCGATGCGGCCGGGCACAATCGAGCGGACGATGCGTTCGTCAATCCGCTGCGGCACGACCAGGATCACGGTCTCCGAGCGGTACAAGTTCGGCGTGAGCCTCGACTGAATGGCGGTGGCGGTGGCGACGAGGACGAACGGCACGATGATCAACCACTTCCGCCGCCGCGCGATGTCGAGAAAGTCTTCCGGGGTGTACGTCTTGCCGGGGATCACGAGTGTGCCTCTCTCACTGCATCACGGGGATGAGCCACGTCAGGCCGACGCGGAGACCCTGCCGAATCTGCTGGTTCAACACACCAGGCGGCAGCACCACGCCGTCCTCGAAGCGGTGCCCGTAGTAGAAGTACCCTGCGTCGAGCGCCGATCGGCGGCTGAGCGTCAGCCGCCACGCACCACCCGCCGTCCAATTCCAATAGTTGCTGCCCGTTTGGTTGGCGACGCCGACGGTCCCCGATGAGACGGTGACCGACGAGGACACCGACATGCGCCGGTTCAGTCCGCCGCCGATGCCAGTCGTGAGGACGTTGGAGAGCACAGGTTCGGTGAACCCTTCCAGCAGATTCACATCGCGCTTCACGCCGAGACGAACGTTCCAGGTGCGGCCGATCATCCGCGTCAGCGCCGCATCGCCGGTGATGACGTACGCCATCCCGTCGGCCACCTTCGTGGCGACAGAACCGGACCTGAAGCTGAGCGTCGTTCGACGCGTGAGCGACAGGGCACGCGCGTAGTCGAGACCGAGGTCGAGCGCGTGCATGCGAACCGTCTCGGTATTCGCGGACGGATAGCGCGCGCTCCTCAGGCCGTAGCCGGTCCGCAGCGACAGGTACCGTGACAGGCGATGGCTGAGCGACGCGGAGCCGATCAGCGACATCTGATCGAGATTGGACTGGTCGAATGTCGTCCGCTGCGAGTAGTACGACAGCGCCAGCGACGTCCGGCGGCCGATCGCCTGGGTCATCGCCGCATCGGTCGACAGGGTCAGCGCCGACACGCCCGAATTGGCGAAGTCGCCGTGCGCCAGCGCAGTCTCGTCCAGCTCGGATGGCGATCCGTTGGGCATCGCGCCGAACTGATAGTAGGGCGAGAAGCCGACGCTCTGACTGGCGCGAATCTGACGGTTGGTCCCGCCGGTGGAGAATCCAATCGTGCCCTGCTCACGCATCGGCGTGAGGTCCTCCGACCTCGCGTCGTAGCGGACGACGGTTCGTCCGCTGAAGCCGAGCGTGGCTTTGCGGAAATGGCGCTGATACGCGAGCAGCGCGTCGGTGTCGGTATGCACGCCGGTCAGCGCCGCCGCTTCCGGAGCGAGCCCTTCCGAGTCGCCGGCGCCCGCGCCGGAGAACCCGAGCGTCAGCATCATCGTCTGCGGCGGCTCACGGTGCGACTGACCGGCCGTCGGCTGCGCGGCGGGCGGAGCCGCCGGCGTCTGCGCAGACGCAGCCGTCGCGACCGCGCACGCGAACGTCACGAACATCAAGCGCTTCATGACGGCGCCTACGGAACGACGACTGTATCGCCCGGCTGAAGCTCGATGTTCTGTTCGAGGTTCTTGCCGCCGAGAACTTTCTGGTAGTTGAAGAGCTGCGCCGTCTGCCGTCCGTTCTTGTCGGTGCGCATGATCAGGATCTTCTTGCCGTCGGTGAACTCCTTCAGCCCGCCCGCCAGCGAAATCAACTGCATGACGGTCGTCGGTCCGTTCAAGGGGTACGGCCCCGGCTTCTCGACCATCCCGGTGATGAAGACCTTCCGGCTCTTGATTTCCTTGACCACGACCGTGACGTTCGGGTCCTCGACGTACTGGCGGGCCATCGCGCTGACTGCGGCGCTGAGCTCGCTCGGCTTGAGGCCGCCGGCCTGGACGTCGTTCATCAGCGGCAGCGAAATCTTGCCGTCGGGCCGCACGACGCAGGCCTCGCAGGACATGTCCTTGTCACGCCAGAACACGATCGACAGCACGTCGTCGGGACCGATGACGTAGTTGGCCCCGGGATCCACGGTGCGGCGAACCGCCGGATCGGCGGCCGCGGTCCGATGATCCTGAGCGGCGGCCTTGCGATCCTGGGCGGACGCCGGCCGTTCGCCGGCGACGGCCAGCGCCGCGGCGACGAGTACGAACGCGAACGTATGTGTCTTCATGACGCCTGCTGTGTGTGCCCTTCGCGGTATTCGCGAAAGGGAAGCTGACATTCGTGCTTGCGCAGGAAGTTGAGAAACTTCTTGTAGTCGCGCGACTCCAGGTTGAACAGCTGCGCCACGATCTTGTAGTTCCCCCGTGCTTCCTGCAGGCCTTTGCCGACCAGGTCCCGGACGTTGGAGCGCGTGATCTCGCGCTGCATGTAGAGCGGATACACCGCGGTCCAGAACGATTCGCGATCCTCGACCAGGCGCTTGTAGAGATCGTCGGCAATCGTGCGGCGCCGTTCGCGCCGCGGCCGAGTGGTGCCCTCGTGGCGGCTGCGGATCTCGTGCGGCAGATCGTCGAGCGTCGCTTCCTCTTTGCGGCAGGTGACGACGAGCCGTTCGATCACGTTCTCCAGCTCGCGGACGTTGCCCGGCCAGCGGTATTCATTCAGCGCCGCCATCGCCTCGGCGTCGATCGAGCGGACCGTATAGTCGCCGCGGTTCGAGAACGATTTCAGCGAGTGCGAGATCATGGCTGGAATGTCTTCCTTGCGCTCGCGCAGCGGCGGCACGACGAGGTGGATGACATTCAGGCGGTAGAACAAGTCCTCCCGGAACTGGCCGAGCGTAATCAGCTCGCGCAGATCGCGGTTCGTGGCGGCGACGACTCGGACGTTGACGCGGCCGCCCGATGCATCCGAGCCGACCTTCTGCAGCTCGCCGGTCTCGAGGAACCGCAGCAGCAGTCCCTGCATGCGCAGCGTCATCTCGCCGATTTCGTCGAGAAATACCGTGCCCGAGTCCGCGATCTCGAGCTTGCCCGGTTTGTCGCGGTAGGCGCCGGTGAAGCTGCCCTTGACGTGTCCGAACAGCTCCGATTCGAGGAGCGTTTCGGGGAGTCCGGCGCAGTTCACGGGCACGAACACGCGATGCGCACGCGTGCTCCGCGTGTGGACGGCTCGGGCCACCAGTTCCTTGCCGACCCCGCTCTCGCCGGTAATCAGCACTTTGGCGTCAGAGCGCGCCACCCGGTCGATCTCCTGCGTGAGTGCCAAAAATTGTCGACTGGCACCAATCAGTTCTGCGGATCCATTACGCGTCATAGGTCCTCGGAGCGACAGGAGCAGTGAGACGCCGCCCACGCGGGGAGGCGACCAACCGCGCTTTATCGAGCTTTTCTTGATTCGTGGCCCTTTAGTGCAAGCGACTGGCCAGACGAGGTGGAGGGCGACTTTTGCGGCTAAGCCGTTGTAGTTGGAGGGGCTACGGGTCTCATCGAGGTCGTCCGAGTACTTCCGCGTGCGATCGGTGCACCGTTGATGGGCGGAAGTAGAAGAGAAAAGTCTGCCTCACCAAAGATATCCCGCACGCGTGATGGTCCGGCCTCGTAAGACTTTTGTCGGACCGCCGTTGCCCTAGCCGAGGCCAACGTGCCGAGGGACCGGCAAAGACCTTGCCCAGCGACGCGTCAGACTTCACACGTCTTCACTAGTCTCGCGGGCTTCAGAAAAAGGGCGCGCCGTTCTGAACCGTTGAAAGGGGACGTGGCATTCGTGCTTGCGCAGAAAATTCAGGAAGCGCTTGTAGTCGGTGGGCGGCATGTTGAACAACTGCACGAGCACTTTGTAGTTGCCGCCCGTCTGCTGCAGGCCACGGCGGAGCAGCGCACGCAAGTCGGCGCGGGTGAGATCGCGCGCCATGAACGAGGGATAGACGACCGACCAGAACGACTCTCGGTTGGTGACGAGCCGGTCGTACAGGTCGTTCACGACGGAGGTGCTGGCGGGTGGCGGGGGCGCGGAGATTTGACGCCCCCACTGCTGGATCTCGGCCGGCAGATCGGTGAGCGTGATCAATCCGCTTTTGCCACGGACGATCAGCCGCTCCGCGACATTCTTCAACTCACGCACGTTGCCGGGCCAGTCATAGGCGACCAGGTGCGCGAGCGCGTCAGGCGACAACTCGGGCGAGCGCACGCCGTGGCGTTCGGCGTACGAGCGCAGGAAATAATCGAGGAAGACCGGAATGTCCTCGCGCCGGCCGCGCAGCGGCGGAATCGTGATGTGAATCACGTTGAGCCGGTAATACAGATCCTCACGGAAATCCTTCGACCCGATTCGCACGAGCAGGTCACGATTGGTTGCGGCGATGACGCGCACGTCGACGCGCGACTGCACGCGGTCGGCGCCAACGCGCTGGATTTCGCCGTTCTCCATGAAGCGGAGCAGCAGCGCCTGCATGCGCAGGCTCATCTCGCCGATCTCATCGAGGAAGATCGTGCCCTGGTGCGCCATCTCGAGCAGGCCGAGCCGATCGCGGTACGCGCCGGTGAAGCTGCCTTTGACGTGGCCGAACAACGCCGACTCGAGCAGCGAATCGGGGATGCCGGCGCAATTGATCGTGACGAGGGGTGTGTGCGCGCGGCCGCTGCGCTGGTGGACGAGGCGGGCGATCACCTCTTTGCCGACGCCGCTCTCTCCGGTGATCAGCACTTTCGCGTCCGACCGCGCGGCGTACTCGATTTCCGCCTCGATCGCGCGAATCGCCGTCCCGATGCCGACGAGAGCCTCGCCGCCTTGCTTCACGAGAGGCATATCTCAACAGTCATAGTCAAATACGGCGCGGATCGTTGCCCTGCGAATGCGCCAGGCGGTAGCCGGCGATCGTCGCCGCCACCGCCGCTCGGCCGTCACCGTGGTCATTCCCGGCGGCGGATTCGGTACGAACGATGCGGCCGCGACAGATGACCGTCGCGGACTCGTCGCTGCCTCCTACCTCCGCAGGCAACGCGAGCAGCATTTCAATCGGTGTCTGAGGCGGCATCAGGTGATCAGTGCGAAACAACACGCCCGAGCGGCTGATGTTCTCGGTGTCGCCGTCGCGCCACTGGTGATCGCCTGACGGGCGGTACCTCAACGGGATTCGGAGACGGTAGCGCGGCGCGCGCGTGGAGGCAGGGTTCGTAGGATCCGATTCCATCAATTCCGGGCACACACCTCTTTCAAGACGATTGCCGACTCCTTGAACGCGCGTCTTGGAGATCCAGCGATCAGTTGGTGCGACGCTCGGATGATGTTGAGGACAAAGATTGGTGCTTAGAAGAAGGTTGTGGACCTCCGTTGACGCTACGCGCAGGTCGTCAGCGGGCGCGTACGGCGCCACATTCCAAGCCGCCGCCCGATTGCACTCGTACTTCCACGCTCAAGCATAACGTTCGAACCCCTCAGGCGCGATGGTGCGCGAGAGCTGGCCCGGTTGGGCCACCTCGGAGTGGCCATATTTCAGACGCTACCCATCGTGAGAAACGCGCAGCCGACAATGCGTCTATCAACTACTCAACCGTCCTGCTGAGCTGATCGATGCTTGAGCGATCACGTAAGTTCAATCGCACCATAGTCCTACGCATTGCTTTGATGGGTCAGGGCTCGGTACGTCCGTTGCTGAACGAGCGACAGCTTGGATCATTAGACACAACTTTCGACGTGGCGTCGAGGGAGTCAATCGGCAATGAGCGTGAGCAACGTGGCGTACGAGCAGAGCTGCAAAGCAGTCAAGCAAATCATTCTTTGCACGGCGGCAGGCGTGCTGCTGAGCCCGCTGCTGGCGCATGCGCAGACAGTTCAGCCGCGCATGGTCCACATCGTCGAATGGGACCTGCCAGCTGAGGCGGACGCGAGTCCCGGTGCGATGGTCGTGGACACGCGGGGCGAAGACAACAATCGGCTGTGGTTCGTCACCCGCCTCGGCGCGCCGCAGCGGGCATTTCGACTCGATCCGTCACGGTCGCTGATGAAAGGGTCGGCGCAATGGACATCATGGGAACTGTCCGACTCCATGACGCCGCCGGCATTCGTGACGGGCGGGTTGAAGAAGATCAAAGCGTCACACGATCGACGATTCGTCTTCGTCCGCACCAGCGCGTCGCTGGTGCGAATTGATACTCAGAACTGCTCGGGGTCCACGCCGACCTGCGAGCGGACCAGATGGGTCGATCGCGATGCCACCGACAACCCGCTTGTCTCAGATCTGGCGGTCGACGATTGGAACAATGTGTTTACGACGAATGTGCTGACTCCCAGCGATCCCACGGCCGGCTATGTGCAGATGCTGACACCTGGACCAGCGCCGGCATCGGGAACGGGCACTGCCACCGTGACGCGGTGGAACGTGGGCGGCGGCGTTGGTGTGTGCCCGACGGCTGCCGCTAGTTCCCCGTGCATCTCCGGCATCGCGGCGCATCCCAACAACCGGTATTTAGTCTATTACTCGGAACCGGGTATCGACGGTTGCATGCCCGCTCCCGGCGTCAACTGTGGCAACAACATCGCCGAGCTGAATATCTCGACAACCGGCACGAACATCAAGCGCTGGCCGCTCGACGCCGTTGGCGCCTCAGAGCCGCGTCAACTGAACATCGACAAATGGGGAATCGTTTGGGTGGTCACGGGCAGCGGTCATCTCGTGAACCTCGATCCCGTCCGCAACAGGATGGCCAGTCACGCGATTCCACTCGGCGGTGCGAACGACCCGTTCGGCGTCGCGCCCGATGACGATGTCGTGGGATACACATCGACGGGACTCAACAAGGTCGGAATGCTCATCCCGAAACGCGGCAACGTTCCGGTCACTCCGGTCCTTGCTCGAGTGGAACCGATGCCCTTTACAGTCGACGTCTTCAAGGAACAAGCAGTCGTCGATTCAGGCGCAGTTCCTCCGGAAGGGAAGGTCGTTCAGGGCTTCATCACGACCAATCCGGATGGCGATGTGTTCGTCGAAGCGCAAATTGACACGATGAATGACTCGAGCAGCCCGCTCGGCATCACCGCTAATCGAGGAAAGGGGCAAGGGACGTTCTTCTATGCGGTCGGGACAAACACGAGCATGACGACCAATTCGCAGAATCAGGTCGTGGCTGTCGACCGCGTAGGCTTCGTTCGACTGCCGAAGCCGCAGAAAGTAAAGCATCCGCGCGATGATGACGACGCGGAGGACGGGTGGGACCACAACAGTCATCCGAACGGCTGGCACGACAGCGCAACCGACGATGACGACGACGACGGGTTGGAGAATGCGTACGACAGTCCGTCGGCTCGTGAAAACGTGCAGGTTGTGGACAACGCGCCCGCGATAGGACCGATGCAGTCAGCCGATTTCCCGGTGACGACGTCGGCGACGTCGCTTGCGCTGATTGGCGTGGTGACCGCCGACGATCTGCTCGCCCAGATCGGCGTGGAAATCTACAACGCGGCCGGTTTGCTGGTCGGGACCTCAGCGCCCAGCATTGCTGGCGTCGCAGCCGCGACGGTGGCGTTGCCCGCGCCCGGTACCTATAAGGTTCGAATTCGCAACTACGGTGCAACGACGGTCACGCATACGCCGAAACTGATCGTTCGTGAACCGCCGTTGCCGTAGCATCGTCCGCTACGAGGAACTCCAGCGCGCGATCGCGGCCTGACGCGCAATCTCTCGCCGCCGTCGCGCGCTGAGTTTTTCTGCACGGGCCCTGCCGCCCTTCAATCCGCCGAGTCGTCCGAGTGCCATCGCATGTGGGTTTTTTCGTCGAGCCATATCCCTGGTTCAGGGCAAGCACGTTGCCACACGTTTCTCTCAATGAAATCAACGGGTTAGAACGACACACGGCTCACGATGCCGCGAATGCACGTGCTTGACCGTGTAAGAAGTGCGCACCGCCGTGAAATAGCCTGTTTTCGGCGGGTGTAATCGAGCAATCGCTTGTCGGCAAAGGCGACAGAGGGAACGGAAGAGGCTTTTTGAAGATCTGCCTCCGGTCGCCTGACCGACTGTTGCGTGAAAGTGGGACGCCGCTACCCGCGTTCACGCAAGGCCCGCAGATTTTCTCTGCGGGCCTGCGCGTCTCGAAACTGCGCCGGTCGCTACTTCGTGACGGTGATGCTGACGTTGTCGAGCGTACTGTTGCGATTGTAGTAGTTGGTCACCAGGAACCCGATGCTGAAGACTTTCGAGCTGGCGGTTCCCAAATTCACCGACCAGTTGAACGTCGCCGTGCCGACTGTCGCCGTGCTGCCGGTCGCACTGACCGTGGCGGTTCCGAGGACGATGTTCGTGCCCCGATCGATCAACTGCACCTGCGCGTTCCGAATGTCGCCGGGATTGCCGTCCCACGCGGTGTCACCGGTTGCCGCGGTGATGTCCTTTACCGTCACGCTGAGGACCACGGTTCCTGTCGCAGTCCCACCGAGTGAAAATGACGTCGGCCCGGAATAGGCGATCCGCGCGTCTTCCTTCTGCATGGTCAGCGATCGGCTCGGACTCGTGACGGAGAAGTTCGGGTCGACGAATGTTGCGGTCACAATCCGCAGGCCCGGTTTCATCTGACCGGTGGGCGCCGCTCCGAAGGGCGCCGGTTCGACCAATTGTCCGCTCCATGCGTATTGGTAGACGCCTCCCACCAACGTCGGAGTCGCTTCGCCGATGACCTGCGTGCCCATCGTGAAACTGACCTTTGCCGGCGCGGGTCCGCCGGCCACGCCGGGCGTGAACGAGGCGGTGAACGTATCGGTATCGCTGTACTGCGGCGTCAGTCCGGTGACGGCGAGACTCGCGGTACCCGTCGCCTGATTGACGGTCTGCGTCAAGGCTGGCGAGGTGCTCGCGCCAAAGCCGCTGCCGCCGAGATACCGCGCCGTGACCGAGCGCGTTCCGGCATTGATGCCCTTGGTCGTCAGCGACGCGGCGCCGGAGACGAGCGGCGCCGTGCCCAGAGACACGCCGTTGTCGAAGAACTCAACCGTGCCCGCGGGCGTTCCGTTGCCGCTGCTCACGGTTGACGTCAACGTCACCGCCGCGCCGAACGTCGAGGGATTCAGGCTCGATGTCGGCGTGCTCGTCGTCGTCGACACCTGGCTCAGCACGTTGATCGCGACGCTTTTCGAAGCCGCGTTGTAGTTGGTCGCGTCGGTCGGCGTGAAGTCGGCGCGCAGCGTCTGTCCGTTGCCCGCGGGCAGCACGGTGCCGGACGGTGGTGTGTAGACGAACGTGCCCGGCACGCTCGCCGACGCGTTCAACTGCGTCGCACTCAAGGCGGTGCCGATCGTGATGTCAGCCGGATTGTTCCACGTGATCGCCGGCGTCGCCTTGGCGACGGTCAGCGTCCCGTTCGCGAACGAGAACGTGTAGTTGCTCGCGGCAAGCGTCCCGCGCGCCGCGACGATGCTGTAGCTGCCGACTGGACTGGTCGACGTGGCCGTGGTGGTCAGACTCGGCGATCCGGTAATGCCTCCGGTGGTCAGGTTCTCGCCGTTTTGGAAGCCGCTGTAAGAGGCAGTGAAAGACGGGTTCGAAGCACCGAACGTGCGTAACGCATCGTCGGCCGTCACCGTCAACACCGCCGGCGTGATCGTGAGCGTGCCGTTGGTCGCGGTCACGGTGTAGTTTGCCAGCGTGCCGGCGGCGCCGGTCGCGGTCGGCGTGATCGGCACGGTGCCGACTCCTGTCGTCGCGGTGGCGGTCGTTGCGTAGGTCGCGCCGATCGCGTCGCCGTTCAACACGCCGGTGATGGTCCCCGTCAAAGTCGGATTCGCAGCGCCGTAGGTGCGGCTCTTGTCATCAGCTTTCACGGTCAGCGCCGCCTTCGTGACGGTGAGCGTGCCGTCGGTTGTCGTGAGGCTGTAGTTGGCGAGCTTGCTGTTGGGATCGCTGAGGGTCGCGGTGATCGGATAGCTGCCGACTGCGCTGGTCGCTGCCGCAGTCGTCGAATAGCCGGCCGTGATCGCATCACCGTTCTGCACGCCGGTGACCGTGCCCGTCAATGTCGGATTTGCCGCACCGTAGGCGCGGCTCTTGTCGTCAGCCGAGACCGTCAACGCCGCCGTGCTCACGGTGAGCGTGCCATTGGTCGTCGTCACGCTGTAGTTCGACAGCTTGTTGTTCGGATCGTTCAGCGTCGGCGTGATCGGATAGGTCCCGACCGTGCTGGCCGGCGTCGCGCCAGTCGCGTAGCTGGCCGTGATCGCGTCGCCGTTCTGGATGCCGGTCACCGTGCCGGTCAGCAGCGGATTTGCGGCGCCGTAGGTGCGGCTCTTGTCGTCAGCTTTCACGGTCAGCGGCGCCATCGTGACGGTCAGCGTGCCGTTGGTCGTCGTGACGCTGTAGTTGGCGAGCCTGTTGTTCGGATCGTTGAGCGTCGCGGTGATCGGATAGGTGCCGACCGCGCTGATCACCGTCGCGGTTGTCGAATAGCTGGCGGTGATCGCATCGCCGCTGACGACACCGGCGACGGTGCCCGTGAGCGCCGGATTGGCCGCGCCATACGCGCGGCTCTTGCTATCAACCGTCACGGTCAGCGCCGCCTTGTTGACAGTCAGCGTCCCGGTGGTCGTCGTGACGCTGTAATTCGCGAGCTTGTTGTTCGGATCGTTGAGCGTTGCCGTGATCGGATAAATCCCGACCGCGCTGGCCGGCGTTGCGGCTGTCGAATAGCTGGCCGTGATCGCGTCGCCGCTGACGACACCGGCGACGGTGCCCGTGAGCGCCGGATTGGCCGCGCCATACGCGCGGCTCTTGCTATCAACCGTCACGGTCAGCGCCGCCTTGCTGACAGTCAGCGTCCCGTTGGTCGTCGTGACGCTGTAGTTCGTCAGCTTGCCGCCCGGATCGTTGAGCGAGGCGGTGATCGGATAAGAGCCGACCGGGCTTCCGGGCGTTGCGCCCGTCGCGTAGCTGGCGGAGATCACGTCGCTGTTCTGCACGCCAGTGATCGTGCCGGTCAGCGTCGGATTGGCCGCGCCGTACGTGCGGCTCTTGTCGTCCACCTTGACCGTCAACGGCGCCGGGTTCACCGTGAGCGTGCCGTTGGTCGCCGTGACGGTGTAGTTCGCGAGCGTGTTGCCCGGATCGTTCAGCGTCGCCGTGATTGGATAACTGGCAACCGGACTGGCGGTCGTCGCGGTCGTCGCGTAGCTGGCCGTGATCGCGTCGCCGTTCTGGACGCCGGTCACCGTGCCGGTCAGCAGCGGATTCGCGGCGCCGTAGATGCGGCTCTTGTCGTCAGCCTTCACGGCCAACGGCGCCTTGGTGATCGTCAGGATGCCGTTGGTGGTCGTGACGCTGTAGTTCGCGAGCGTGTTGCCCGGATCGTTCAGCGTCGCCGTGATTGGATAACTGGCAACCGGACTGGCGGTCGTCGCGGTCGTCGCGTAGCTGGCCGTGATCGCGTCGCCGTTCTGGACGCCGGTCACCGTGCCGG